>JBBQXV010000180.1:0-19560 GCA_038209335.1 Polyangiales bacterium | reverse complement strand
ATGGGGACGAAGGACGGCATCGACGTCCTCCGCGCGACGAAAGAGACGCACCCGCTCACCGAGGTCATCGTGATGACCGCGTACGGGACGATCGAGAGCGCCGTCGAAGCGATGCGCCTCGGCGCGTTCGACTACATCCAGAAGCCGTTCACCGAGCAGGAGCTGCTCGTGAAGGTCGCGAAGGCGCTCGACAACCGACGCCTCGCCGGCGAAGTGTCGTTCCTCGCGACCGAGTTCAAGGACCGTTACAAGTTCGAGAACATCATCGGAAAGTCGCGCGCGGTGCGCGAGGTGCTCGGGCGCATCGTTCGCATCGCGCCCACCGACGCGATCGTCCTCATCACGGGCGAGAGCGGGACCGGCAAAGAGCTCGTCGCGAAGGCGATCCACGCGAACTCGAAGCGCGCCGACCGTCCGTACGTGCCGGTCAACTGCGCCGCCATCACCGAGACGCTGCTAGAGAGCGAGCTCTTCGGTCACGCGCGCGGATCGTTCACCGGCGCCGTCAGCGCTCGCAAGGGGCTCTTCGAAGAGGCCGACGGCGGGACGTTCTTCTTCGACGAGATCGCCGAGACGCCGATCACGTTTCAAGCGAAGCTGCTCCGCGCGATTCAAGAGAACGAAGTACGCCGCGTCGGCGAGAACAAACCGATCCGCGTGAACGTTCGCATCGTCGCCGCGACGAACCAGGATCTGCTCAACGCGGTCGCCGAAAAACGCTTTCGGCAGGACCTCTACTACCGACTCAACGTCGCGCGCTTTCAGCTTCCGCCGCTGCGCGAGCGACGCGAGGACATCCCCGAGCTCGTGGGTCACTTCCTCGACAAGTACAACCGCAAGATGACGTCGCGCGCGCGCATCCACGACAACGTCTTCGATGCGCTGCAGAACTACGACTTTCCGGGAAACATCCGCGAGCTCGAGCACATGATCGAGCAGGCGGTCGCGCTCGTGCAGAACGGCGTCATCACGGCGGACGATCTCTTGCCGCCGCCCGCGTCGGTGCCCGCCGCCGGAGCGAGCGGTGGTGGCGGAAAATCGTTGTCGGACGTCGTCGACTCGGCGGAGCGTCAGGCGATCGAGACCGCGCTTCGTGACAGCGACGGAAGCCGTGAGCGCGCCGCCGAGGTACTCGGGATCTCGCCGACGACGTTGTGGCGAAAGATGACCCGCCTCGGGATCACGTTCGACGGAAAGTGACCTCCGACGGATGTCGTCTGGAGGAGTGAGCGACGAAGGATCTAGCGCTTCGGTCTGAGTAGCTCCCGCGCGCGCTCTTTCACGAACGGATCGTCGTCCTCGCTGAATTTCTGGACGAACACCTTCCCTCCTCCGGCGTCGCACCGCATGACGCCCTCGAGCGCGGCGGAGCGCACGTATTTCTGCGTCGTCTTCTGTTCGACCATGCGCTTCAAGAGATCGGTCGCGCGGCCTCGCTGCGTCGCGTTCGCCTTCACGTCCTCGCACAGGTTGCCGAGCGCCTTCGCGAACGGCGCGCCGTTCATGCGCCCCGACTTGAAGCGCTTCTCTTCCGAGTCGAGGAGCGCGTCGTAATGCGATTGGCACGCGCCGGCCCAGGTGAGGTAGTCGCACGCGCGCGACGCGAGCTCGTCGTCGTCGGTGCGATCGATGTTCTCGCGCCACGCGCGGCACGTCTCTTCGGGACGACGACTGCTGCACTGCCAGAGCGCTCCAAGGGCCGCGCCTCGCACGTCCTTCTCGGGATCGCGAACGAGATCGAGCGTGAGCGTGAACGCGGGGAGCGACGCGAGGTTGTTCTTCGCGAGCGTCGCCGCGAGGCTCGTGCGAAACGCGAGGAGCGCGTGCTTCATCGCGATCGCGCGCACGCGATCGAACAGTTCGGTGCGCTCGACGTCGATGCGCGACAACGCCGCTCCGAGCGGCGCCGCGACGCGCTCGCTCTTCTCGCGCTCCGCGACCAAGACCACTCGCTCGGCGAGCGCCTTGTCCGATCGGTAGCGCTCGCCGAACACGTTGAGGTTCCATGCGCCGAGGTGGCGCGCGCGATCGTCGGAGTCCTCGAGGAGTCCCACGAGCACGGCGTCCGCACGACCGCCCTCGAAGACATCGCGTGCCTCGCGCCACGTCTTCGCGTCTTGGCAATCGACGGAGGGCGCCGTCGCCTCCCATCGGCACGCGATCGCTTTTCGCGCGAGCTCGAGCGCGAGGGCGTTCGGTCCCTTCGCGACGCTCGCCGACGGGACCATCGCGAGCGTCGTCGCCGACGCGGCGGCGGAGCTGCTCGTGGAACGCGGAGTCTCCCTCGGGGCGTCGCGATCGGGGCAGCCCGCGAGGACGAGGCACGCCGCGACCGTGAGAGCGATTCGCATCTGCCGCCCGTGTACCCGGAACGCCTGCGCCAGCGCAAGGCGGACACGCGCCTACCTTGCGCCGCTGCAACGTAGAATGCTGGCTGGGCTGCAAAGGTGAAAGGAGCAGCATCCACCGGAGGGCGCTCGGACACGTCAACGACCCGATAACGCTCGGCGCGATCCGCAAAGGAGACGCGGCACGTCGCTTGCTCATATACGGCGCAGGCACGGAGCGGGCGCCACGCGATTGGAACCCCGGCTCCGTGCCGAAGACTTAGCCGGAGGTCACTTTGCCCCGAGTTCTGGTCGTCGACGACGAAGCCAACCACACGCGCGTGTTGGCCATCGGCCTTCGCATTGAAGGCTTCGAGGTCGTGACGGCCTGCGACGGGGACACGGCGATCGCGGCGCTCAAGGATGCGCCGGTCGACATCGCGATCCTCGACTTGATGATGCCGGGGACGAACGGCATCCAGCTCGCGCGAAAGCTTCGCGAGCGGTTCCCCGAGATGCGCGTCGTCCTGACGAGCGCGTACCACTTGAGCGAGCGGCAGCTCCTCCGCGCCGACTGCGGCGCCGTCGGCTTCGTGCCGAAGCCCTACGATCTCTCCGAGCTCGCGCGCTTCCTCCGCGCCAAGCTCCCCGGTGGTTCCCTCGAGTCGGCGCCGCTGTGTGATGGCGCCGCCGACACGGAGGATCACCCAGCACGCATGACCGCCTGAGAACAGTCACCGACGACGGCATCCTCGACAAGCTGCGCGGCGCGGGGTAGTTCCGCGCGGATCGCATGCGCGTCGACGCGTTCCACTACGAGCTCCCGCCCGAGCTGATCGCTCAGCGCCCTGCAGAGGACCGCGAGTCGGCGCGGCTGCTTCATCTGCCCGCCGACGGTGGCGCAGCGGAGCATCGCACCGTCGCGGATCTCCCGTCGCTGCTGCCACCGGGCGCGCTCGTCGTGCTGAACGACACGCGCGTCATCCCGGCGCGCCTCCTCGGAAACAAGAGCGAGACGGGCGGCAAGGTCGAGATCTTCCTCGTGCGTCGGATCGAAGAGCGGACGATCGAGCTCGCGCCGGGCGAAGAGAAGCGCGTCGAGGTCTGGCGCGCGCTCGGCAAAGCGTCGAAGCCGCTCAAGTTCGGATCGGACGTTCGCGTCGGCGATGGGCGGCTCGTCGTGCGGCTCCTCGGTCGCGCGGACGACGACGGTCTGCTCGAGGTCGCGCTGTGGGCGCCGTCGGGCGAGTCGGTCGACGCGGCGATCCGCGCGTGCGGGCACGTCCCGCTCCCGCCGTACATCAAGCGCGACGACGACGCCGCCGACTTGGATCGCTACCAGACGGTGTTCGCGCGCGTCGACGGCGCGATCGCTGCGCCGACCGCCGGTCTGCATCTCACGCAAGCGCTCGTCGGACGTCTCGCCGTTCGCGGGTGCGACGTCACGACGGCGACGCTCCACGTCGGCCTCGGAACGTTTCAGCCCGTGACCGTCGACGATCTCGACCAGCATCCGATGCATTCGGAGCGCTACCGCGTCTCGCGAACGACCGCGGACGTGATCGCACGCGCTCACGATCGCGGCGCGCCGGTCGTCGCGATCGGAACGACGGTCGCGCGTGCGCTCGAGAGCGCCGCCGATCCGGATCGCGACGGGCGCGTGCGCCCCGGAGACGCCGAGACGCGCCTCCTCATCCAGCCGGGGTACCGCTTTCGCGTGATCGACGCGCTCGTGACGAACTTTCATCTGCCGCGCTCCACTCTCCTCGCGATGGTCTGCGCGTTCGCGGGCACCGACCGCGTCCTCGCCGCGTACGCAGAGGCGGTCCGCGCGAGCTATCGGTTTTTTTCGTACGGCGACGCGATGCTCCTCTGGCGAGCGCCCGCGAACGCGGAGGCGAAGACGTGACCGAAGGTTTCTCGTTTCGTGTCCTCGCGACGGACGGTCACGCGCGGCGCAGCGTCCTCGTGACGCCGAACGGCGCAGTCGATCTGCCGACGTTCATGCCTGTGGGAACGCAGGGGAGCGTGAAGACGCTGACGCCCGACGAGGTCGCGTCGACGGGCGCGCGCATCGTCCTCGGCAACACGTACCACCTGTGGCTTCGACCCGGCGCCGATCTCATCGCGGAGCTCGGCGGGCTGCACGCGTTCACGCGCTGGCCGCACGCGATGCTCACCGACTCCGGCGGATTCCAGGCGTTCTCGCTCGGCGCGGGTGCAGGGAAATCGCTGGTGAAGGCGAGCGAAGAAGGCTTCGCGTTCCGTTCGCATCTCGACGGATCCGCGCACGAGCTCACGCCGGAGAAAGCGGTGACGGTGCAAGGGCTCCTCGGCGCCGACATCCAGATGCAGCTCGACATCTGCCCGCCCGGCGAATCGCCGCGCGACGTCGTCGAAGCCGCGGTCGCGCAGACGACGCGATGGGCGCGACGCGCGCTCGCCACTCCGCGCCCCGCGCGTCAGGCGCTCTTCGGAATCGTGCAGGGCGCATGCTTCGCGGATCTTCGCGTCGCCCACGCCGAAGAGCTCGCGGCGCTCGAGGTCGATGGCGCGCGCTTCGACGGCCTCGCGCTCGGCGGGTTCTCGGTGGGTGAGTCGATCCCGCGCATGTACGAAGCGCTCGCGGCCGTCGCACACAGACTCGACGCCGCGCGCCCGCGCTACTTGATGGGCGTCGGCACGCCGCGCGATCTCCTCGAAGCGATCGAGCACGGCGTCGACATGTTCGACTGCGTGCTCCCGACGCGCAACGCACGCAACGGCCAGGCGCTCACCCGCTTCGGCCGCGTCGTCATCAAGCAGGCGCAGTACCGACGCGACGCTTCGCCGATCGATCCCGAGTGCACGTGCGCCGCGTGCGCACCCGACGCGAAGGGTCGCGTCTTCACGCGCGCGTACCTGCGTCACCTCTACCTCGCGGGCGAGATCCTCGCTCTGAAGCTCATGTCGCTCCACAATCTCCACTATTATGGAGAGCTGGTCGCCGGAGCCCGCGCAGCGATCGAACGCGGGGAATATGCAGGCTTCAAGGCAAAGAGCCTCGCGCGCATGAGCTCGTCGCCGCGTGGCGTGGGGGCGGCGGAAGAGCCTTAGCGCATATCGTTGCCCAAATCGGCCCCGGGCGCGTACTCTCCTTAAGAGCGTCCGATCCATGTCGAACGACGAGAAGCGCCCGCTCGGGAAGATCCTGCTCCAGCGGAAGCTGGTCGCCCCGCAGCCGGGAGCCAAAGCGGTCGATGCAGCCGGCGGCGACGAGCTCGAGGCGTTGCGCACGCTCTCGGAGCAGCACGGCGTGCCCGGGATCGATCTCACGCAGGTCGCGATCCTCCTCGAGCATCTCGAGGTCGTGCCGCGCGAGGTCAGCGAGTCGCACGGGATCTTGCCGGTGTTGATGCGCGGCGATCGCATCTTCCTCGCGATGAGCGATCCGAGCGACAAGCGCGTGATCGACGAGCTCGAGTTCGTGACGGGCAAGAAGGTCTATCCGTACATCGCGGTGCCTTCGACGATCACGCGGACGATCCAAGAGGCGTACGACGCGAAGCTCGCCGGCGAGATGTATTACCTCGGGCCGCGCGTGCCCGACGAGACGCTGAAGCAGCTCGGGCTCCACGCGCCGACAGAGAAGCAGATGCCGACGTCCGCGCACGCGACCCCGCAGGGTCAGCAGAAGCCGCCGTCGATTCCGCCCGATCCGCCGCGCGCGATCGTCGACGAAGCGATGGAGCGCGCCGGCGAAGAGGCCGAGGTGTCGACGACCGACTTCGGCAACATGGGCTCGGAGATTTCTTCGGTCACGCAGCTCCCCGACGATCTTCGCATCAGCGCGGGGAAAGCCGCCGCCGACATGACGGGCGGCACCGGCAAGCTCGTCCTCATCGTCGACGACGAGGCCGACATCCGAAAGATGTTGAAGCGCCTCTTGAGCGACAAAGGCTACCGAACCATCGAAGCCGATCGCGGCCTCCTCGCGCTTCGTCTCGTGAAGGAGCACGTGCCGGACCTCATCGTGCTCGACGCGATGCTCCCCGAGCTCCACGGCTTCGACATCGCGAGGCGCATCAAGGGGAGCGAGAAGTACGGACACATCCCCATCGTGATGATCAGCGCCGTCTACCGCGGGTGGCGGATCGCCGAAGACTTGAAGCAGAGCTACGGCATCGAGGAGTACATCGAGAAGCCGTTCAAGCTGGCCGACGTCGTCTCCGCGATCAACCGCGCGTTCGCGTCGAAAGAGAAAGCCAAGAAGGGCGACGGGACGCACGCGCCGACGCCCGACCGCGATCCCGAGGCGATCAGCGCGGAGGCCGAGGGGGCGCTCAACGACGGCATCGCCGCCTACAAGGCCGGCAACATCGAGAAGGCGATCGAGCAACTGAAGCGCGGCGTGCAAATCGACCCGCTGTCGTACCGCCTACATTTTCACCTTGCGCTCCTCCTCGGGAAAAAAGGCTTGGTCTACGAAGGGATCCAAGAGCTGGAGCGCGCGGTCGATCTGAACCCGAAGCACTTCCCCGCCCTGAAGAACCTGGCGGTTCTGTACGAAAAGGCCGGCTTCAAGCACAAGGCGGTCGAGATGTGGGAGCGTTGCGTTAACGGTGCGCCGGACGCGGAAACGCGGGCGTCGATCAAAGAGCATCTGCTCAAGCTGCTCTAACGCTCTGACGTTTGGGCCTCGCGCGACGGCCACGGTTCGCGCTAACTTGTCCCGAGGCGCGTGAAGTTCATCTGCGACCAATGCAAGGCCAAGTACCAGATTGCCGACGACAAGATCGCCGGCAAGACGGTACGGATGAAGTGCCGCAAATGCGGGCACCAAATCGAGGTGCGTGCGGAGGTCACCGAGTCGAGCGTCGCGTCGAGGGCGCCTTCGCCTGATGCGATGAATGCGTCGCCCGCGGCGCCCGGTGTCGCGAGGCCGGCGGGACCGGCAGGTGCGCCGCCGCGTCCGGGCGTGACGAAGCCGGCGGCTCCGCGTGTCGGACCGCTCGCGACGAGCCTCGCCGCAGCAAAGCCTGCGCCGCCACGCGCGGCGAACCTTCCACCGAAGCCCGGCGCGGGCGGCGAAAAGAGTGGAGGGGGCGCGCTCGCGGGCGCGTTCAAGAGCTCGGTCGGAAGGGAAGAAGAGATCTCGGCGTCGTTCGATCTCGCGGAGCTCTCCGCGGCGGACGAGTGGTACGCCGCCATCAACGGAGTTCCCGTCGGCCCGATCCGCATCGCCGAAGTGCGGCGCAAGGCGGCGCTCGGTGCGGTCACCGAAGACTCGCTCGTGTGGCAAGAGGGGCTCGAGGAGTGGCGGCCGGTCCGCGCGTTCGCGGAGCTCGCGGCGATCGTTCGCGAAGCCGCGACCGGCGGACGTACGTCGCTCCTGACGCCCGCGCCTCCCGACGCGAAGGTCAGCCGCCCCGCGCCCGCGCGAACGAGCGCGCCGCCGCGAGCGAACGCACCGGGTGCTCCGCTCGGTCCTTCGTTCGGCTCGTCGCCGACTCCCGCGCCGCGCGCACCGTATGCTGCACCGGGCGCCGCCGCGATCGCCGCGCGGAGCAACGTCGTGCCGATCACGTCGCGTCTCGCGACGGCCGAGCGGCTCGACGACGCGACGATGGCGATGCCCGACGAGCCGCGCGACTCGCGCGTCGCCGCCGATCCGTTCGCATCGGGCTCCAGCGCCGCGGGCGCCGCCGCGATGTCGGCGAGCCTCGGATCGCCGATGCCGTCGCCGTCGTTCGCCGATGTGCCGCCGCCCGTGCTCGCCGCGACTGCGACCGCGGTGGACGCGCGCGAGGCGTCGACGAAGAAAGCGCCACCGTGGATCGCGATCGCGATGGTCGTGCTCGCCGCCGCGTTCGGCATCACCGCCGCGCTCGCGCTCTTCTTGCGACAGCCCGCCGCGCCGCCCGCGCCCGTCGTGATCCAAATGCCATCGGGCCTCGCTCAGCAACAGCCTGCGCCGACCGCCGGGCCGCAAGCCAACGCGCTCCCGGAGAACGATCCGTCGTCGCCGCTCCCGCAGACCTCCGGCACCGCCGGACCGCGAACCGGACCCGGCCCGATCGCAGCAGCCACCGGAGCAAAGCCCCCGCCGACGGCGTCGACCGGCGGCTTCTCGCTCAGTGGCGGTCTCGGCGTCAACCGCCCGACGGTCGATCCCAACGCGACGGGCGGCAGCGAGGGACCGAAGCCGCCGGGCCAGTGCCTCACGCAAGGACAGATTCAAGGCGTCATCGGCCAGCATCGCATCGGCGTGTCGCGCATGTGTTGGGACAAGAGCCCGTCGACGCGCCAGAGCGTCAACGTGACCGTGACGCTCGCGATCGGTCCGGGCGGCGAAGTGCAAACGGTCCAAGCGGGCGGCGAGGACAACTCCGTCTCGAACTGCGTCGCGAACGACGTCCGCAACTGGCGCTTTCCCGCGGGCGGCTGCGTCCAGCAGACGATGTTCTCGCTCAAGTTCGTCAAGCAATAGGGCGCGCGCCGCTCGACGATTCGATGGGCGGAGTCGAACGCTTCCATCCGCGAATCGGTGTATGTTGCGCCGAAGACAGGGGACAAAGCCGATGACTCGCATGCGCCGCTCGACCAACTTCGCCTTCCTCGCCGTCCTTGCGCTACTCGGCGCCGTGCCATCTCTCCTCTCCGCGTGCGCCGCCGCCAACACGAAGCCGCGGCAGGTCGACACGCCGACGGGGCTCGAAGGCGATAGCTCGGAAACCCCGATGGGAACCGCGCCGCCGACATCCAACGGGCCCGAGGTGCAGACTCCGCTCGGCGCGCTGCTCAACGGCAACAACGCCAACGTGGCGAGCGATCAGCAAAAGCTCTTCGAGCAGGTCAGCGCAGCGCCCGCCGCGAAGGCCGATCCCAAAGGCGTGACCGCCGCGGACGCCAACGCAAAGAAGATTCGCGATCTCGCGAAGCAGTTCGCTGCGGGCATGGCGCCCGAAGGACCGTTGTTCCGCGCGACGCTCAAAGAGAACGAGCGCGTGCAGGCCGACATCACGATGAAGGCGGGCACCTGCTACGCGATTGTCGGCTTCGCCGAGAAGCTCAAGGACTTTGATCTCCGCCTCATGCTCGCGCCCGGCGTGATGTCCGCGCAGGACACGACCGACGACATGTCCCCGATCATCGGGCGCTCGCCGGATCCGTTCTGCCCGACGGCCGCGCTCACGTACAAGCTCGACATGTTCGCCGAAAAGGGCGGCGGCGACGTCGCCGCGCAGGTCTACTCGAAGCCGCGCTGACTCGTCGCGCTCTTCGCGCGAATTTTCGCAACCTCCGCGCGCACGCTCCGACAAGACGGGTGTGCACCCCAGACAGATCGCTGACCGCGCGATGCGTCCCGCGCGCGTCCGCTCCCTCCCCTTTCATCCTCCCGATTTCTGGATCGCGGGCGAGCTCGACGACGACGTGCGCGCGATCGCCATCGTCGGCGCGCGCGACGCGACGGACGAAGCGAAAAATTTCGCGACGGAGCTCGCCGCTGCGATCGCGAAGACCGGCACCGTCGTCCTCAGCGGCGGCGCCGAGGGGATCGACGCCAGCGCGCATCGCGGCGCGCTCGACGCCGGAGGTCGCACGTGGTGCGTCGCGCCCACGGGCCATCGCCGCACGTTTCCGGAGAAGCACGCGCGGCTCTACGAGGAGATCGCGCGCTCGGGGGGCACGATGATCTGGCCGTGCGCTCCCGACGACGACGCGTCGCGACCCGGCTGCTTCGCGCGTCGCAATGGGATCCTCGTCGGGATCGCCGACGCGGTCGTCATCGTCCAAGCCGACATTCCATCGGGCACGTTGAACGCCGCGAGCTGGTGCGCGCGCCTCTCGCGTCCTCTCTATGTCGTCGGCGCGTTTCCGTGGACGCCGGGGTTCGCCGGATCGCGAATGCTTCTCGAGCGCGGCGCGCGACCCCTCTTGTCGATCGCCGGTTTCATGATCACCTTGGGGTTCGGCAAGAAGACGCGCGGAGACAAACGCGCCGTCCACGGACTGCCGCGCCGACCCTCGCAGCCGACGACGCCCGACGAAAAAGCGGTCTTCCTCGCGCTCGGAAGCGAGCCCAAGCACAAGGACGAATTGGTCCTCACGACGGGCCTCGGGACCTCTGCCGTATCGACGGCGCTCTTGACGCTCGCTTTGGAGAACGTAGTAGTAGAGAGCCCCGCCGGGTTCTTCCGGAGGGCAAACACTGCACAACCACTGAATATCCCTATCGATATCGTCAGTCGCAGTTAGAGGCATCTGGATGGGTAAGACTCTCGTCATCGTCGAATCGCCGGCCAAGGCAAAGACGATCAAGAAGTATTTGGGGGCAAAGTACGAGGTCCTCGCATCCAAGGGTCACATCAAGGATCTGCCCCGCACGGCAAAGTCCAAGTCCGGCAAACTGGCGGTCGACGTCGCGAAGGGTTTCGAAGAGGCGTTCGAGGTCGTCGAGGGGAAAGAGAAGATCGTCGCCGAGCTCAAGGGCGCGGCGAAGGAATCCGACGCGATCCTCCTCGCGACCGACCCCGATCGCGAAGGTGAAGCGATCGCGTGGCACATCGCCGACGAGCTGAAGAGCGCGAAGAAGCCGACGAGCCGCGTCGAGTTTCACGAGATCACGAAGAAGGGCGTCGAGCACGGCGTCGCGCATCCGCGTGAGCTGAACAAGGCGCTCTACGACGCGCAGCGTGCGCGGCGCGTCCTCGATCGCATCGTCGGTTACGACGTGTCGGCGCTGGTTTGGTCGAAGCTCGCGTTCGGTTTGTCGGCGGGGCGCGTGCAAAGCGTCGCGTTGCGCTTGATCGTCGACCGCGAACGCGAGATCGAAGCGTTCGTTCCGGAAGAATATTGGAACTGCGGAGTGGCACTCACGCCGGCGCGAACGAACGGCGCGAAAGCGCATCCGTTCATGGCGCGCCTCGCGTCGCGCGATGGCAAGAAGCTCCCGGTGACGAACGGCGACGACGCCGCGATCGTCCGCACGGATCTCGAAGGCGCGAAGTACAAGGTCGCGAAGATCACGAAGAGCGAGCGCAAACGAAACGCGCCCGCGCCGTACACGACGAGCAAGCTGCAGCAAGACGCCGTCAACCGCCTCGGCTTCACCGCGAAGCGCACGATGCAAGTCGCGCAGGGGCTCTACGAGGGCATCGAGCTCGGCAAGGAGCTCGGGCAGGTCGGTCTCATCACGTACATGCGTACCGACTCCGTGCGTTCGTCGCCGGACGCGATTCAAGCGGCGCGCGATCACGTCGCGGCGCGCTACGGCGCGGCGTACGTTCCGGCGCAGCCCAACGCGTTCAAGTCGAAGAAGAACGCGCAAGACGCGCACGAGGCGATCCGTCCGACGTCGCTCGATCACACGCCCGAGTCGGTGCGAAAGCACCTCAAGGACGAGCAGTTCAAGCTCTACAAGCTCATCTGGGAGCGCTTCCTGGCGAGCCAGATGAAAGAGGCCGTCTACGATCAGACGAGCATCGACATCGAGGGGAAGTCGACGCGCGGTCCGGTGTACGGGCTTCGCACGAGCGGGCGCATCCTCAAGTTTTCGGGGTGGCTCGAGGCGTACGAGAAGAGCGAGAAGTCGCAGCCGCTCGCGGGCGAAGAAGGGCCCGAGGCGGTCGACGGCGAAGGGCAGATCGACAAAGAGAAAGCCGCAGCGGTGCTCTTGGCCGAAGGGGACGATGCGTCGCTGCCCGAGCTCAACGAGAACGAAGCGCTCGCGATCGTCACGCCGCCCGGCGTGCTCACCGAGCAGAAGTTCACGCAGCCGCCCGCGCGTTACTCGGAAGGGTCGCTCGTGCGCGACCTCGAGGACAAAGGCATCGGGCGCCCGAGCACGTACGCCGAGATCATCAGCAAGGTGCAGGCGCGCGACTACGTCGAGAAGGTCGAAGGCGGGCGCGCGTTCCGTCCGACGACGCTCGGCAAGTACGTCGTCGACGGCCTCGTCTCGAACCACCTCGACTTCATGGATCCCGAGTTCACGTCGAAGATGGAAGACGAGCTCGACGCGGTCGAAGAGGGAAAAGAAGAGCGCGTCGATCTGCTCACGCGATTCTACAAGCGCTTCCGCACGCAGCTCGAGGCGAGCAAGAAGGGCGCGCGCTGGAATCCCGAGCCGACGCCGACGACCGAGGTGTGCGAGACGTGCGGCACGCCGAACATGAACAAGCGGTGGTCGAAGAACGGATGGTTCCTCGGCTGCGCGGATTATCCGAAGTGCAAGACGACTCGCGATCTCGGACCCGACGGCAACGGACCGCTCGCGGGGACGCCGCCGCGCGAGACCGGATTCATCTGCGACAAATGCGGCAAGCCGATGGTCATCAAGACCGGACGCTACGGCGAGTTCCTTTCGTGCACCGGATACCCGACGTGCAAGAACGCGAAGCCGGTGCCGATCGGCGTTCCGTGCCCGAAGTGCGGCGGCGACATCATCGAGATCCGCCCGAAGAAGCGCGGCGGTCGCAGCTTCTTCGGCTGCACGAACTACAACAACGAAGCACTGAAATGCGACTTCAAGGCGTGGGCACGGCCGCTCCCGGAAAAATGTCCGGACTGCGCGTCGCCGTACTTGATGATGGCGGGCACGAAGGCCAAGCCGATGATCACGTGCCCGAACAAGGAGTGCGGTTACAAGCGCGCGCCGGGTACGGAAGACGACGGGCCGGCGTTGCCCGTCGACGGCGCAGCTGCTCCTCAGCCGACGTTGACCGTGTAGTCGACGTCACTTCTTTGGCGTGACGATGTCCGCCTTGGTCTTCGAGAGCTCGGTGAGGAGCTCGGTCTGCAAGTCGTCGGCGACGTTCTTCGACGCGAGCGCGATCTTCAAGTCTTCGACGAACGCGTTCCAGTGCGCCTCGGTGAGCTTCATGTCCTTGTGGACGTCCTTCATCGACTTGTTCGGCGTGTAGTTGCAGTCGGTGCCGCCGGTCTTGTCGCAGATGAACGCGACGAAGGCGTCGCGGAGGAGCTTCTTCTTCGGCTCGTCCTTCTTCACCTTGTCGAAGAACTTATTGATGCGGTTGTCGGCGAGCGCGTTGACGATCAGCTCGTCGACGACCGCGACGACCGCGTCCTTGCCACCCAGGCGCTCCCACAGCGACTTTGGCGCAGGAGGCGCCGCATCGACCGGCTCGGAGGAACCGGCGTCCTCCGCAGCGGGCTCGACGACGGCCGGCGGCTTCTTCGAGCCTCCACAGGCGCCCGACGCGCCCGCGAGCGCCACGAAGAGCAACGCGGCGGCCAGAGCGGCTGTGCCAAATCGAACGGGGATCGCGAACGTCATCGAAAAGTTCCACTCCTTGCGAGGATGGTATGAGGGAGGCGCTCGAAAGAGATCGAAAAACGTATATCTTGGCAACCTCGCGGCGTTGCCGCGATCCTTGTGATCCATTCCTCGCGCGCGAGGACAGAGAGAGGCACCCCGTGCAGCCCTGCACGCTCGAGGTCGGAGATCGCGTCATCGTCGAGAGCGCCGGAGGGCCGCTCGAGGCGGAGTACACGCTTTTCGACGCCGGCGGGATCGAGCTCCTCTCCGACGGACCGGGGACGATCCGCGAGGCGGGGTACCTCACCACCGCGGCCGACGCGCGGACGCGCCTCGAAGCAGCGGGCATCAGCGATCTGCTCGCGGCGGAGGTCGCGTCGGCGATGCAGCCGGCGTTGTCGATCGCCTATGCGCTCGGCGCGTCTGCGAAGAAGATGGCGACGCAGCTCGGGCCGGGCGAGCTCTTCGAGTCGCGCGCGTACGAAGCGGGGGTGCGGCAGTACGTCGGGCGGTGGCTCGATCTGCAAGCGCTCGCGCGCGACACGGGCGTCCTTCGCGCGACCGCCGTGCTTCAGGCGATCTTTCTGCATACGCTGCTGTGCGAAGTGGCGCCCGGCACGCGCGTCTTCATGTCGACGCTCGGGTACACGCGCGATCGTCGCCCCGGAGAGCGAACGTACCGGCGCGTGGCGCTCGAGACGGCGGCCGATCTTCCGGCGGCGATGCGCGCGCTCGCCGCGACGACCCCCGCGACCATCGCGAGCCGCGCGAGCGGACCGACGCGGACCGAGCTCCTCGACGCGGTGAACTTGCGCGCGGCGGCGTGCGCGATCGATGCGTCGCGCGAGCGGCTCCAGGCCGTCGCGCGCGGGCTGATGGTGCGCGAGGTGCCACCGCGCGGGCCGCTCGCAGACGTCGAGCTCTGGTCGATCGAAGGGCAGCTCTCGCACGGCGACACCGATGGGGTCATCGAGAAGCTCGACGCGATCGAAAGGGCGCGCGGCCGGCTCCCCGGCACGGCGTACCTCCGCGCGCGCACGGCGCTCCTCCTCGGCTCCGAGAAACCGGCGGCGATCGCCGAGCGCGTTTCGTCGCTCTCCGCGAACATGAACACGTTCTTCGAGCTCGAGCTCCTCGCGGCCGAGGCGTGGAAGGCCGCCGGCGACACGCGCAAGGCGAAGGCGTTCGCGCGCGATCTCGTCGACAACCCGAACGCGCCCGACGAGCTCCGCATCCGCGCGCTCGACATTCTCGACACGCGAAGCTCGTCCGCGATGCAAGCTGCTCCTGTCGCAGCGCCGTCACCGCCGGAGCTGCCGCCGCTCGTGCCGCCGCGTCCGAGCTCGCGGCCTCCGCCCGCGCAACCGAGCTCACGCACGTCGTCGACGCGACCGCCGCGCGCCTGAAAGCCCGACTCGCGCCGCCCCTCGATTCCAAAGCCCGCGCCGAGTCGTCCCGAGCCAAAGCCCGAGTCGCGGCGCTCAGCGGCACGAACCGAATCGCGTCGCCTCGCCGCCGCGCGTCCGGAGTCGCGCCGACCGGACGCGCGTCGCGAAGAGGACGACGACGCGGCGCCGGACACCGCGGTCGATCCCGCGCCCATCGTGCAGGTCGACCGCGCGCCGATGATCGAGGAACCGACGATGCGGGATCGCGTGGCGGGGCCCCTGTCGAAGCCGCCGCAGCCGATGCCGCGCGTCGACGACATTCCGCCGCCGCCGAAGACGCCGGTGCTCGAGCCCATTCCGCGACCGTCGCAGCAGCCGGTTGGTCGATCGACGCGTCCGCTGCGCCAGCCCACGTCGAGCGCGCCGCCGCCCGCGCAAGCGTCCTCGCCGAAGGCGCCACAGCCGGGCCACGACATCACAAAGCTGAGCACCGCCTACAGCCCCGGCGCGCACGCTCCGAGCGATCGGGCGCCGGCCGAGATGATCCACGCCGTCGCGATCCCAGTCGATCGCGTCCCCGCGCACGTCGCGCAGACCGCGCCCGTCGCGCCGCGCCCACCGTCGCATCCTCCGCTCGCGACCACGATGCCGAGCCATCCGCCCGCGGGCTACATGCTCGGCGCGTCGCAGCCGCCGTTCAAGATCGACTCACGCCCGCCGCCGCCTCTCGTGATTCCTCGCCAATCGGCGCCGCCGCGCAATCTCCAACAAGCGCACGCCGTCGAGCTCGCCGAAGCGTTGAGCCTTCCGCCCGGCCTCCACGGTCAGCCGCCGCCGCGCGACGAGCTCCCGAAGAGCGTCATCGATGCGCGCGTCGCGTTCACGCACATGTCGCGCGAGCTCGGTCGCGATTATCGGCAGCGCCTTCGCGTCGAGCTTCGGACGGACACCGCCGGCATCGAAGCGATGCAGCGCTACCTCCACGATCGCTTCGCCGACGGACAGATTCGTTCGCGCGAGGACGCCTACGACGTGCGTCGCCACGGCGCGTTCTTGAGCGAAATCCTCGCGCGTCAGCTCGGCGCGTACTGGGCCGACATCGGTCCGTCCGAGCTCGGCTATTGGGCGATGATCGTCGGCTCGTCGCTCCGCGTGTTTCCGTTCGGTCGCGCCTTGCGCTTCGTGCAGATGGGGCACAAAGAGAGAGACCTCGTCAGCTACTACCTCGAGCTCGAGGGCCGCGCGAAGAGCTAGCCTCGAGACGGACGTACGCTCTCCATGATCGAAAAGAACCACGCCGAGATCGCCCGCACGCGAGAGCGCGCGATGGTCGAGACATCGGACGAGCGCTTCGATCGCGTCGCGTTCGCTCAGCGCGCGATCGCGATCGTGCGTCCGCCGCGCACGCGGATCGCGATCTGCGGAGGCGCGCGACAGCTCCACGTCGCGCACGGTCGTCAGTGGGGCGGCGCGCCGGGCGAGCGGTGGGCGATGCTCGCGATCCCCGCGCACGCATCACGCCGCGCGATCGCGCTCGCGGTCGCGGAGATCGCCGGCGAGCACGCCGACGAGCCGTGGATCTTCGACGTGCTCCTCGCCGACGTCGCAAACTCGCCGTTCCGTTCGCCCGCGCCCGCATGAGCGAGAACTACATCACCGCGCAAGGAGCGAAGAAGCTCCAAGACGAGCTCTCGAGCCTCCTCTGGAAAGAGCGCCCCAAGGTCGTTCAAGACGTCACCGACGCCGCCGCGCAGGGCGATCGCAGCGAGAACGCCGAGTACATCTACGGCAAGAAGAAGCTCCGCGAGATCGATCGCCGCATTCGCTTTCTCACGAAGCGCCTCGAGAGCGCGACGATCGTCCCGCCGCGCACGGACAACGAGCAGCGCATCTTCTTCGGCGCGACCGTCGAGATCGAAGACGAAGAAGGCGTCCGCGCGCGTTACCGCATCGTCGGCGAGGACGAGATCGAGCTGAAGCGCGGCGACATCAGCTGGCGCTCACCCATCGCGCGCGTGCTCCTCAAGCGCAAGGCGGGCGACACCGTCACGCTCAAGAAGCCGAGCGGCGAGGTCGATCTCGAGATCGTGTCGGTCAGCTACCTTGCGACGCCGCTCACTGAATGACGATGCGGCCGACGGTCTTCGCGCCGCCCTGATCGTGGAGATAGAAGTCGTACGTGCCGGTCGTGTTCACTTTGCGGACGAGCGGGTCCATCGCGCCGGCGCCGAACGATCCGGGATCGTGCGCGAAGCCGGCGCCGGGCGCCGAGCCGTGGATCTCGTGCGAGACGCTGTCCGCGTTGTAGAAGCGCACCGTCACGGGGTTCGCCGCGGAGATGCCGGTCGGCGCGGCGATGACGATCGGGTACGTGCCGTACGCCGTGCGAACCGGGGTGGCGGTCGTGCCGCCGAGGTTGTTGGCGCCGGAGGGGATCTGAATCGTGATCGCGGAGTGCACTGTGAGCGTCGACGGCGCCGACTGCGTTCCGGAGCTCGACGTCACGACGACCGAGAACGGCGCGTCACCGGGCTTCGTCGACGTGTGCGTCGTGATCGAGAGCTTCGCGGTCATGGTCGTCGTGCCGTCGAGCGTGAGCGACGCGGGCGTGAACACCGTGTCGACGTCCGTCGGCAGTCCCATGACGCTCAACGCGACCGAGCCGCTGTATCCCTGCGGCGCGATCGTCAGTGTGAGCTCGGACTTCGCGAGGAGATCGGACGCGAGCGTCGGCTTGTCGACGGTGACCGTGTACGCCGCGGTCTGCGGGGGCGTCACCGTGCCCGAGTCCACTCCGCCGCCGCCGCCACCACCACCGCCTGCGTCGACGCCAGCGCCGCCGCCGCCGCTCGTGCCGCCACCGCCGCCGCCGGCACCGCCGCCGCCGCTGGTGCCGCCACCGCCGCCGCCGGTCGCGGTGTTGCCTGTTCCGCCACCGCCGGTTCCACCACCGCCACCGTGCGAGTAGTCGAGACCTCGGGGAGAGCCGACGCTGGCATCGCCACACGCGGCGAGCACGAGCGCGCTCGCGGTGAAGGTTGCGACGACGAGAGAACGATCGAGACGTAGAGCGCGTGTCATGACAACCCCTTTTGCAAGGGCGACACCACGCAGCACGCGATGACACGCGAATCGACTCGCGAGCCATTTCCGTTGCGATTCCCACGCTCTCCGCGCGGGCACGATGTAGGTGCGCGCGAGAAAATTTCGTTCGTATCAGGTGCGAGCGAGGCTCAGCTGGGGGCACGCAGATCCAGGCGTTTGGCACGAGAACACCCCCGAATGCGCATGCGATCCTTTTGCGTTGCGTTCGAGGACACCTCGGCTACGCATGGAGACTCCGCTTCGCGTCCCATGCCGAAACGCCATCCTCTCTTCACTGCGGGTCTCGCCGCCATCGTCGCCTCCGCGGCGCTCGCGGGCTGCGGCAGCGCGACGCGACGCTCACCGCAGACCGCGGTCGCGCAGCCCGAAGAGTCGCCGACGCCGATCGCGATCCACGCCGACTGCCCCGACGGGATGGCGCTCATCGAAGGCGAGTATTGCCCGCAGGTGATTCAGCGATGCCTTCGTTGGATGGACCCGCCCGGCAAGTACCACGAGTACCGTTGCGCCGAGTACGCGAAGCCGGCGACGTGCCGCGGGAAGAAAGAGCATCGCCGCTTCTGCATCGATCGCTACGAGCGCACCGAGAAAGGGGGCGACCTCCCGCTCAACGTGCAGTCGTGGACCGACGCGAAGCTCGCGTGCGAAGGCGTCGGTGCGCGCGTGTGCCTCGAGAGCGAGTGGAACTTCGCGTGCGAGGGAGAAGAGATGCGCCCGTACTCGTACGGATGGGCGCGCGACGCGGCGCTCTGCAACGCCGACCGCATGGACCTCTTGGTGCCGGGCAACGAGAGCAAGCTGGTCGATCGCCGCATGCCGGCAAGCTCGCATCCCAGCTGCCTCAGCCCGTTCGGCGTGCACGGGATGGCGGGCAACGTCGCCGAGTGGGTCAGCGTCGACGGATTTTCCGACGGACGACTCGTCGTGCAAAAGGGCAACTGGTGGCAACCCGGAAAGCACGCCTGCCGCGACGCGCAGGGCGGCCACGACAAGTTCTACAAAGGCACCGAGACCGGATACCGCTGCTGCAAGGACGCGAGCGCGGCCGGCGCTGGAGCGGGCGCAGAGTAAGACTCAGCTCCCCCACTTCGCGACGAGCGCCTTCGCGCGTTCGGCGAAGTCCTTTTGGAAATACCGCTCGAAGTCCTGCCACGTGCAGAGCGTCTTCGTGTCGACGACGCGATCGACGAAGAGCTTGCCGTAGAGATGATCGATCTCGTGCTGGAACGTCCCGGCGGTGAGCCCCTTCACCTCGAAGTCGAGATCGTTTCCGTGACGATCCATCGCGCTCACGCTGACGCAGAGGTTGCGCGGGACCTCGCCGCGGAAGTACGGCACGGACAGGCAGCCCTCGAAGTTCATGAACGTCTGTTCGATCGTCGGCGTGAGCTTCGGGTTGACGAGGATCGTCAGCGGGTAGTTTGGCTTGTACGGGTAGCGCGGGTTGTCTTTCACTTCGATCGCGCAGATCTGAATCGCC
>JBBQXV010000179.1:0-19850 GCA_038209335.1 Polyangiales bacterium | reverse complement strand
TGTGCGTGACGGAGGGGGCGTCGTCCTCGTCGGCGGCTTCGGCGTCGTCGGGCAGCCGCTCGGAACGTCGGTGCGCCTCGTTCGCGGTGGGTTCGAAGTCGGCGCACGTCAGTGCGCAGGCAGCGTGTGCTTGCGTGGAGGGATCGTCCCATGAACAAGAAGCTGAAGGTCGTCGCGATCGGAACCGTCCTCGCGTCCGCGCTCGCACTCGCGTACGGGCTCGGCAGGGCGCGCGCAAGCGGTGCGCCGACGACGACGCCACTCTGGTACGCGGGCCAGCTCACGGACGCGACGGGGACTGCGGTCGCGGACGGGAGCCACACGTTCGCGCTCAAGCTCTATCGGCAGAGCAACTCTGCGGTGCTCTGCGACACGACGGGCAGCGCGCAGACCGTGACGACGTCGCGCGGGTACTTCCGCGTGTTGGTCGACGCGTGCGTCGCGACGAACGTTCATACGGATTCGGATACGACGCTCGAGCTCTTCATCGATGGCACTTCGATGGGGACGCCGCAGAAGGTCGGCGCCGTTCCGTATGCGCTCGAAGCGACGAATGCGAATACGGCGGCGACCGCCATGGCGGCGGGGGGGGCGTTGCTGACGGAGATCAATTCGATCGAGAGCAAGCTCGCGATCGTGACGTATACGTTCGATCAAGCGGGGGCGTTCGGGAAAGCAAGCGAGGTTCCTCGTCGGTTCGTCGGTACGCCGGTGACGATCACGACGACGTCGACGCAGCGGCTCACCGCGGTGCTCACCGTCGAACTCTCGTCGGTGGGCGCGACCGGAGGCGGCAACGCCGTAGCAGCAGTCCCTTGCTACCGCGCAAACGGCACGACGAACCTCCAGACGCTCTTCAGGAGCACCGGAAATGGAATCAACTTCACTGGGGCATCAATCGCTTCGAACACCGGGGCCGGTTCGATCGTCCCCGGAGCCGGCACGTGGGACGTAGGAGCGTGCACCTACAACTTTTCGAACGGCGGCCCGGTTCCGCAGGTTGACGTGATCGGCGTCTCCGGCTTCGTCCAAGTCACGAACTGACGGCGCGCTTCCTCCGACGCGCCATCACCGCGATTCCGATTCCGGCCAGCGCCGCCCACGCGAAGCCGCCGCGCTCGCCGTTCGCGCCCGCGCTCGCGACGGAGCACCCGCCCGAGTCGCCCGTCGCGCCGTTCGCCGCGGCAGGCGCGACGCACGCTCCCGTCGTGTCGCAGACGTTCGGCGCGATGCAGTCGCTGACCGACGTGCACTTCTGCAGACAACCCGTGCCCGAGCAGACGTACGGCGCGCACGACGTCGGCGCTCCGCCGCCCGGTGGAACGACGCTCGTCGCGTCCGTGCTGCAGGTGGCTCCCGCGGTGGGCGCGCATTGGTGCTTCACTTGATCGCAGACGAAGCTCCCAGCCGGCGTGCAGTCGGCGTCGACCGCGCACGCCGTCTTGCACTTCTGCGCCATCGGATCGCAAACGAGGTTCGCGGGGCAAGCGCGCGTCGATCCCACCATGCAGCCGCCTTGGCTGTCGCACGCGCTCAGCGTCTCCATGTTGCCCATGCACTTCGCGCCGCACTCCTTCGTCGCGTCCGCGTACGTGCACGCGGCGGAGTTCGTTCCGTTGCAGCTTCCGCCGCATGTCGTGCCGGGCGCCGTGCACATCGTGCGCGTGCCGACAGGAGGACCCATCGCAGGCGAGCACGTTCCCATCTTGCCCGCGAGGTTGCACGCCGCGCACTGCCCACCGCACGGCGAATCGCAGCAGACGCCGTCGACGCAGTTGGCCATCGCGCATTCGTTTGCGTTCGAGCACGACAAGCCCGGCGCCTTCTTCGCCGTGCAGTGGTGTGCGGCGTCGCAGAAGAAACCAGTGCCCGATTGCTGGCAGTCGCCGTCGCCCGTGCACGTCGCCGCGCACGTCGTCCCGTTGGCGCACTTGTACGGGGCGCACGCGACGTTGTTCGCGGTGAGGCATGCTCCGCTGCCGTCACACTGAAGGCCGGAGAGGGCATTGAGCGCGCACGTCGTCGCGCCGCACACGGTGCCGTTGTGCGCGTTCGCGAGGCAGCCGCCCGCGCCGCGGTTCACGCCGTCGCACTTGCCTGGAGCGCCGCACGCCGTCGAACCGGGCGTGCAGAGCGAATACGGATCGGTGTCGACCGCGGTGGGGCCGCACACGCCGTCGGCGCCGCTCCCTTTGCGCGCCGTCGTGCACGATTCGCACGCCGAGTTGCACGCGGCGTCGCAGCAGATGCCGTCGTGGTTGCAATGGCTGTTCGTGCAATGGCCGTCGCGCACGGTGCACGCTTGTCCGTTCGCGATCTTCGGAACGCACATCGCGCCATTGCAATAAAAGCCGCTCGCGCACGCGGCGTCGCCGCCGACGGTGTCCGCGCTGCATGTCGTCGGGCACGACGGAGGGTTGCCCGCGATGCACATGTACCCGGCCGCGCACATCTGCGTGGAGCCCGCGATGCACGAGCCCGAACCGTTGCAGAGAGACGCGTTCGTTTGCGTCGTGCCGGTGCACGTCTGCGCGAGGCAGTTCGTTCCGTTCACCCATTTGCGGCACGCGCCGGCGCCGTCGCACATGCTGTCGAGACCGCAGGTCGACTGAGCGCTCAACGCGCATCCGCTTCGCGCTGCGCCGCCGTTGCTGATCGGCAGGCACGATCCGGCCGCGCCTCCGGTCTTGGCCGCGAGGCACGAGTGGCAGCCATCGCTGTTGCAGACGGAGTTGCAGCACACGCCCTCCGAGGAGCAGACGAGGCCGTTCTGGCACTCGAGGTTCGTCGCGCACCCTCCGCCAGCGGCGGCCTTCGCGGTGCAAGCGCTGCTGCCGTTGCAGTATTGCGTCGTCATGCACCGCGGGGCTTCGATGTTCGTGACGTTGGTGCAGAGGCCGGGCGACGTGCCGTTGCAGATCGCGCACGCGCCGCAACTCGCGGTGCAGCAGACGCCGTCGAGGCAGAGGTTCGTGTCGCAGTCGGCGGCGCTCGCGCAGGGGCCTTCGCCGTAGGTGTAGAAGGCCCAGGTCTTGTTGCTGTTGACTCCGCTCACGAGTCCGCCGAAGAGCGTGGTTCGCCTTCGAACCGTGTCGAAGACCATGCCCGCATAGCTGTGCGCGACGGGAGTCGCTGCGTTCTCCGCCGTGAGCGGCGTCCACGTCGCGCCGTCCCACTCCCACGTGCCGCCGTAGAACGTGCTGCCGTTGTCGTTGCCGCCCGTCATCACGACCTTCTTCCGGTTCGCATCGTAGGTCATGACGTGGTTCTGACGGATGGCTGGCACGGTGTTCGAGCACGGAGGAGCCAAGCACTTCTGCGCCCACGCGGCGCCGTCCCATTCCCAGGTGTCGTTGAGGACGACCGAGCCCAATTTTTGACCACCGAAGAGGACGACCCGCGCGCGGCTTGCGTCGTAGGCCATGGCGTGGAGCTCGCGGCCAGCTGGAAGCGTGCCGACCCCGCACGCGGTGCACTGCTGCGTCCACCCGCTGCCGTTCCACGTCCATGTGTCTTGGAAGAACGTGGATGAGTTGCCTCCTCCGAAGAGGAGAACGCCGAGTGCGCCCGCGTACACCATCGCGCCCTGCGTGCGCGCCTGCGGGCTGGTGCCGCCGGCGCTGGGGCACGGAGAAGGAGCCTGCTTCGCCCCCGTTGTCCCCCAAGTCCCCGCGGAGTACTCCCACGTGTCGCAAGCGTAGACCGGGCCGGCAGCGGTGATGCCCCCGAACATGACGGACGCGTTCTTTCCGCTGTTCGAGTTGAATGCCATGGCCGGATCGTTCCGCGCGCTCGGCGGTACACATGTGCCCGTGCACCCCGCCGACCACGCTGCTCCATTCCACAGCCAAGTCTCGTTCGTTCGCGCTGGCGCGAACCCCCCGAACACCACCGCGTTCCCCGCATTCGAATCGAACGACATCCCGAACTCGACGCGCGCCGTCGGATTCCCACTCCCCGGCGTGACGTCCGTCCAAATCGGCGTCTCCAACGTCGGGTCGAGCGCGATCGGAAACGCCAGGCCCGTCGTGTCGAGCGCGATCCGCATCACGTCGCCGTCGAGCGCGAGCGCCGCGTCCACGCGCACGCCGTCCGCATCGAGCGCGTACGGCCTCGCGACGCGAAGGAGCACCTCGCCCTTCGCGCTCACCATCTCGATCGCGCCGTTCGCGATGCGCGCCGTCGGCATGCGCGACGACAGCGCGAGCTTCCACGCGAACGACGTCGGCGCGCTCGCATCGCGCAACACGAGCAGCTCTTCGACGCGCTCGCGCGCCGCGCCGATCACCACGTCCGTCGACCTCCACGCGTCATGGAACACGACGCGCCCCTCGTGAAGCGCGCCCGCTGCCGCGCTCGCACCGATCGGCGTGAGCGTCGCGCGTCGCGTCGGATCCTGCCCGAGCCCGACATCGAACGACGCGTCCGACGTCGCCGGAAACCGCGCGCCGACGCCGTCGTTGTCGCGCGTGTCCGCGGCGCGCCACCCGGTCGACACGTACCTGTGCAATGCGTCCGCGCCCGATGCGTCGACGAGCGTCCACCCGTTCTTCGTCGGTGCGATGATCGACGCGAGCGACGGATCGCCCGCGACGAGGCGCGCGGCGTTCGCGGCGATCGCGTGCGGCTCGCCCGACACGGACGCGGCGGATGCGTCGGCGCCTCCTCCTCCGGGCGGTCCCGACGGCGTCGTCGGCGCGCACGCGCCTACGATCGCGCCGACCCCCGCGGCGGCGAATGCGAGGTGAACGGCGTGACGGATCGAAAACGAGCGACGAGCCCGAGCGACGAGACGCGGCATGGTGACCCCCGGTGTCAAAGAGGCGCGCGGCGAGCGCACGCGAACGCGTGTCGTGGCTGATCGACCCGCAGTTCGAGAGGTATCAGAGGACCCCCGGCGCGAACAGTGCGACGGTCGGTCGCCCCGCAGTGAGCTATGTCCGGTTGCGACCAGCACCCCTGGCTCGATGCCGTGTCACCCATTCCGTCACTTGACATCGCCCGCCCGTCTTCGCGAGTCTGTCGCCCGCGTCGATGCGTGTGCTCGTAGACGTTGGGCCGAGCACGCCCGCGCCGCCTCGCGAAATACCGCTTTGCCGAATCGCGCCTTGCGATTCGTTCGCCCCGCTGCCGTTCCTCGTGCCTGCCGGAGACATCCGTGAGCAAACCGAAGAGAGCGACTCTTACTCGGCGCCGCGTCGCCACCACGCCGTTCCCTCTCACCCTCCGGAGCGGCAGCTCGTCGCTGACCATCGCCCCCGCGCGCGTCCTCGTCGTGTTCCGCGCGCGCCCGTCGAAGACCGGGCTCGTGACCGCGCTCGCGGGCTACAAGCTCGTGCTCGACGACGGCGGCGACGGTCACGCACCGCCCCCTCCCGGGCTCCCGATCACACGCACGCCGCAGTGGGTTTTTGCGCGCACGAGGGATGGGCAGGCGATTTCGCAATCGACGATCGCGGCGCTTCAAGCCGATCGCGCGCTCACGATGGTCGCGCCCGTTTACCATCGCGACGACATCGAAGGCGCGCGCGGACTCGTCGCCGTGCTCCCTCGCGGCTTCGCGATTCGCCTCGATGTCAGGGAGCGTCCCGACGTTGGTCGCATTTTCCAGCTGCTCCGCCTCTCGGTGCACGAGCAGCGCACGCGCTTTCTTCGGCCGTATACGTTCCTCTCTACGAGTGACTTCGTAGAGAACGCCGCGCACTTCGCCGCGCCCCGCCTCGCGCAAGCCCTCGCGCAGCTCGCGCCCGAAATCGTCCACGAGATCCTCCCGCTCGTCTCCGGAATGTCCGCGGTCGATCCGTCCGACTCGTTCTACACGACGGTTCCAGCGGGCGACGCCGAGCAGGCGAACAAGCAGTGGGACATGAAGCGCGTCGGCGCGAGGTACGCGTGGCAGAACAACGTCGGCATCACCGGCGTGAGCGGCTTCATCATCGACGAAGGCATCCAACAGAACCACGCCGACTTCGCCCAAGCGGTCGCCGCTGGGCGTCTGTCGCAGCACAACGTCGACACCGGCGGCGTCGACGCAGCGACCTTCGCGCCGAACAGCGATCACGGCACCGCGCTCGCCGGCATCATGACCGCTGGCCACGACGACGGCGGACAGAGCACCGCGGGCCACGCGTCGGGCGCGACGCTCGTCTCCCTCCGCGGCGGCTCGGGAGGGACGATCGATCCGCTCACGAACGCGATCATCGCGGCGGCGCTCAATAGCGCGGGCACATCGGGCGTGCCGAGCGTCGCGTGCATCGGGATCGCGGCAGGCGACGTCCGCTTCATCGATCCGATGGTGCAGTCCGCGCTCACGGCGAACCCGGACTTGCTCGTGTGCGTCGCGAGCGGAAACTTCACCGCGAGCGCCGACCAGTTGATCAACTACACGAGCGGCGGCGGCGCTTACCACCCGAACCTGATGATCTGCGGCGCGACGCAGCAGGGCACCGCGGTCCCGAACGTCCCGACCGCCAACACGGGCGACGACGTGTGGAAGGATCTGGGAGGCGCGGGGGATCCCGGATCGCGCCACGGTCCGGAGATCTCGGTCGTCGCGCCCGGCGACGCGCTCGTGACCATGACGACGCCGGTGGGCTACGCCATCGGCACGCTGCGCCTCGGGACGTCGTTCGCGGCCGCGCACGTCGCGGGCCTCGCGCTCCTCGTTCGGAGCAAAGAGGGCGCGGCGTTCAATGCGGCGAGCGTTCGCCACAAAATCGAACGCACGAGCGCGAAGACGTACACGCAGCGCTACGCGACGACGACGACCGGCGCTACGGCCATCACCATCGGCCTCTTCAACGAGTTCATGGGCTACGGGCGCGTCGACGCGTCGGCCGTGCTCGTCCACGACGTGGACGTCGACGCCGGCGATCTCGGGCGCGCAGACGTTTACATCCGCAGCTATCCGACCGATGGCGGCGCGCGCCCGATTCCGGGCGGACAGGATTTCTGGTCGAGCGGCGATGTCGTCATCAGCACCGACATCGCGCTCATCCCCGTCGGGCCGACGACCTCCGGCAGCGCCGCGGACAACGCGTTCACCGCCGCGCGCAACGCCGTGACCTCGAACAACATCCCCGCGCCCGGCGGCATCACCGCGGTGCCCGTCTATGTCTACGTCCGCGTCGTCAACATCGGCCCGGGCGCAGCGCGCGGAATCAAAGTCACGGCGGTCACGGGCGCCTGCGCCACCGGTTGGGTGTATCCGGACAACTGGGACAGCGCGACGGACGCGATCCACGTCGCTGCGGTCAACGACGGCGGGACGGAGTACTTCAGCGGGCCGCTCGCGGCGGGCGCGGTCTACATCGCGCGCCTGCTGATTCCGACAGGCTCCAACTACACCGGCTTCTCGATGAACCACGCTTGCTGCCTCACCCGCGTGACATCCTCGAGCGACATCGCCTTCTCGCGCGTGATGTACATGGGCAGCGGCGCGCAGCCGCAGTTCAACAACATCATGCAGCGCAACCTGAACATCGTCTGAGAGGGACCGGATCATGAAAACGTTCTCGTTCATCGCAGGCAACAAGTACGACCCGTCGCACGGAATGACCGTCGGCATCGATCGCAGCCGCATCCCGCCGAACATGCGCGTTCGCCTCCAGCTCGACGACGACGGGAAGGCGTTCCCGCGCCTACCGCGTCCCGCCGTCTCCGCGCGCGGCGCAGAAGAAGGTCACGTCGTGTTCGTCGAGCGCACCAAATTGCGCGTGAAGCTCGGCGACATCGAAGGCAACCTCCACGTCGAGGCGGGGACACGCTTCGAGCTCACCGGGCGCGCGCGGCTCGGCGACGTGAAGGTCGAAGGGGCAGCGGTCTCGACGCGCGGGCAGCTCCGCGTCGCGGAGATCACCGCGCATCACGCCGAGTTCGGGATCGACAAGCAGCCGAACGACTTTCACGTCTTCACGATCGAAGCAGACAAACCGGCGGGCGCGCAGCCGGGCCAATACTTCCGCGTCGACGTCACGCAGAAGGACGCGGGCGGCACGGTCATCGGCGGCATCGCCGTCATGTTCAACTTCGATTGAAGTAGCGTCTCGCCCAGCGGGATCTCGTCGAGCGAAAGGCGTAGTGGGCCCATCGCGAACCGTCCCTCCTTGCACAATTATAACGCGCGTTATAATTGAGGCCGAGCGGAGGTCTTCATGGACGTCGATGCGGTCGTGATCGGTTCGGGTGCAGGGGGTCTCGCGGCCGCGGTGGCGCTCGCGCGCGCGGGGAAAAAGGTGCTCGTCGTCGAGCAGCACTACCTCCCCGGAGGCTGGTGCCACTCGTTCAGCCTCGGCGGGTACCGCTTCAGCCCGGGCGTTCATTACCTGGGCGAGCTCGCGGAAGGGGCCATGCTCCGCCGGATCTACGAAGGGCTTGGGCTCGGCGGCGATCTCGTCTTCGGCGAGCTCAACCCCGATGGCTACGATCACGTCCTCCTCGGCGACGCGAAGAGCGATCGCTTCGACTATCCGAAAGGGAAGGAGCGGCTCGTCGACACGCTCGCGTCCCGTTTTCCGCGTGAGCGTGCCGGCATCGCCGCCTACTTCGACGACGTCGAGCGGATCTCCAAAGAGCTCAACGCGCTCATGAGCATGGAGAGCGTCGCCGACGTCGCCAAGCTCCCGTTCCGCGCGCCGACGGTCACGCGCTGGGCGCTGCGATCGGCGCGCGCGCTCATCGAGCATCACGTCTCGGATCGTCGTCTGCGCGCGGTGCTCGGCGCGCAAGCCGGCGATCACGGGCTCCCGCCGTCGCAGGCCCCCGCGGTCATCCACGCGTCGGTCCAGGCCCACTACTTCGGCGGCGGCTACTACCCGCGAGGTGGAGGCGCGTCCCTCCCGCGCGCGTTCCTCCGCGCTCTCAAGCGAGCAGGCGGCGCGATCAAAGTCCGAACCGAGGTCGCGAAGATCCTCGTCGAGAACGGCCGCGCGATCGGCGTCCGCTTCGCCGACGGCACCGAGGTTCGCGCGCGCATCGTGATCTCGAACGCGGATCCGCAGGTCACGCTCGGTCGTCTCGTCGGCGCCGAGCACCTCTCGGCGTTCGAGCGCCTGCGGCTCGCGCGCGCGAAGTGGTCGGTGTCGGCCATTAGCCTCTTCATGGCGACGGACCTCGATCTCCGAGCGCTCGGCATGGACTCGGGGAACTATTGGTACTTCCGCGACGGCGACGTCGAGGGGACGTACGCGAAGGGACTCGAAGCGTGGGGACCCGATGCGGGCCTCATCCCCGGCGGCTTCGTCACCGCGACCACGCTCAAAGATCCGAGCAAGAACTACGGCGGGAAGCACACGCTCGAATCGTTCGCGTTCGTCGGTCACGACGCGTTCAACGCGTGGGCCGAGTCGAAGACCGGCGCGCGCGCCGAGGCCTACGACGCGATGAAACGTCAGCTCCTCGGTCGCATGCTCGAGATGGCGTCGCACGTCGTCCCGGGGATCGAGAAGCACGTCGCGTTCGCCGAGCTCGGCAGCCCGCTCACCAACGTCGACTACTGCGCGTCGACGCGCGGCAACCTCTACGGCACCGAAAAGAGCCTCACGCAGATCGGTCCGTTCGCGCAGCCGCTCAAGACGTCGATCGGTGGCCTCTACATGTGCGGCGCGAGCACGCTCAGCCACGGCGTCATGGGCGCGCACATCTCTGGCCTCATGGTCGCCGCGCAAGTGCTCCATTGTCGGTTCAGCGAGTTGCTCCGCCCGGACGGCGGCACGATCACGCTCTTGCCGTGCGATCACCCGGAGCGTTGGCCGAAGCACCTGCTCGAGCGATCGCCCGCGCCCGAGGCGTTCGAGGAAGCGACGCTTGCCTGAGTCGGTTCGCGATCGCCGACGCGCGGAGATCGTCACTGCTGCGCGCCGCATCGTCGCGAAGCAAGGGCTCGACGCGCTGACGTTCGGCGCGCTCGAAGGCGCGCTGTCGTTCACCCGCGGCGTCGTCACGTACCACTTCGCGAGCAAAGACGAGATCGTGCGCGCGGTCTTCGCGAGCGCCATCGACGAGATCGAGGCGAGCGTGCGCGCCGAGGTCCTCGCGTCCGACACCATCGAAGACAAAGTCCGCGCGGTCCTCCATGCGAACGTGCGCGGCTTCGTCGATCGCGTCGAAGCCGGTCGCGTCCTCCTCTCGTTTTGGGGACGCCTGTCGTCGGATCCGGAGATCCGCCGTATCAACGCGGAGCTCTACGCGCGCTACCGAGCGAAGAGTGCGAAGCTTCTTCGAGCGGCGCGCGCGGCGGGGACGATCGCGAAGATCGATCCGAAGACGATGGCGACGCTCCTCGTCGGCTTGGTGCTCGGCATCGCGACGCAGCACTACTTCGAGCCGGGCGCGATCGACGTCGACGCCGCGGTCGAAGAGGCGACCGCGACGGTGCTCGCACGACTGCGCTCCGCCTGAGCGAGCGGAAATGACGCAACCCCTCTCGGGCGGTGCCGACAACGCAGGCTGGAGGCGGTGGTACCGTCGTGAGCCATGGGTCTCTTCGAAAAGGATCGCCTCATCAAGCTGCTCGAGCAGCTCACGAAGATGCTCTTGGCGATCCGCGCGGCGCTCGCAGCCGGCAACACCGACGACGCGCTCGCATCGATCCGCGAAGCGCGCGCGCTCGTCGCGGGGCCGCTCGCGGGAACGCTCGAGCGCGTCGACGCGTCGACGGTCCTCGCGTTGCTCGGTCCGGAGAAGGCGAAGATCTACGACGAGCTTGCGCGCCTCGAGGTGGAGGCGCGCGCGAAGGCACGCGTCGGTTAGTCGGTGCTGGCGTCGGTGCCGCTGTCGGTGCCTCCGCCGCTATCGGTGCCGCCGCCCGAATCGCTCGTGCCCGCGTCTTGGTTGATGCTCGCGCCGGCGCAAACGTGGAGCAGCGGGCCGGTCGGTCCGCCGAAGCGCGCCGTGGCGCACGTCTCGCCGGTCGCGCACGCGTGCGCCACGTTCGTCGAATCGCAATACGGCACGCACGTCCCGCCGGACGTCGTGAGCTGAAGGCACGCCAGCCCGTCGCCGCACGTCGCCGAGCCCGGTGTGTTCAGACACGCGTCGCCCTTCTTGCCGGAGCCGCTGTTGAGGCACGTGAACGACGCGGCGTCTTTGGGCCAGCAGGTCTGACCGCTCGTGCACTCCCACGGGTTCTCGTTGCACGGAACCGGCGCGCTTGTGCCGCTGCTGCTGCTGCTGCTGCACGCCGCGACGAGCGCGAGCGGCGCCGCCAAAAGAACCAACCAGTGCATTTTCATGAAAGCCACCTTTCGTGGGAGTGCGGTTCGATCAGTATCTCACGGCAGCGACGTTTCGAGCCGTTCGACGAGGCGCTCCGCGAGCCACCGTCGAAATCGCTCTCCGGTCGGATCCTTCTTCGCCGGATTCGTGGCCGCGCGAACGGCCTGCCCGCAGATCGCGTCGCCGAGCATCGCGAAGCAGGAGAGCATGACGACGTTCGCCGAGTCCTCGAACGGCGGACACCGCAGCCCCGCCTCTTCGTGTTTGCGCTTTCGGATCGCGTGGACGATCTGCGCGATCTCGCCGAGCTTGGACGTCGCGTGATCCTGCGAGACGCCCGACAGCGAGAGCCACGCGATCAGGCGCGCGTGCCCGTTGCCGTAGAACGTACGAAAGACGCGCTCGACGAGCGCCGCGGGATCCTTCTCCGCCTCGCCCGCCGCGAACGACGTGACGATGTCCGCCTCGAGCGCTGTCCCCGCGCGCTCGACGACCGCGTGGACGAGCCCCTCGCGGCTTCCGAAGTGATGGAGGATCGCCGGGTGTGACACGCCCACCTCGCGCGCGATCTCCTGGAGACGCAGCCCGTCCGGGCCGACCTGCTGGAGCATGCGCCCCGCGATCGTGAGGATGCGCTCGCGGGCATCGCTCGGGGGCGCGGTTTTCTTGGTTTTCTTCGGCATCGGAGGCGCTCCCACAGGGTAGCCGCACATGCGCTGACAATGTTGTAACTTCGGCCGTTGACAATGTTGTAAGTCGCCCTAACAATATTGTCAGTGACGGCCTGGGCGCCGCACCTTCCACAGGAGAAAAACCGTGACCACCACGTTCGACCGTCCGATGGACTTCCGCACCGCTTTCGATGCGCTTTCCGCGCTCTTTGCCAACCCGGACGACACGAAGCAAGCGTTCCGCGTCGTCGAGGCGCTGAGCGGCGCGACCGGCGAGCGCCTCTTCGCCAAGTTCCGCGCGACCGACGTCGGACGAAAGGCGCTCGCCGACCACCGCTCGCTCCTCCCGCTCTTGAAGGACACGCAGTCGCTCGAGGCGCTCCCGGCGAACACGCTCGGCCGCGCGTATCTCGAGTTCTTGCGGTCGCAGCAGATCACCGCCGACGGCCTCGTCGCGGCGAGCGAAGAGGGCTACTCGCTCGACCCGGACTTGGACGCCGATCGCCGACTCTTCAACGATCGCCTCCGCGACATGCACGATCTCTGGCACGTCGTCTCCGGTTACCGCGGCGATCTCATCGGCGAAGGCGCCGTGCTTGCGATGTCGTTCGCGCAGACGCGAAACATCGGCGTCGGTCTCATGGCGCTCCTAGGCATCGTGAAGATCGGCGGCACGTTCCCCGGGACGCGCAAGATCATCTGGAACGGCTTCTTGCGCGGTCGGCGCGCGGCGTGGCTCCCGGCCGTCGATTGGGAGTTGATGCTCGCGCGTCCGCTCGACGACGTGAGGCGCGAGCTCGGGTTCGACGCGCCGCCCAAGTACGATCCGCTGTACACGAGCGATCCGCGCATCGCCGCCGCCATGGCCGCGTGATCAGCGGCGTGCAATGAGAGCGTCGGCCTCGCGAAGGTCCGGCTAGTCTCTACTCTTGGCTACCGCCGCTCCCGCAACGGATTCGAAGCTCCAGGTCACGCGCCTCCCCGTTCGTCTCGCCGCCGACTCGCGCCGCGTCATCGCGCGATCGTTTTTGCCCGGAGGCTCTTCGCGGGTCCTCGAGATCATCGGGCGCGTCGCGTCGCTCGGCGACGCCGAGGTCGCGTCGATGCTCGCCACCCTGGTGAGCGACTACCGACTCAGGCACAAAGACATTCGCGGCATCTTCCGGCAGAACTTCGCGCTCGCGACTGCGTCGGTCGGATTCGAAGAGGAGCTCAGCGAAGAGCGCCGCCTCCTCCTCGGCGCGTACTTCACCAACGAGTACTCGCTCGAGTCGGTCGCGCTCTTCAATCCGTCGATGGTCCTTCATCCGGATCAAAACGGCGTACCGCGCGGCTCGGTGCGGTTCATCGTGAGCTTGCGCGCGTGCGGCGAGGGGCACATCTCGTCGATCGAATTTCGCACCGGCGTCATCGACGCCGCGCATCGGATCACCATCGACACGCCGAGCCGCTTCGCCCTCACCGCGCGCCCCGAGGACGACATGCTCTACGACAAGAGCTCGTACGTCCTGAAGCTCGTCGAGATGAAGGCGCACCGACCTTGGGCCGACGCCGTGCTCGGTCTCCTCGACACCGAGTTCTCGATCGCCGACCTGAAGTACGCGATCGACAAGTGCCGCCCGCAGGGGACGGACACGTCGTTCAAAGAGCTCGCGGACAACATGCTCTGGCTCGCGCACTCGAACTACCAGCTGGAGTTCTCGCCCGACGCGCAGCTCTCCGAGCGCGTCATCTTCCCCGTCAGCGCGAACGAGAGCCGCGGCATCGAGGACGCGCGCTTCGTGCGCTTCGTCAGTCCGGATGGCGGCGTCGTCTATTACGCGACGTACACCGCGTACAACGGCTTCCGCGTTCTCCCGCAGCTGATCGAGACGACCGACTTCCGGCACTTCAAGATCAACACGCTGAACGGTCGGTGCGTGCAGAACAAAGGGATGGCGCTCTTCCCGCGTAAGATCGGGAACGCCTTCGTCATGGCGTCGCGCCTCGACGGCGAGAACATCTATCTCCTCAAGTCCGACAACATCCACTTCTGGAACGAGTCCAAGCTCGTCCATGGTCCGAAGCGTCCGTGGGAGTTCGTGCAGGTCGGCAACTGCGGATCGCCGATCGAGACGCCCGAAGGTTGGGTGCTCCTCACGCATGGCGTCGGTCCGATGCGGCAGTACTGGCTCGGCGCGCTGCTCCTCGATCTCGAAGATCCGTCGCGCGTCATCGGCGAGCTCAACGAACCGATGCTCGCCCCGAACACCGACGAGCGCGACGGTTACGTGCCCAACGTCGTTTATTCCTGCGGAGCGATGCTCCACGACGGCGTGCTCGTCATCCCGTACGCGATCTCCGACAGCTACAGCAGCATCGCGACGGTTTCGATGAGCGATCTGCTCTCTCATCTGATGCGCGGACGCTCACGTTCGTAGCGGCCCGGCAGGTGCAACGGGCGCATGACGAATCGCGCCGAGCGCTTGTCGGTCCGCCGACAGTGGCGCACGTCGAAGGCGTGCTTACGTAAAGATTCATGCCCCGTGCATCGCAGTCGTTGCCTCTCCTCCCGCTCCGCAATGTCGTTCTCTTTCCCGGCGTGACCGTCCCGTTCGACGTGGGTCGCGCCAAGACGGTCGCGCTCGCCGAAGCGCTCTCCAGAAAAGAGCGCCCGCTCATCGCCGTCTTCGCGCAGAAGGATCCGCGGGTCGAAGATCCGGCGCTCGGCGACCTGCACGAGATCGGCGTCATTGCGCGCGTGCTCGCGACCGCGAAGCAAGAGGGCGGTACGTACGCGCTCGTCGTCGAAGGGATCGAGCGCGCGCGCCTCGACGCGGTCAGCGGCACGACGCCGTACGTCGAGGTGAAGGTCACGCCGATCGACGCGGCCCCGTTGGACACGGACGCGGAGACCGAAGCGCTTGCGCTGACGTTGCGCGATCAGACGGTCGAGCTCCTCGGCATGATCCCGCAGGTGCCGCACGCGGTGGTCGCGCAGCTCGGGCTCCTGGTCGATACGCCCGAGGCGCTGACCGATTTCGTCGCGGCGTACGTGCCGACGACGGTCGAAGAGAAAATCGAGATCCTCGCCAACCTCGATACGAAGGCGCGTATGAGGCAGGTGCTCCAGCACGTCGCGCGTCGCCTCGAGACGTTCAAGATGCGCGCTCGCATCAACTCGCAAGTCAAAGACGAGATGGGCAAGACGCAGCGCGAGCACGTGCTTCGTCAGCAGATGAAGGCGATCCAGGAAGAGCTCGGTGGCGATACCGACGAGACGAACGATCTCGATCTGCTCGAAGAGCGAATCGCGAAGGCGAACCTTCCGGAAGAGCCGCTCACCGTCGCGAAGAAGCAGCTCAAGCGCCTTCGCAACATGCAGGCGGGATCACCCGACGCGTCGACGACGCGGACGTACCTCGAGTGGATCCTCGATCTGCCGTGGACGCACGAGAGCGCGGACGCGGCCGACATCGCGGCGGTGCGCGCGGTGCTCGACGCAGATCACTACGGCCTCCAAAAGGTGAAAAAGCGCATCCTCGAATTTCTCGCGGTGCGAAAGCTGAAGAGCGACAAAAAAGGGCCGATCCTCTGCCTCATCGGTCCGCCCGGCGTCGGCAAGACGTCGCTCGCGAAGAGCATCGCGCGTGCGCTCGATCGCAAGCTCCAGCGCATCTCGCTCGGCGGCGTCCACGACGAAGCCGCGATCCGCGGTCACCGCCGCACGTACATCGGCGCGCTGCCGGGACAGATCATCCAAGGGATGAAGAAGGTCGGCACGACCAATCCGGTCTTCGTCCTCGACGAGGTCGACAAGCTCGGCTCGGACTTCCGCGGCGATCCGTCGTCGGCGCTCCTCGAGGTGCTCGATCCGGAACAGAACGACACGTTCACCGATCACTACCTCGAGATTCCGTACAACCTGTCCAACGTCATGTTCATCGCGACGGCGAACCAGGGCGACACCATTCCTGCGCCGCTCCGCGACCGCATGGAGATCATCGAGATCCCGGGATACACGCGGCGCGAGAAGCACGCGATCGCACGCACGCACCTCGTGCCGAAGCAGCTCTCCGAGCACGGCATCGATGCGTCGCGTCTCGAGATCTCGGACGAAGCGCTTCAGATCGTCATCGACAAATATTCGCGCGAAGCGGGCGTGCGCTCGCTCGAACGGCAGCTCGCGGCGATCGTGCGCGGCGTCGCGGTCGAGATCGCCGAGAAGAGCTCGACGGACGCGATCGAGAAGCGCGTGGTCGCCACGGAAGAGGACGTGCGAAAGTTCCTCGGCCCCGCGCGCTTCGGCAGCGAGGTCGCGGAGCGGACGGAAGATCCGGGCGTCGCGACCGGGCTCGCGTGGACTCCGGTCGGCGGAGAGATCCTCTTCATCGAGGCGACGCGCATGCCGGGGAAGGGGAAGCTCACGCTCACCGGTCAGCTCGGCGACGTCATGAAAGAGAGCGCGCTGGCCGCGCTCAGCTATGTGAGGTCGCACGCCGATCGGTTCGGCATCGACGTCCACTTCGCCGAGAACAGCGATCTGCACATCCACGTCCCCGCGGGCGCGATGCCGAAGGACGGACCAAGCGCGGGCGTCACGATGCTCACCGCGATCGTGAGCTTGCTCACCGGCATTCGCGTTCGTCACGACGTCGCGATGACCGGCGAGATCACGCTGCGCGGGCGCGTGCTCCCGATCGGCGGACTGAAGGAGAAGGTGCTCGCGGCGCACCGCGCGGGCATCAAGCGGATCGTCGCGCCCGAGCGCAACCGCGCCGATCTCGAAGAGATCCCGGCCGAGGTGAAGAGCGAGCTCGAGTTCGTCTTCGTGAGTCGGATGGATCAAGTGATCGACGCAGCGCTCGAGCGCGAGCCCACGCCGCGTGTCGACGCGAAGATCGGCGCGCCGTCGGTTCCGTCGGCCGCGGCTCCTACCGCGGCGTGATTTCGCCCTCGCGCGCCCTCAGCGATACGCCTGTTGAAACTTTGCGAGCGCCGCGTTCCCCGGGCACAGCTCTTCGAACGGCAATCGCGTGAGTGGCGTGTCGACCGTCTTTGCGCCCTCGTGCATCTCGACTCCCGATTCGTCTAGATAGAGGAGCCCGGTCGGGATCTCCCCCTTGCTCTGGTGCTTTTGCAGGTACGACGACACCGCGCTTCGATCCGACGGATCGTAATCCGCGGCGACCTTGCGAAGCCGGACGACGCTCCCGTCGTGCATGGTCACGCTCGTCGTGCTCCCCTCGGGGTAGTCGGCGACGATCTCGGATTTGTGCGGGACGAAGTCGGCCTCGATGATCGGCAGTTGGTGCTTGCGCGTGTGGACGTAGCTCTTCGTCGAGCCCTCGTGATCGTTGAACGTCACGCACGGCGAGATGACGTCGACCAGCGCGAAGCCTTTGTGGAGGAGCCCCGCCTTCAAGATCGGCACGAGCTGCGCCTTGTCTCCCGAGAAGCTGCGCGCCACGAACGTCGCGCCGATGCTGAGCGCGAGCATGACCGGATCGATCGGCGGCTGCGTGTTGGCTTCGCCCTTCTTCGATTTCGACCCGATGTCGGACGACGCCGAGAACTGCCCCTTGGTGAGGCCGTACACGCCGTTGTTCTCGATGATGTACAGCATGCTCACATTGCGACGGATCGCGTGGCACATCTGCCCGAGACCGATCGACAGCGAGTCGCCGTCGCCGCTGACGCCTATGTAGAGCAGCTCCTTGTTCGCGGCGCTCGCGCCGGTCGCGATCGCCGGCATGCGTCCGTGCGCCGAGTTGAAGCCGTGCGCGCCCGATACGAAGTACGTCGGCGTCTTCGACGAGCAGCCGATGCCCGAGAGCTTCGCCAGCATGTGCGGCGGCGTGTCGAGCTCGTAGAACGCGCGGACGATCGCCGCGGTGATCGAGTCGTGCCCGCAACCGGCGCACAACGTCGACATCGATCCTTCGTAGTCGCGCACCGTGAGCCCGAGCTTGTTCGGCTGGAGCGACGGGTGCCGCGCGGCGGGCTTCTTGATGTAGCTCATTCTCGGTCCTCCTCTGCCACGGTCGCCGCGGTGTCCCGCGGGGGGAGCTGCGAGAGAACCCCCTCGACGACCTGCGCGGCCTGAAGCGGGAAACCGCCGTACGCGAGCACCGAGCGGAGCTTTCGCTTCAAGGTCGGCGTCTCGAGGATGACGAGCGATTTTAGCTGCGCATCGCGGTTCTGCTCGACGACGAAGACCGTCTCGTGACCGCGGAAGAAATCTTCGACCTCGTCGCCGAACGGGAACCCGCGAATACGCATGTAGTCGGCCGCGACACCCCGCGCCGCGAGCGCTTCGATCGCTTCGCGCACCGCGAGATCGCAACCGCCGATCGTCGCGATCCCGATCTTCGCCCCCGCGTGACGTTCGATGATCGCCTTCGGAACGAGTCGTCGCGCCGCGCGGTGCTTGCGCGCGAGGCGATCCATGACCTCTTGGTACTCGTCCGGGCTCTCGGTGTACCCGCCGAGCTTGTTGTGGCCCGAGCCGCGCGTGAAAAACGATCCCTTCTCGTGCACGCCCGGAAGCGTGCGCGCCGCGACGCCGAGCTCGTCCTCGGGCGAGTAGCGATGAAACTTGGGCATCGCTTCGAGCTGCTCGCGCGTGAGGACGCGACCGCGGTCCGGCTTGTAGCCGTCGTCCCACTCGAGACGAGGAATCACCCAATCGTTCATTCCGATGTCGAGATCCGACAGCATGAAGACGGGAGTCTGGAATCGCTCGGCGAGATCGAACGCCTTGACCGCGAAGTAGAAGCACTCGGCCGGGTTCGCCGGAAAAAGGACGATGTGCTTGGTGTCGCCGTGCGAAGCGTACGCGCAAAGAAGAATGTCGCCCTGTTGCGTGCGCGTCGGCATTCCGGTCGCGGGTCCCACGCGCTGCACGTCGACGATCACCGCGGGAATCTCGGCGTAATACGCGAGCCCGATGAGCTCGTTCATCAGCGAAATCCCCGGCCCCGACGTCGACGTGAACGCGCGCGCGCCGTTCCAACTCGCGCCGATCACCATGCCGATCGCGGCGAGCTCGTCCTCTGCTTGCAGAATGCAATATTTGCGCTTCCCGGTGACTTTGTCTGTCCGGTACTTCGCGCACAGCGACGTGAACGCATCGAGCACGCTCGTCGATGGTGTGATCGGGTACCACGCCGCGACGGTCGCCCCCGCGTACAGACACCCGAGCGCCGTCGCCGTGTTCCCGTCGATCAGGATCGAGTCCTTCGTCGCGTCCATCTTCTTGAGGCGGATCGTCAGCGGGCACTCGAGGTGCGCCTTCGCATAGTCGTACCCGAGGCGGATCGCCTTCGCGTTCGACTCCATCAGCGCCGGCTTCTTCGCGAACTTCTCCTTCAGCATCCCCGACACGATCTCCATGTCGATGTCGAGGAGCGCCGCGAGCGTGCCGACGTATGCGATGTTCTTCATCAGCGTTCGTTCGCGCGACTCGACGAACGCGTCGTTGCACAGCTTGGCGAACGGAACGCCGAGGAACGTCACGTCCTCGCGCACGAGCGACGCGGCGAGCGGCCACGTCGAATCGTAGATGACCCAACCGCCCGTGCGTACCTCCTTCACATCACGCGCGTAGGTCTCGGCGTTCATAGCGACCATGAGATCGTATTCGGCCGTCCTCGCCGTATGCCCACGATCGCTGACTCGAATCTCGTACCAAGTCGGCAATCCCTGGATGTTCGACGGAAAGAGGTTCTTCCCCGAGACGGGAATCCCCATTCGGAAAATGGCCTGCATCAAGAGGCCATTGGCGCTAGCCGAGCCGGTTCCGTTGACGTTCGCGAGCTTGAACGCGAAGTCGTTGACCTTGAGTTTCAGCGCTTGTTGCACGCGGGCCTGCCTGCATAGGGGATGAGGAAATCGAACTTCTGCATGTCCCACGCCGCGGTCGGGCAGCGCTCGGCGCAGAGGCCGCAGTGGACGCAGAGGTCCTCGTCTTTGATCATGAGGCGC
>JBBQXV010000178.1:0-19868 GCA_038209335.1 Polyangiales bacterium | reverse complement strand
CGCGATCTTTGGAGAGCGCGCGGAGGACGGCGCGCGCGACGGGCGCGGGGCACACGGCGAAGAGCGGCTCGGGCGCGGCAGGCTCGTGGAGCACGGAGACGACGAACGACAGACTCTCGGCCGCGCCGAGCCATGGCGGTTGTCCCGTGAGCAATTCGTAGGCGAGCACCGCCCACGCGAACTGATCGATCCGCGCGTCGAAGGGCTCGCCCTTCAGCTGCTCGGGCGCCATGTAGCGCGGCGTCCCCGCCAGCGCCGCGCCGGTCGCGTCGCCGGTTGCGAGATGCGCTCCGGGCGGCGCCAGCTCGACCGGCGTATACGGCGCAGAGTCGTCGGCGAAATGGCCTTCGGCGCGCGCGATCCCGAAGTCGAGCACCTTGATCGTGCCGTCGCGCCTCAGCATGACGTTCTCCGGCTTGATGTCGCGATGAACCAAGCCGCGCGCATGCGCCGCGCCGAGCGCCCCCGCGATCGCCACGAGCCATTCGATTCGCATCTCGATCGAGACGCCGTCGTCACCGATGCGCGCACGAAGCGACGTCCCTTCGACGAGCTCCATCGCGATGTATGGGACGCCGTCGACCTCGCCGACGTCGTGGATCGCGATCGCGTTGACGTGCTCGATCGCCGCGGCCGCGCGCGCCTCGCGCAGCAGACGGGCGCTCCCTCGTTCGCGCGCGTCGGGCGCGTCGACGCGAAGCAGCTTGAGCGCGACGAGCCGGCGGAGCTTGCTGTCGCGCGCACGGTAGACGCGACCCATGCCCCCTTGACCGAGCAGCCCCTCGATCACGTAGCGGTCGAACTGATCGCCCGGCTTCAGATCCATCTTCGCGATCGATCATACGCCGCTATGCTCGCGGACGACGATGGTCGAAAAGATTCGCTTCAAGCAGCAGCGCGCGGCCGACACCTACGAAGCGATCATTCAATCGGCCGCAAAGCTCTTCGCGGCGCGCGGCTACGAGCAAACGCAGACGCACGACATCGCGAAGGCCGCGGGCGTGTCGCCGGGCGCGCTCTACCGCTACTTCGACGACAAGCACGTCCTCTTGATGGAAGTCCTCGGGCGTCACTTGGTCGAAGGGCGCGCCGCCGTCGACGCGCAGCTTCGTCCGGAGAGGTTCGCAGGCGCCGAGCGACGCGACGCGATCGGCGTCGTGCTCGACGTGCTCATCGAGCGCGTGCGCGCAAACGTCGGGCTCGCGCGTCTGTACATCACGATGTCGCTTACGGATCCCGCGGTCGCCGCCCTCCGCGCCGCGCAGGAGGCCGAAGAGCGCGCGACGCTCGGCTACCTCATCGCGGCGGTCATCCCGAGCGTCCGCGTCCCGAACGCCGAAGCCGCCGCGCTGCTGCTGCAGATGCTCGGCCTCGAGATCGCGTGCGAGCGCGCCGGCGTTCGCCCCCGGAGCGGAGCGCCGATTCCCGACGCCGACATCAAGAACGCCGCGTGCGATCTCATTCAGCGCTACCTCTTCGCTTCGCCCATCGACGCGAATGCGGCGGTCGCCGCGCAGCGCAAGAAGCCCGCGCGCGCTGCCAAACGCCCCTGAGAGATCCTCTCAGCCGTTCCCTTTTCGCGGCCGCGCGATCCCGTACTGATCGAGTCGCGACACCAGCGTCCCGCGCGAGATGCCGAGCATCTGCGCCGCCTTCGTCTGGTTCCACGCGCACCGCTCGAGCGCGTCGAGGATCCGCGAATGCTCGACCGTCTCGAGCTCCACCCTCAGGTTGTTCATCGTCGGCGGTGACGGATCGCGAAACACCGGCCAGGCGTCGGTCGCGTGCTCCGGACCTCCCTGCAAGAACGACGGAGCCGCGGGTGGGAGCACCGTCGGTGTACCGGCCGACGGTGACGTCTGCTTCGCGTGACGCGCTGCGATCGTCCCAGACATTTTTTCGACCGGGAGATGTTTCGTGGTGATCGGCCCCGATCCACTCAGCAGCACCGCACGCTCGATCACGTTGCGGAGCTCGCGGATGTTCCCAGGCCAGCTGTACTTGAGGAGCATCGTCAGCGCCTCTTGGGTGAGGAGCGGTGTCTTGCCGCGATCGCGGCTCGATTGCGCGAGAAAGACGTGCGAGAGCTTTTCGATCTCCGCGGGACGCTCGCGCAGCGGCGGCACGACGACGGTGACGCCGTTGAGGCGGAAGAAGAGATCCTGGCGGAACGCGCCGCGCGCGACCTCGGCTTCGAGATCGCGGTTCGTCGCGGCGACGAAGCGCACGTCGATATCGAACGAGTGGAGCCCACCGACGCGCATCACCTTGCGCTCCTCGATGACGCGCAACAGCTTCACCTGCGTCGCCATCGGCAGCTCGCCGACCTCATCGAGGAACACCGTGCCGCGATCGGCCGTCTCGAGGAGCCCGCGCTTCTGCGCATGCGCGCCGGTGAACGATCCGCGCTCGTGTCCGAAGAGCTCGCTCTCGAGGAGCGTCTCGGACAGCGCGGCGCAGTTGAGGCGGAGGAACGTGTTCTTGCCGCGCGGCGAGAGGCGATGAAGCGTCTCGGCAAGGACCTCTTTGCCGACGCCGGTCTCGCCGAGGATGAGCACGCTGATCGTGCTCGCGGCGACGCGCTCGACCAGACGCCGCAGGCCGTCCATGGCCGACTCGGGCACGTCGTCGTCGACGTCCTCGGCCGGTTGCTCGAGCTCGAGACCGCGCACGGCCGCGTTCGCGCGCGCGATGAGCGCACCCGGCGTCGCGCCGTCGCTCGGGTAGCACGCGCTCCCCGACTCCACGGTGATCCCGTGGACCGCGAGCTTCGTCTTCAATCGCTCGACGACCTCGAGCGCTTGCTCGGGCGCGGTGTCGAGGAGGATCTCGTATTCGTTCGGCGCGTAGAGCGCGAGGACGTCGTGCGCGCGCAGCGTCTCTTGGAAAGCGACCTCGACGTCGCCGGTGTCCGCGTCGCGCGGCGCGTTGATCCGCACCACCGTGAACGCGCCGCCCGAACGCGCGCGACGTGCGCACTCCTCTTCGACGCGCGCCTCGAAGTAGTCGTGGCTCAACACGCGACGTGGCGGGAGCGCGGCGGTGACGCGCTGGATCATCACCATCACCGCGCCGAGCTCGAGGGCATCGCCCGCGGACACTTCGGCCGGCGTGTTCGGCTCGATGCGATGGCCTGCGACGCGCGTTCCGTTCGAGCTCCCGAGATCGAGGACGCGGAGCGCCGGGCCGATCGAGATGACCGCGTGCGACCGTGAGATCGACGGGTGATCGATGCGAACGAAGTTTCCGGCCGCGCGGCCGATCGTCACGGCTCCCGAGTTGGGGAGGCGATGCGTCGTGAACGCGCCTTCGACGCTGACGATGAGCTGGAGCTTGTCACCGGTGGAAGGTTCGGCGGGACCGACGGCGTGCGTCAGCGTGTCCTCCCACCTATCCCCGCTATCCGGCATCTTTCCGGATCATACCGCGATTACGAAAGCGCGTGTTCGACCTGCGCGAGCTCGCGCAGCGTGGGGATCTCCGCGGCCCGCGCGCGCAGCTTCGGTTTCGGCCGCACCGCGAACGCGATCTCGGCGTGGGCGAGCATCGCCAGATCGAACACGTTGTCGCCGAACGCGGCAAGCACGGCGCGCTCGCCGACCTTCGCGCGCAGCCGATCGACTTTGCCTGCACCGTACGGGATCGGCCGATCGACCTCGGCGCGCATCCTCGCGCCGTCGTAGCGCGGGGTCGCGGCGACCACGTTCGCGACGTCGATGCCGACGAGGTCCGCGGCCGCTTCGACGATCGCGCGCGGCGACGCGCTCACGAGGACGATCGCGATCCCCGCGCGGCGCACGCCGTCGAGCACGCGCGCTAGCTCTGCGTGCAGACGCGACGCGAGACCGCGGCGAACGAGCACGTCGCGCGCGAACGCCGCGACCTCGTCGTGAGTCCAACCGGCGAAGCACCATGCGTTCATTTCGTACGCGCGCTCCTCGGGATACTTTCCGGCGACGAACGCGTCCCAAATCCGGCGCGCAACGCTTGCGGGCGGGCCGCTCGGATCGATGCAGAATTCTCGCGCTTCGCGATCGAGCGCCACGCGCGCCGGCTCTTCGACGCGCGCGTGCTCGACGAACGCATCGAAGAGATCGTCGCCGACGTCGCCGCTCCACAGCGTCCCGTCGCCGTCGGTCGCGACGATGCCGCCCGGACGCGCGGCGTGGAGCGCTTCGATCTCTGCGACGACATCGTCCGCGCGCACGATCTTCACGGGCCCAGCTTACGCGCAGTTGGGCCGCCGCTTGCAGAGCGCTTGCATTACGTTACACCGCCCTGGCCGTCCGGCCTGCGACCACTCCGGTAGCAACGGCATCCAACCCGCGTTTACCGCTTCGAATCGAAACGAAAGGGCTCTCGTCATGCATGCGTTCCGTGTTGGGGGATCTGCCGGTTTGCTCCTTTGCCTGTCGGCAACCTTTACATGGTCGACGATCGCGTTCGCGCAGCCTGCGGCGCCCGCGCCGACGCCGCCGACGACCGCGCCTCCGATGCCACCGGACTACGTGCCGGCGAGCACGACGCCTGTCGTGGTTCCTCCGGAGCTCTTGAAGTTGAGCCCGAGCGGGTTGACGGCCGATCAAGTCGCGACGCGCGCGGCGCAGACGAGCTTCACGGCGCGCGCAGCGGAAGAGAACATTCGCGGCGCCGCGGCGCGCGTCGACGCGGCGTGGGTCGCGTTCTTGCCGCGCCTCACGACGACGGCGCGGTACACGCGCCTCAGCGATTTCACGCCGGGATCGGCAGGCAACATCGTCGGAACCAACCATCCATCGGGCATCATCGACTTCAACAAGATCCCGGCCGGGACGGCGTTCGTATCGACCGCGCTCATCTTCAGGCCCGTCGTCGACAACTACCTTCTGCAGGCTGGCATCACGGTGCCGATCAGCGACTACTTCCTGAGGATCAACCAGAACTATACGGCGGCGATCAACTCGAAGGACGCTTACCGCTTCGACGCGATCGCCGCGAAGGCGCGATCGGCGAGCGACGGAAAGATTGCCTACTACACGTGGCTTCGCTCGCGCGGCGCGGTCATCGTCGCGGTGCAGGCGCTCAACGATCAGAAGAACCATCTTCGCGACGCACAAAATCAGTTCCAAGCGGGCAACGCTTCGCGGGCCGACGTGCTTCGCGCCGAGACCGCGGTCACCTCGGCGGAGCTCACCGTCGAGCGCGCGACGAACCTGTGGGAGCTCTCGGAGAAGCAAATGCGTGTCGCCATGCACGCGAACGAGAGCGAGGTATTCGTTCCGGGTGAGGCGCTCGACACGCCGATGCCGCCCGTCGTCGGAAATCTCAAACAGCTCACGCTCGAAGCGCTCAGCGCGCGCTTCGAGGTCAAGAGCGTCGACGCGAACGCCGAGTCGGCGCGCCAACAGGCCGCCGCGCAACGCGCAGGCTATTACCCGCAAGTGAGCGCATTCGCCGACGGCATCTACGGGAACCCAAACCCGCGCCGCTTCCCCGCGGTGCAGGAATGGTTCCCGTCATGGGATCTCGGCGCACAGATCATCTGGTCGCCGAACGACACGCTGCAGACGCGCGGACTCACCGCCGAAGTCGAGTCGCGCGCGACCGCACTCGCAGCGCAACGCGGCGTCGTTCGCGACGGGATCGAAATCGAAGTCGTGCAAGCATTCCAAGCCGTGAAAGAGGCCGACTTCTCGATCTCGGCCGGCAAGCGCGAGCTTGCCAGCGCGCAGGAGGCCTACCGCGTCGCGCGCGAGCTCTTCAACAACGGCCGCGCGACGTCGACCACGTTGACCGACGCAGAGACCGAGCTCACGCGCTCGCGCCTCGACGTGCTCAACGCGGGGATCGACGCGCGCGTCGCCCGCATCCGCTTGGACCACGCGGTCGGCCGCGACGCGAAGCCGTTCACGAGCTGACATCGATCTCCGCGCATCGCGCCCGACGCCCGGAGCATCGGCGTCGCGGCTCGAAGGATCGCGCGCGCACCTCGGAGACGGACCTCGGCTCTCGCGCGCGAGCCCGCGCCCGACTGCGAGCGTCGCATGCCCTCTCTCGAGAGAGCCCGATCGCCTCACGCAGCCTCGCGCGCGATCCTCCGCGCCGCGAAGCGCGATCCTCCGAGATCTGCGCGTCCTCTCCCGAGAGAGCCCGGTCGATCCTCCGCGCCGCGCGCGCGATCCTCGGAGATAGCCGCGTCGCACCTCGAGGCCATCCGCTCGATCCTCGGCGATCCGCCCGCGATCCAAGAAAATGAAAAATCGACATCGCCGGACGGACAATTCGACCTCCTCGCCAGCTCTTAAGGATGAGGGGCAAGGAAGCGTGGACCTCGCGGGATGCTCCGCGATCCACGCGGCGAAACGCGCCGTCCGCCGCCGCTCGGAGAGGAGAATGTCTACTCATGAAAACCAAGTCGAAGCACCCGGTTTCCACGAAGGCGGTCGACGCGAGCATCAAGCTCGTCGAAAAAGCCCGTCAGCCCTTCACGCAAGTGACGCGGCTGTCGAGCGACGAGCGCGTTCGTACGGCGAAGTTGAAGCGTGGTGCGCATCAGGTCATTCCGGCCATTGCGCACGTCGCTCGCAAGTTCGCCGTCGAGGTCCCGGGCCACTCGATCGCCGAGATGCTCTCGGAGATCGAGACGGCCCAGAGCCTCGAGCCGCTGCTCGGTGCCATCGCCGATTTCCATGCGACGCTGCGTGACGAGTTTCTTCGTTCGCAGTCGGCGTCGTGGAAGACGGCGACGGTGACGTACGCGATGTTGAGGAAGGCCGCCGAGGTCAACCAGAGCGTCGCGTCCGAGCTCGAGCCGGTGCAGAAGTGGTTCCGTCATGGTGCACGCCGCGCGTCGAGCGCGGTCGCACCGACGATCGTCACGCCGCCCGCGAAGACGGACACGAAACCCGTGTCCGACTCCAACGGCGTCGCGACCGTCGTCACCGACGGAACCGCCTCCGCACACGCGGGATAGGCCGGTGCCATCCAGAGAAGTGCCTGCGGCCGGCCGAAGACGGACCGCGGGGGGGACGATGCCCTGGTCGCGCAACCAAAGCGCGCGACCGGGGCGTCTTCTTTTTGTCACTGCCTCAGCCGCTCGGTCCGCGGCGTCGCGCCGCCGTAAGCCGGCGTCGACGCGAGTGTTGCCACCCGCGACTGCTCGAGCCGTGGCTCGGACAGGACGGAAGAGCGCGGCTCGCGCGCGGGCGCGGCTGCAGACGCGGCGCAGCCCGTGGCGAGGGCGGCGACGAGGACGATCGGAGCGATGCGAAACGCGATGTGTACGAGGTTCATACCGAGAAGATGCGGCCGCATCGTCGCATCGGCACCAAGTCATATCGCAGAGGTGCTATGCATTCGTGCATGGCCTTCGAATGGGGCGACGCGCGTGTTTTCCTCGCGATTCACCGCACGGGATCGCTCTCCGGCGCGGGACGCCAGCTCCGCATCAACCAATCGACCGTCGGTCGTCGCCTCGCCGCGCTCGAAGAGGCGATCGGCGCGCGCCTCTTCGATCACACGCCCGACGGCTACCTCATCACGTCGCCCGGCGAACGCTTCCTCGCGCACGCCGAGCGCATGGAGAACGAGGCCGACGACGTCGCGCGCGAGATCGCCGGCGAAGAGTCGCGCCTCACCGGAGTCGTGCGCGTGACCGCGGCCGACGCCTTCGGATTGAGCGTGCTCACGCCGATCCTCGCGCGCTTTCACGACAAGTACCCCGAGATCGAAATCTCGCTCATCACGAACAGCCGCATCCTCAGTCTCTCCAAGCGCGAGAGCGACATCGGCATTCGCAGCCCGCGACCCAAGGAGCCGTCGCTCGTCACGCGGCGCATCGTCGAGATGGGCTTCGGGCTCTACGCATCGCGCGCGTACCTCGAAGCGCGCGGTACGCCGCGCGCCGGATCCGACTACGAGGGCCACGACTTCATCGGCTTCGACGAAGACTGGGGACCCGACACCAACTGGCTCGTGCAGCACATTCGGCGCGGGCGCACGGTGATTCGCCTCAATCGCACCCTCGGCCAGCTCGAGCTCGCGCGCATGGGCGTCGGTCTCGCCGTCGTGCCGTGCTACCTCGCCGATACCGATCCGGATCTCGTCCGCCTGCTCGGCCCGGCCGACGTCGTGTCGATGGACCTCTGGATGGTCCTCCACAAAGACATGCAGCACACCGCGCGGGTGCGCGCGTGCGCCGACTTCATCGTCGCGGAGCTCGCCGAGCGGGCGGACGAGTTCCGCGGTGTGAAGGCGCCGAAGAAGCGCGCGGCGCCGCCGTCGTCCCGTAGTCCGGCGGGACGAGGCAGTGCGCCGCGCGGCCGATGAGATCGCTCCGCCCCGCCTTCTTCAGCGCTTCGCGCGCGAGCGGCCAGTGCTGCTCGTCCCACCAGAAGAGAAGCGACTTCATCATCCGCTTCTCGCGAAGATCGCGCGCCGTGTAGACGGGCTCGCGCGTGAGCGGATCGATGCCTGTATAATACATGGTCGTCGCGACGGCCATCGGGGTCGGAATGAAGTCCTGGATCTGCCGCGGGCGCATCCCGCGCTCCTTCAAATAGATCGCGAGCTCGATCGTGTCGGTCAGCGTCGATCCCGGATGCCCGGTGATGAAGTAGGGCACGAGGTACTGATCCTTCCCGGCGTCCTCGCTCGCCTTGCAGAACGACGACGCGAAGCGCTCGTAGCTCTCGATGCCGGGCTTCTTCATCTTGTCGAGCACGTTGGGGTTCGTGTGCTCGGGCGCGACGGAGAGCTGCCCGCCGGTGTGGTGCCGCGCGAGATCGCGGACGAACTCGGGGCTGCGCTCGGCGAGGTCGTAGCGGACGCCGCTCGCGATGTAGACCTTCTTTACGCCGTCGGCCTCGCGCACCTTCTTCATGAGCTGCACGAGCGGCGCGTGATCGGTCACGAGGTTCTCGCAGATCCCGGGATGCACGCACGAGAGGCGGCGGCACGCGCTCTCGGTCTCGTCGTCCTTGCAGCGCATCTTGTACATGTTCGCGGTCGGACCGCCGAGATCGCTGATCGTCCCTTTGAAGCCTTCCATGCGCGAGAGCTGTCGCACTTCGCGGAGCACGCTGTCGTGCGAGCGGCTCTGGATGATCCGCCCTTCGTGCTCGGTGATGCTGCAGAAGGTGCAGCCGCCGAAGCATCCGCGCATCGTGACGATGCTGTGCTTGATGGTCTCGAACGCGGGAATGGTCTCGGTGCCGTACGAGAAATGCGGGCGACGCGCGAACGGGAGATCGTAGAGCCCGTCCATCTCGGCTTCGGTGAGCGGGAGCGCAGGCGGGTTGAAGTAGACCGCCTCGCCGCCGTGCGCTTGAAGGAGCGGGCGTCCGTTGTGCGCGTTCGTCTCGTACTGGAGCATCCGCGACATCTGCGCGAACGCCGTCTTGTCGCTCTTCACCTCTTCGTACGACGGGAGGACGACGAGCTTTCCGTCGGTGACATAGCGGCTCTTGTTCTCGAGGAGCGGCTCCCACTCGCGGCGGTTTCGCTTCACGTGCGCGGTGCCGCGAATGTCGACGAGGTCGCGCACGTTCTCGCCCTTGTCGAGGCGGCGCGCGATCTCCCACGCGGGGCGCTCGCCCATTCCGAAGACGAGGAGGTCGGCCTTCGCGTCGAGGAGCATCGAGCGACGCACTTCGTCGCTCCAGTAGTCGTAGTGCGCGATGCGACGCAGCGACGCTTCGATCCCGCCGAGGACGAGCGGCAATCCCGGGAACGCTTGGCGGCACAGGTTCGCGTAGACGATCGTCGCGCGGTTCGGTCGCGCGTTGGGGCGGCCGCCGGGCGAGTACTGATCCTCGGAGCGGATCTTCTTCTGCGCCGTCAGTTTGTTGAGCATCGAGTCGAGGTTGCCCGCGGCGACGCCGACGAAGAGGCGCGGGCGTCCCATGCGAAGGATGTCGTCGGGCGAATCCCAGCGCGGCTGCGCGACGATCCCGACCTTGAACCCGCGCCCTTCGAGGAAGCGCGCGATGAGCACGGGACCGAACGCGGCGTGATCGACGTAGGCGTCGCCGGTCACGATGAGCACGTCGAGCTCGTGCCATCCGCGCGCGTCCATTTCTTCGCGCGTCGTCGGGAGGAACGCGGTGAGATCGGCGCGGCGATCGCGGGAAGACGTGCGGAGCTGGGTGAGCGCCATCGGAGGGGGCGGAAGTGTGCATCATGCAGGCGGATCGCGCCATGAACCTACCTCGCGAGGTACATCGCGAGCGCGCTTGGATCGTCGGCGACGGCGCGGGCGTCCTCCGCGCGCACTTCGCCGGCTTTCACTCGGTCGGCGAGGCAGCGGTCGAGCGAGAGCATTCCTTCGCTTCGCCCGGACTGCACGGCGGTGGCGATCTGTGCGGTTTTTCCTTCGCGGATCATCGCCGCGACGGCATGGTTCACGCGGAGCATTTCTATCGCGGGGAGTCGCCCGGAGCCGCGCGCGCGTGGGAGCAGACGCTGGCTGACGATCGCGCGGAGCGAGTCGGCGAGCTGCACGCGGATCTGTTGTTGGCGCTCCGGCGGGTAGGCGTCGACGATTCGCTCGACGGCGGACGCGCCGGATCGACTGTGGAGCGACGCGAGCACCAGATGACCCGTTTCAGCGGCGGTGAGCGCGAGGGCGATCGTCTCGGGATCGCGCATCTCGCCGACGAGGAGCACGTCGGGATCTTCGCGGAGCGCGTCGCGAAGGCCGGACGCGAAGTCGGCGACGTCGCGACCGACTTGCCGCCGGCGAACGAGCGACGTGCTCGACGGAGTCATCGCGTACTCGATCGGATCCTCGAGCGTGACCAGGACGATCGATCGGCGCTGGAGCGCTTCCTGTGCGAGCGCGGCGAGCGTCGTCGATTTGCCGGAGCCCGTCGCGCCGCACACGAGCACCAGGCCGTGCGGCAGCGTGATGAGATCGTCGAACGCGATTGGCATGTGGAGCGACGAAAACGACGGCGCGGCGGGCGGAAGCAAGCGCACTGCGGCGACGAGCCCTTCCGCGGTGGCGTACGCATGAACGCGGATCCGTCCGACGCCTTCGATCTCCATGCCGAGGTCGACAGAGCGCCGCTGCGCGAGGCGCTCCTTCTCGTGGTCTCCGAGCGCGAGCGTCGTCGCGACGTCGACCGCCGCGGCGTCGTCGAAGCGTCGCAGCCGACCGTCGACGCGCGCGAACGGGACGTCGCCGTCGGCCAAATGCAAATCGCTCGCGCGCATCGACGACGCACGCGCGACGAGCGACGCCAACGATTCGAGCGACGCGGCGGATCCATGCGACGCGAGCGCGACCGGCGATTCGGGGCGCGTGGCAGGGATGTGCGTCGGACGCGGCGGCGCGGTCGTGGACGCCGCTGGCGACACCGACGCGCGCACGAACACCGCCTCGATCGCGTCGGCGTCCGGCGACGTCAGTGTGACCTGAAACACACCCGCCGCGCCTGCGTCGTACGCCGCCTCGTGGCGACCGCGCGCGCGCACCACCGCCTCGGCCTCGGTCGACAGGATTTCGCCGAGGAGCTCGCGCACCATCTCGCCCGACATCTTCGGAATCGAGAGGCGCTTCGGCACGCCGAACGCGAGCATCTTCGGCTCGCGATCGAACGCGACGCGCAGCTCGTTCGCCCCTTGCTGCACGACGATCGAGAGAATGCTGTCGATGCGGGCCATGTCGTCGCTTTCAGAAGAACACGCGCCGGGGAAATTTCATCCCGTTACGTGTGCACGACGACCACCGTCCCGAGCGACACCCCGCCGCGTCCGCCGAAGACGCCGTGCCACCCCGCCGGCATCTCGGGCAGCGTGCGCTTGAACAGGTACTGCGCATCGCGCGGCGACAAGTTGATGCAGCCGTGGCTCTTCGGTTGCCCGAAGCCGTCGTGCCAGAACGCCGCGTGCAGCGCGATCCCCGCGTAGAAATATTGCACCCACGGCACGTCGTCGAAGCGGTACGAGCGCTCGGCCTCTTCGCCTTGCTTCTCCGGCGGCTTCTCGTCCGCGCTCATGCGCGTCGTCAGATGCTTTTGGTAAATCCGAAACGTCCCCGTCGGCGTGATGCGCCCTTTGCCGCCGGCGCCGGCCGACACGAGCGTCATGAACGTCGGCACCAAACCGCGATAGAGAATGAGCGTCTGCTTCACGAGATCGATGTCGATCCACACTTCCTCGCCGACGACTTTGTCCGGAGCCGCCTTCACCGGATCGACGCGCGTCACGTCGCCCTGCCGAACGACGTACTTCCCTTCCGGGAGCCCTTGCGGCGGCGTGATGAGCTCGTGGTAACGCACACCTTTGAGCATCACGTCCTGCGGCGCGATCTCGTGGTGCGACTGCAGCGCCAGCTCCATCAGCGTCTTGATCGGTCGCCCTTCACCTTCGACGCGGTACACGAACACCGGTTGCTTGTCGGTCGGGAAGCGCACCCAGACCATCGGGAGGTGCTCCCCGTTTTCGCCCGCCGCCGCGAGCTCGATGCCGCGGAACTCCGCCGTGCGCGCCGACTTGAAGCGATCCGCAGGGACGAGCAGCTGCTCGCTCGTGAGGTACCAGTGACGCCCTTCGCTCTCGAAGTGCGAGACGAACGCGAGGCGCGTCGACGGGAGCGCGTAGCCCCCTTTCACGTTTCGACCGACGAGCCACGGCAAGATCGGCGGCGCGGTCCCGTGGTTCGCCAGAAACTCCGGCATCTCGTCGACTGGGATCGCGAACTCGGGCGCGAGCTTGTCGGCCGGCGTCTTCGCGCGCATCTCGGCGAGCGTCTTTCGCCAATACGCGACGTCGCCCTCCGCGTCCTTCTGCTCCTGCGCGGTCGGCACGCGCGTGTACATCGGCGTCGAGTACGACATGCCGTAGCCGTACGGGAGCGGCTCGTCCTTCGGGAGGTAGCGCGCGGGGATCGCGACGTTCGGATCCGCGAGATCGAGCGTGACCCCTTCCTTCCCTTCGCAGACGAATCCGTTCGGCTCGAGCTTGAACCAGCGACCGCCGCACGGCTGCATGATCTCGATCCCGGCGGCGCGACGCGCGGCGGGCGATGCGATCTCCGGATACGGATCCGCGGCGCGATAGACGCGCGATCCGGCGTGGAAGTAGCCGAGCTGGAGCGATTCGTAGTTCGGCTTCTCCCAGACGACCGACGAGAAGAGCTTCGTCGAGAGCTGCGGCTTCGGGCCGGCGTCGGGATCGGCCGCCGCGCCATCGGTCGAGGTCGAGGTCGACGTCGTGGTCGTGGTCGAAGTCGAGGTCGTCGTCGAGCTCGCGGTCGCGGCGGAGGCCGACGGCGGCGGCGCCAGGAACCCTTGCTGCGACGAGGACGACTTGCCGTTGCACGCGACGACGCCCACGAGCGCGGACACAAGGAGAGCGGCGGCGAGGCGACGCGACGGCATCGGTGCGATGCTCTAGAGCGAACCGCTGCGCGTGGCAATCGACGACGACGATGTACCGCGTACACTTCGGAGAGCTGCGTGGTCTCGCGTCCCCTCTCCTCCTCCGTTTCTGTCGTCGCATTCGCTGCGATCTCCTGCGTCGCGTGCGCCGCCGCCCCCCCCGAGGTCATCGCGATTCCGATCACGACCACGATCGCGCCGCCGATCGACACGACGGCGAACGAGCCCGCGCGCCACAAGCCCGCGCCACGTATCGATCCCGAGATCCGCCGTTGGGAAGGGACGTTCTTCGATCCAGCGACCGTCTACAAAACGTTCGTGACCGTCGCCATCCGCGACGGCGCGCCGACGGTCATCCACGCCGAAGAGAGCGTCGGCGACAAGGAGCTCTACGAAGTCCGCGGCTCGTCATGGGACGGATCGACGCTCACTTGGTCGCACTACGTGCCATCGACGCAGTACCTGGTGACGTACGTCTGCACCGAAGCGAAAGGGAACCTCCTCGTGTGCACGTGGAGCAACGATCACCACGCCGCCGGGAAAGAGAACCTCCCGCGCGTCGGCACGACCCCGCCGGACGACGACGAGGATCTTGGCTATTAGATCCTTCGCTTCGCTCCGTGCTCTACTGCTGGCGATGGTCCGGCGTGCAGGGCTCTCGGCATGGCTGATCACGGCAGCGTCGCTCGTCGCTGCGTGCGGCTACGACTCGCCCATCGATCTCTTCGGCGGCGATGCGACGGGGATCGACTCGTCGGTCGGCGACGCGACGAACGACGTCGTCATCGGCGAGTCCGGCTCCGACACGACGATGCCGGACGGGATGATCGACTCGTCGATGCGCGACGGCGGACGGGACGCGGATGCATCGCTCGCGGACGCCGATTCGAGCGTCGACTCGACCACGAACGACGTCGCGCCCGACACGACGATCCGTGACACCGGGCCCGAGGCGGACACGAGCACCCCGGACACGGGCGTCGACGCGGCGCCCGACGTCGACGCTGGGCCGCCCGTCTGCACGATCGTTCCGTTCACGAACGGCGTGAGCACGCTCGCCGGCTGCGAGATCGCGGACGTCGCCGACGGCATTCGCGACGTGGCGCGCTTCTCCGATCCGGTGAACGTCGCGCGCGGACCCGACGGCGATCTCTATGTCACCGACTTCGACAATGCGCGCGTTCGGGTCGTCACCGCGTCCGGCACCGTGCGAACGCTCGTCGAGCAGCACGGCTTCACGCGCCCGTTCGGGATGGCGTTCGCGGCCGACGGCACGTTCTACGTCGAGACCGACGACAACGATCTCGGCCAGCGTTCGGAATCGACCGGCACCATTTGGAAGGTCGATCTCGTCTCCGGTTTGGCGACGGTCATCGTCCGCAACCTCGGGCGCCCGCGCGGGATGGTCGTGCTCGCCGACGGGCGCCTCGTCCTCTCCGACGCCATCCACCACGTCGTCGAGGTCCTGAATCCGACCAACGCAACAGTGACGCCGCTCGCCGGCACGGTCGATCAACCGGGATGGGTCGACGCGAACGGCGCCGCCGCGCGGTTCTTCGAGCCGTACGGGATCGTGCTCCTCCCCGACGGTCGCGTCGCGGTCGCCGACCACGGCAACCATCGCATCCGCGCGGTCGCGCTCGACGGCACCGTCACCACGCTCGCCGGCAACGGGACCGCCGGCGCCAACAACGGCGCGATCGCCACCGCGACGTTCTCGGCTCCGCGCGACATCTCGATCGACAACGCCGGCAACCTCTACATCGCCGACACCGGCAATTTCGTCGTCCGCAAGATTGCGAGCGGGCAAGTCTCGACGCTGGTCGGCTCCGGCGTCGCCGGTTGGCTCGACCACGATGACCTCCTCACCGCGAAGCTCTACGGCCTCGAGGGGCTCGAGGTCTCGGCGGACGGAACGACGCTGTGGATCTCCGACGGCAGCCGCGGCACCACGGCTCCGTACAACCGCGTCCGCGTCGCGAAGCTGCCGTAGTCGTCGTCACTTTCCGAACGTGGCCTTGCAGTAGTCGAGCTCGGCCTGATCGATCGTCGGCTCGGGGATCGTCGGCGGCGTGACGAACGGCGGATGCGCGAAGTCGAACAGATCGAAGAGCGGATCCGCGTTCGCGTCGCGCCCCGAGAGCGCGGGGAGCTTGAATTTAGCCTCGATGAAGCGCGTGATGCTCGCGTGATCGTACGTCGCGTGACCGACGTACGCGCGCTTCGCATACGGCGACACGACGGTGAGCGGCACGCGCACGCCGAGCTGATCGAAGCCCCCCGCAGGATCGCCGCTCGCGATGATCGGCGGCTTCGCGTCGGGCGGACACGCCGACGGCGGCGGCACGTGATCGTAGATGCCGCCGTGCTCGTCGTACGTGAGAAAGAGCGCGACGTGCGCCCACTGCGGGCTCGCGAAGAGCGCGTGCACGATGTCGCTCTCGAACTTCTGTCCGACTTGGATGTCGCCGGGCGGATGCTCGTCTTGTCCCGATCCGCTCGAGTCGAGCGGCGCGTGCGCGTCGACGATCGCGACCTGCGGGAGCGTCCCTGCCTTCGCCTGCGCGAGAAAATCCGCGAACGGATGCACCGGATTTCGACCCCAACGATTGAGGAGCGCGAGACCGAACAGGACCGCAGGTCCGGGCGGCCCGTCGGTATAGATGGCCCAGTCGACGTGACGCTTCTCGAGCTCGTCGAAGATCGCCGCGTCGTTCGCCGGGAACGGATACGTGGAGAGATCCGGCAGCTCGTTGTGCGTCTGCGAGAAGCTCGACGCCGCGTAGACGAACATCCGATTCGGCCACGTCGGTCCTTGCACCGAGCAGTGGTAGTGGTCGGCGATCGCGAAGGTGCTGCCGAGCGCGTAGTAAAACGGGAGGTCGCGCTCGTCGTACCACCAGAGCGCGCGCTCGCCGCTCCCGAGCGACGACACAGGAGCCGCGGCGTCCGCGCCGCTCGCCTCTTCGTTCGCGAGGAAGAAGCCGTCCATCTTTCCGCCGTTCACTTCGCGATGCGTCCCCGACCAGCTGTGCGATGTGTCGAGGAAGCAACGATGCGTCGCGTGTTGGTACGGATGCGCGACGCCGAACTTATCGAGGTTCGTCGTCGAGTCGGGCGCCGACTCGATGTCGACGCGGCGGGCGAACTTCGCGAGGTGTCCGTAATACGAGTCGAACGATCGGTTCTCTTGAACGACGACGACGATGTTCTCGATCGGGATGTCCTTGTCGACGGGCGAGCTCGTGCCGAGCGTCTCGGCCGGCATCGCGCCCCGCGCATACTTGCAAGATGCACGCGATGCGGACGCGGTCGCGTCGTCGGGTCGCGTCACGGTGCGATCCCATTCGGGCGGCGTCGGCGGGCGCGTGTCGGCGTCGGGCACGGCCGCGTCGGGCGGCGCGTGAAACGAATCGGGGTTGGTCTCTTCGCACGAAGCGACCGCGGTGAACGCCGCCGACACGGCGACGAACGACGAGACAACACGCACCGTCTTCAAGGTATCGCCACCGCTCCCCACCAAAAGATCGACTGCCCGCTCATGATCGACTCGATGAAATAGAACGCCGTCTTGTTCGCCGGCTGACGCAGCGGTGTGATCGTCAGGTGCACCTTCTCGCCGTTCATCCCTTTGCTTCGGTCGAGCACGAGGCCGAGGTTCGCTTGCGCCGAGCCTTGGAAGTCCTTCGCGTAGTCGTACGCGAGGATCGCCCACGGGCCTTTCGTCGGGCCGTCGCTGACGAGCTGCACCTCGATCGTCTTCCTCTGTCCGACGGGCGCGCTGACGCCCTTGACGCGGTACTGCTGGTTCGACGAGTCGCGAATGAAGATCGTGTCGGGCTCGATCGGCACGCTCGCGAAGAACGGACCGTTCGTCGCCGGAATCGGAAGGCACGGGTCGTGGTAGCCCTTCATCGACGCGTTCGACCACGTGCGCTGGATGCGGTAGCCGACGTCGGCGGGGCGGAACGCGGAGGTCGGGAAGAACTGGCACATGTCGCCGACCTCGCCGCCGAAGCTAGCGATGCCCCACGACTGGTGATCGGTGTCGAGCCAATCGAACGCGCTCATGCGGAGCGCGTAGTTCGGGTCGGTCGCGGCCTCGGTCGTCTCGTGGACGACGAGGTAGGTGAGAAAATCGAGCTGGCTGACGCCGCCGGTCGCCGAGCAGCGCGGCAAGAGCGCGTAGATGATCGGATCGTCGACGCTGACGCTCCCCGCGTCTACCGCCGCGTCGGTGCCCGCTTCGATCGCCGCGTCGACGCCGCCGTCGAGCGCGCCACCGCCGCGCACGACGCTCGAGTGGTACGCCGCGAAGGTATCGGGAGCACAGAGGGTCACGCTCGGCGTGCGGCGATCGTCGACGAGTGACGTGCCGCTCGGGAAGAAGACGACGTAGATGCTCTTCGCGAGCGTCGCGGAGTCGGCGCCGCCCCACTCCGCGTGCGTCCCGTCGAGCCCGGCGCGGAGCATCGCGCGCGTGGCCGAGTCCGTGGTCGTCGCGCCGGGCGGCGATGCGATCACGATCGGCGACGCGATGGTCAGATCGCCGACGCCGTACTCCGCGACCGCGGTCTTCCAGTGCGGCGCCGCCGCGTACTTCGCGAGGAAGTCGACGAGCTGCGCTTGGAGTCCGTCGCCTTGAAAGAAGATCGGCACGATGCGCACCGACGCCATCACGCCGCCGCTCTGGCTCACGATCTGCGGAACGGGCGGACGAAACGCCGGATACGCGTCGCTCGCCGCACCGAAGTCCGCGTCGGGTGCGGCGTCGTCGACCGCGCCGTCGTTCCCCGCGTCGGGCTCGATCGTCACGTCGGCGCTCGCGTCGGACGGCGTGAGCGGCGACGGATTGTCGGAGCTCCCGCACGCGACGGCGACGGCGACACACGCGGCGATCACCGCGAAGAGAACCAAGCGCGTCATCGTTCGGAGAGGATAGCCGACGAAGGCCTGGTAGCGTACGCGCCGCATGTCCGACGCCGCGCCGACGACCAAAAAACCGTGGTACCGCACGTCGACGTTTTGGATCTTCGTCGGCCTCGCGCTCGGTGTCGTGCTCGGCGGATTCCTCCCTCAGGACGCGCACCCGCAGGCGTACGCCGCGTTCCAATTCCTCTCGAAGGCGTTCATCGGCCTCATCAAGGGGCTCATCGTGCCGCTCCTCTTCTCGACGATCGTCGTCGGGATCGCGCAGACCGGCGACATGCGCGCCGTCGGGCGGATGGGGGGAAAGGCGCTCGTCTACTTCGAGATCGTCACGTCGATCGCGCTCGTCATCGGCCTCGTGATCGCGAACACGCTGAAGCCGGGCGAGCATCTTCCGCTCGATCTCGGCGCGCACCCCGCGGTCGCCGTCGCGAAGCAGCAGACCGGCTGGGAGATCGCGCTGCACGCGCTCCCGACGAATCTGCTCCGCCATGCCGCCGAAGGGGACATCTTGCCGATCGTCGTCTTCGCGACGCTCTTCGGTCTCGCGCTCACGCGCGTCGGCGAGCGCGGCAAGCCAGTGCTCGTCTTCTTCGACGGCGTCGCGCAAGCGATGTTCAAGTACACGGACTTCGTGATGCGCCTCACGCCGCTCGGCGTCTTCGGCGCGATGGCCTACAACGTCAGTCACATGGCCTCGGGCCATCGGGTCGGCGACGCGCTCATCAAGGGATGGCCCGCCGTCATCCATCTGCTCCGGCAGTACGCGCTCCTCGTCGGCAGCTTGTACCTCGCGCTCGGGGTCCTCTTCGTCGGCGTGATGGTGCCGATCATGCTGCTCTTCCGAATCCGCGTCTTCGCGTTCATCCGCGCGATCCGCGATCCGGTGATCACCGCGTTCTCGACCGCGAGCAGCGAAGCGGCGCTTCCGAAGCTCCTCGAACAGCTCGTCCTGTTCGGGGTTCCGAAGGGCGTCGCGAGCTTCGTCGTCCCCGCCGGGTACTCGTTCAACTTGGACGGCTCGACGCTCTATCTCGTGCTCGCGACGTTGACCATCGCGCAAGCGGCGAAGATCGAGCTCTCGATCGCGTCGCAAGTGACGATGATGCTCACACTGATGCTGACGTCGAAGGGCGTCGCCGGCGTTCCGCGCGCGACGCTCGTCATCATCGCCGCGACGTGCGACGGGTTCGCGCTCCCAGGCGAAGCGGGGATCGCCATGCTACTCGCCGTCGACAGCGTGATGGACATGGGCCGCACCGCCGTGAACGTGACGGGGAACGGGCTGGCCTCGGTGGTGATCGCGAAGTGGGAGGGCGTGTTCGGGGAGAAAGAGGAAGCCGGCGCGATCGAGCGAGCAGTCTAGCCCGGAGGCCCCCGCGTTCGTTTTGATTTGATGCCCCCTTTCGCCTTTTGATTGTGCCCCCTCTCGCAGGTGCTCGGCGCGATGAAGCCGCGCCTGCGCGCCTGCGGTCTCCCCCAAATCGGCCGCCGAAGCGGCGTCCTCAGGGGGAGACGTCAGAGCCGTTCGCCAACGTCGCGCACCTAACGAGCGCCGCAACCACGGCGCTCGCGCGA
>JBBQXV010000177.1:0-19989 GCA_038209335.1 Polyangiales bacterium | reverse complement strand
CGCCGCGCCCGCACCGGCCCCCGCTCCCGCGCAGCCCACTCCCGCGCAGCCCGCTCCCGCAAGCAACGGAGCGTCGCTCTAGCTACGGGAGCTTGCCGCCGCCGCCGAGGATGTCGTCGAACGCGCGATCGAACTCGTCGTCCGCGCCGACGGCCTGCGCTCGCATCGGTCCCTTGCCCGGCGCCGTCAGTCGACGAACGCGCTCGGCGACGTCGCGGTACGTCGCGTCGCGCCGCTGCACGCGCTGGTAATAGCTGATGGCCTCTTTGACCATTTTCTTCGCTTCGTACGCCGCGCCGATCTCGTAGCAGAGCGCCATCTCTTGATCGGGCGTGCGTATCGGCGCGTGAAGCGCGCGCATGAACGCGTCGATCGCCTCGTTGATGCTCCCGCGCTCGAGCTGAATCATTCCGACCATCGACTGGCACACGCACTCGCGCTTCGGGTCGCGCCCCGCGGTCTCGAACTCGCGGATCGCGTCGTCGAGGAGCCCCATCTCTTTGTACGCGCCGCCGAGATCGTAGTGCGACTGCGCGTCGTCGACCGAGATCTGCTTCGCGACGCCCTCTTTGAATTTCGCGAACACCTCTTCGACGTCGATCTGTTTGTCGCCGCTCGCGAACGCCCTCGGCGCGGTGCCCGTGCTGCTCGGCCGATCTTGCTCGAGCGCGCCGAGCGACTCGGCGATGTCGAAGCTGCGATCGACCTCGGTGGGCTGCGAAGGAGAGTTGCGCGGCTTCTCGCGCGTGCCCGAGCCGCCTTGCGCGCTGCGCTCCTGAGCCTCGATTTCGGCCATGCGCTCGAGGATGAGCCGATGCTTCGGCAGGCGCGCGAGCTGCTCCTCGAGGATAGTTCGCGCGTCGTCGTAGAGGCCGCGCGACGCGAAGAAGTCGGCCTCTTCGAGCGCCTCTTCGAGCTCGGCGCCGACCGCCGCGGGTTGCCCTCGCGTCGCCGTCGGGGGCTCGTCCTCCGGCATCGCTTCTTGCGCTTGTTGCGGCAACTGCATCGCCGCGTCCGTGCGCATGTCCTCTTGTTGCGGCGCGCCGTCGAACGGATCGTCCGCGCCCAGCCCGTCGTCGTACGGCTCGGGATCGCGTGAGACGAGATCGAACTGCGCTTCGCTCTCCGCCGCGGGCTCGAGCGGGAACTGCGGGAGCGGCGCGCCGTCGCCGAACGGATCGTCGATGTCGTCGAGCCCCTGCTGCGGCGACTGCGTGGCCGGGTGCTGCGCGCGCATCACCGGATCCGAGTAGTGCGGCGCGACGGCCTCGGGCCCGATCTCTTCGAGATCGTACGACGGGAGCGGCGCGTCCGGATCGTAGCTCGGGTACTGCTCGCGCATCGGCGCGAGGTCGGCCTGGTAGCGCGCACTCGTTGGGCTAGGCGCTTGCGGTTCCTCGACCAGCTCGTAGCCGAGCTCGCGCAACATGTCGGCGGCGCGTGGATTCTGCGGATCGAGCGCGAGCACGTCCTGCAGCGTCTGCGCAGCGCCGTCGCCGTCGAGCGCGTCGATCTGCATCGACGCGAGATCGAGCATCTCGAGCACCGCCTCGCGCTCTTGTCCCGCCTCGAGCAGGACGTCGCGCAAGACTTCGCGCGCTTCGAAAGATCGCGGCGCGATCTGCAGTCCCGATCGCAGCGTCTCGATCGCCTTTGCGTAGAAGCGCTGACGTCGATAGCCCGCCGCGTCCGCGAGGATGTGCGCGAGGCGCGTGCGCACGTCCGCCGAGATCCCGGCGCTCGCCGCCGCGTTGACCTCTTCGACGATCTCGATGCTGCTCTCGACGACGACGTCGGTCGAGAGGCTCCCGGCTTCCATCTCGTCGAAGCCGTCGTCGTCCTCGAGCGCCGGCGGACGCCCGCTCGGACGCATCTCGAACGGCTGCTCTTCGGACTCCGCGTCGAGCTCTTCGGGCTCGAGCTCCGGCTCGTCTTCGATCTCTTCGACTTCCTCCACCTCGCGCTCGACGCGCCCTCGCGCTTGTTGTTGCTGCGGTTGGTGATGCGGCGGCGGCATCGACGAGCCGGTGGGCCCCTGCATCGAGGCGACGATGCGCTTCACCCCCTCGTCGTTCGGTGCGAGCCGCACGAGCCGCTCGACGATCTGCTTGAAGAGCTCGGTCTTGCCTTGCTCCTGCGCGAGCCGCGCCATCTCCTTCTGGACTTCGATCCCCTTCGCGGCCTGGCCGATCGCGTTGAACGCGCGCGCGAGGAGCGCCAGCGTGTCGAGGTCCTTCGGGTTGCTCTGGAAGCAGATCTGCAGCTTGGCCAGCGCTTGCAATCCGTCGTTCGGCTGGGCGCGCGCGAGGTAGAGCTCGGCGGCGATCCGCGCGTGCACCGGATCCGGTTTGTGATGGAGCAGTCGCTCGACGACCTTGAGCGCGTCGTCGCGTCGCCCGAGCTTCACGAGCTGCCCGGCGGCGATCCCGAACTCGGTCACCGCGCCGTCGCCGTCCTTGTTGCGCGAGAGCGCTTCGGCGAGTCGCAGGTGCGGAAGCGGGTTCGTCGGATCGAGCTCGACGATCTTTCGGAAGACTTCGATCGCTTCGCCGTCGCGCCCCGAGCGCTGCATGCGCGTCGCGACCTCGTCGAGCGCGGCGAGCGCGTCGCTCGTGAGACCGAGCTGCACGTAGAGCTCGGCCAGCTTCGGCGTGATGTGCGAGTAGCGCTCTTCGAGCTGCGGCACATGCTTGAGGATGATCTCGCGGATCTGTTTGTAGACCGCGATCGCCTTCAGCGCGAAGCCCTGCTGCGCGTAGAACTTGCCGACGCGTTCGTACGTAGCGACGGCGTCGGCGTACGCCTCCATCTTCGATTGGAGGTCGCCGATCTTCAGCAGGGTCCGAGCGTCGTTCGGATCCTCCTGGATCAATCTTTGGTATTCGAGGACCGCCTTGTCGTACTTTTTTTTCTCGACGAACTTTTGGGCGGCCGCCAATACCTTTTCGCGGTCGATTGCCACGGACGGAAGCACTCCCTGGGCCACGCTCTCAGCGTGATGAGATCGGTCTTGTTTCTAGCGAATGATTACAAGGCCCCCGCCGCGCGCCCCCGACGCTGGCAATGCATGGGACCCCATGCAGTGCGAGTACGAGCCGCGACGGGAAACAGATCGAGAAGCAATGGATGGTCGGAACGCGCACGTCAGCGAGGGCACTAGGAGAATAGCGCCCTTTCCGCGCGGCTGCATACTTCCCGCAGGGCGGACTCGCTTCCGAACGCGAGCGTGGCGTCTCGAACGGCTCGCACACATGCGCGCCGATCGCCCCTTGTCTCGCGCCTCACCTCGACGGCGCACGTTCGGACGCGTACGTTCGCATACCCATGACGAACGCTGCATCCTCCGCGACCCTGACTCAATCCGCGCTCTACCGTGCGCCGTTCGCGATCGGCGGCGCGAGCGAGATCGACGTCCAGCTCGGCGAGAAGCTCCTCGTCATCGCCTTGTCGAACGGCGGCGATTACGCGGATTTGTTCTTCGAATACCGCGCCGCGGGCGGCTTCTCGTTCGACGAGGGGATCCTCAAGAGCGCGTCGCGTGGCGTGTCGATGGGGCTCGGCGTGCGCGTTCAAAAGGGCGACGCGACCGGGTATGCGTACGTCGAAGAGCTCGATTGGGACGCGATGAAGCGCGCGGCCGAGACCGCGGCGCAGATCGCGACCGGCGGCGGATCGCTCAAGCCGATCGCCGCGAAGGCGGTGACTCTGCCGCGCCGCTACGAGCTCGAGAAGGTCACGCTCGACGTGCCCGGCATGGAGAAGCGCCGCCTCCTCGAGCGCGCCGCTGCCGCCGCGCACGCCTTCGATAAGAACATCATCAAGGTGAGCGCGAGCTTCGCGGAAGAGATCCGCGAGATCCTCGTGATGACGTCCGACGGCAAGCTCGCGCGCGACACGCAGCCGCTCCTCCGCATCGGCGTTCACGCGATCGCCGAGCGCGACGGCAAGCGGCAAGAAGGATCGTCGGGCGGCGGTGGTCGCACGACGCTCGGTTACTTCGACGCGAAGAGCCCCGAGTGGCACGGACGGCAAGCCGCCGAGCAAGCGATCCGAATGCTCGACGCGCAAGAGGCGCCGGCAGGAACGATGGAGGTCGTCCTCGCGCCGGGCGACAGCGGAATTCTTTTGCACGAAGCGGTTGGTCACGGGCTCGAGGCGGACTTCAATCGCAAAGGCACGAGCAACTACTCCGGGCAGATCGGCAACATGGTCGCGAGCGCGCTCTGCACCGTCGTCGACGACGCGACGCTGCTCCAAGGTCGCGGGACGATCAACGTCGACGACGAAGGGAACGAGCCGCGATCGAGCGTCCTCATCGAGAAGGGGAAGCTCGTTGGCTACATGCACGACGCGCACAGCGCGCGGCACTTCAAGCTCACGCCGAGCGGCAACGGGCGTCGCGAGAGCTTCGCGTCGGCCCCGATGCCGCGCATGACGAACACGATCCTCACCGCCGGTCCGCACGATCCCGAAGAGATCATCCGCTCGGTGAAGCGCGGGATCTACGCGAAGAAGTTCGGCGGCGGTCAGGTCGACATCGCGAACGGCGACTTCGTCTTCTCGCTCACTGAGAGCTACCTCGTCGAAGACGGAAAAATCACCGCGCCGCTCAAGGGAGTGAACTTGATCGGCAACGGACCCGAGACGCTCAACAAGGTCACGATGCTCGGCAACGACGTCGAGGTCTCCGACGGGATCTGGACGTGCGGCAAAGACGGTCAGAGCGTTCCGGTCGGCGTCGGTTGTCCGACGATCAAGATCTCGGGGATCACGGTCGGCGGGACCAAGGTCGGATGAGCGAGAAGGGGTTCTCGCCGGAAGAGGTCGACGAGATCCTCCGGCGTGCGCTCGCGCGGCAAGAGGAGTCGTCGAGCGGCGTGAAGCGCGACGAGCTCGTCGCGGCGGCGGGCGAGGTGGGGATCGATCAGGCCGACGTCGATGCGGCGATCGCCGAGATGAACGCGGAGCGCGCGGCGAAAGCGCCGAAGCCGGGCAACGCCGCGGCGATGACGACCGCGTCGGAGAGCCGGCGGCGCAAGTTGCGTGCATTTTACAGGCATCTCGGGATCTACGTCGTCGTCAACGCCGCGCTCTTCGCGATGAACATGATGAGCGGCGGGCGTGTCTGGTTTTACTGGGCGCTCTTCGGTTGGGGGATCGGCGTCGCGAGTCACGGGCTCAACGTGCTCTTCCCGAAGGAGCCGAGATCCCGCGGCGAGTCGCGCAAGGAGCGTCGTCGTGCACGCGGTCGCGATTTCGAATCGGAGGTCGAGCGCGGCGTCGAGAAGATCCTCGCGAAGCGCGGCGCCCGCGTCGACGTCGCGGACGTCGCGGACGTGAAGGCGCGCGTCGCGGGCGACGGCGCGCACGACGACGAAGACGACGAAGCGCTCGACGAACGACGCGAGCGAAAACGTCGGGCGAAGATCTAGCGCCAGTACCCGCCGACCCAGACGCGCGCGCCGGGACGGTGGACCCAATGCCCCGGGATCCACACGTGGGCGCGGCGTTCGACGACGATCACGCGACGGGGGCCGGGCGAGCGCGCGTAGTACCCGCCGCCTCCGACGCAGCCTGTGAGAAGCGGCGCGGTGAGCGCGAAAGCCACGAGCGCGAAGAGGGACGTCTTGAACCGATGCATTTCAAAGCCTCCGCCTCTGGGTAGAGCAATCTCCGCGCCGTTGAGGGCGGACGGTGGCAAACGGCGCAAGTCTCTCGAATCGGACCTCATCCGGGCGTTTGGACGCGGCGCGTGATATGCCGTTCGCTGCGTCATGGTCGCGAAGCCGAGCTCGTTCGTGCTTGTGGTAGGCCACGGTCCAGAGCTCGAGAGCGAAGCAGGGGCCGCGTCGCTTCTGCGCACGCTCGGCGCGACCGTTCGAACGCTCGATCTCTGGGACGATTTCGGGCGCGCGGTCGACGCCGAAGGGGACTCGATCGCGCGCGCGATGATCTTCGAGGCGGGCGAGCGCCCCGATCTCGCGACGACCGCGCTTCGCGCCGCGCGCAAAGAGCAGTCGCTCACGCAGACGCCGGCGATCCTCGCGCTGGCGGTGCGGCAGGTCGCGCGCGTCGAGCCGTCGGCGGGGTTCGACGATTTCGTCGTCATGCCGTGCGCACCGGCCGAGCTCTACGCGCGCATCCGTGCGCTCGAATGGAAGCGGAGCGAGTTCTCGACCGAAGAGCGCTTGAAGGTCGGCAACCTCGTCGTTGATCGCGCTGCTCACGAAGTGACGCTCGAAGGGCGACGCGTCGTGCTCACCGCGAAGGAGTTCTCGCTCTTGTCGTTCCTCGCGGGCAATCGCGGTCGCGTCTTCACGCGCGACGTTCTCCTCGCGCGCGTCTGGGGCGCGCGTTACGAAGGCGGCGCCCGCACCGTCGACATCCACGTGAGGCGACTGCGCGCAAAGCTTGGCGACGCGCTTCCGCTCGAGACGCTCCGCGGCGCCGGGTACAAGCTGCGATCGCCGAGCGAGCAGGCCGGCGAAGGATCGTCGGTCGAGCTCAGCGACGCGAGCCGCATGCGTGGACGCGTGGCGTCGGGCGACGCGAAGAAATGAGGCGCGCGCGTCTTGCGGTGAGCATCGGTTGCCCGTGCGGGGTCGGCGTAGAGGTGAGCGTCGCGGCGGCAGCGGAGTCCGATGCGCGCGTGCTGCTGATCGGCGACGCGTCGCTCATCGCGGACGCGGCGGAGATGCGCGGCATCGATGACAGCCGACTCGTGCGCGTGACGCGTCCGACGCAAGCGTGGCAGCTCTCGGAGAAATCGATCGGCGTCTACCAACCGACGACGTCGCTCGCGCCGAAGGATCGCGCGGCCGGCGCGCCGACGTCCGCGTCGGGAGCGGCGCAGCTCGCGTGGATCAACGCCGCGTGCGACCTCACGTCGCGCGGTGAGGCCGACGCGATGGTGACGGGACCGGTGAGCAAGGACGCGATCGCGCGATCGCGCGCGCCGGGATCCGCGGGTTTTCTCGGACACACGGAGCACTTGCAGCGTCGCCTCGGCGCGCGCGAGGTCGTGATGGCGTTCTGGTCCGAGCCGCTCACGACCGCGCTCGTTACCACGCACTTGCCGCTCTCCGCCGTGCCGCGCGCGATCTCCGCGGCGGCGGTCGCGCGTGCCGCGTTCTGGCTCGGCGTGCTCCTCGCGAAGCTCGGCGGATCGCGCGCCGAAGCGCCGCGCATCGCCGTCGCCGCGCTCAATCCGCACGCCGGCGAGTCGGGGCTCCTCGGCGACGAAGAGATCGAAATCATTTCTCCCGGCATCGAGGCTGCGCGCAAACGCTTCACGCGCGAACGCGTCGACGTCGTCCTCGCCGGTCCGATCCCTGCCGAGAGTGCGTTTCGGCGCGCGGTCGCGGGCGACTACGACGGCGTCGTCGCGATGTACCACGACCAAGCGACGATCCCGATGAAGCTCGTCGGCTTCGGCGAAGCGGTGAACATCTCGCTCGGCTTGCCGATCGTGCGCACCAGCGTCGATCACGGCACCGCGTACGATCGCGCAGGGAAGGCGACGGCGGATCCGCGCGGCATGGGCGAAGCGATGTCGCTCGCGTCGCGCCTCGTCATTGGCGGACGAGAAAAAGCTGCCGCGCCAGCCAGAGCAGCGTCACGACGCAAAACACAGCGGCGGTGATCGTCACCGGCAGCGGCACGCGCGCGCGCGGCGGCGTCTTCATCGCGAAGAGGAGCTGCGTCGCCGCGAGGACGATCGCGCCGAGCTTCTTCGTCGCGAGCGGCCCCTTCGCCGGATCGTCCTTCAGCGTGCGGTATCGCCCCGCCGCGTCGGGGAGGCGCTGCTCGCGGAGCGCGTGATCGAGCAGCGCGGCGTGCGTCTTCTCGTCGTCCCACGCTTCCAAGACGCGCGCCCACAGCGCTTCGAAGATCGGATCGGCGACCTCGTCGTCCTTCTTCGCGTCCGTGCTCGCGCTCGCGTCGACCTTGGGTTCGTCGGTCACGCTTCGAGTTATGCAGATTTCTCGGAGTCGATCCAGATCGTGACGGGGCCGTCGTTCAGCGACGTCACTTGCATCGACGCGCCGAACCGTCCCGTCTCGACCGGAAGAATGACGCGCGCGCGCGCGACGAGCTCGTCGTACATGCGCTCGGCCTCGGCCGGCGGCATCGCATCGTCGAAGCCGGGGCGTCGGCCGCGTCGCACGTCGGCGTAGAGCGTGAACTGGCTGACGATGAGGAGCTTGCCGCCGACGTCGACGACGCCGTGGTTCATCTTGCCTTGATCGTCCTCGAAGATGCGAAGGCCGAGCACCTTGCCGAGGACGTAGTTGCTGGCCGTGTCGTCGTCGCCTTTGCCGACGCCGAGGTAGACGAGGAGCCCCTTTTCGATCTCGCCGCAGATGACGCCGTCGACTTCGACCTTGGCCCAGGCGACGCGCTGGACGACAGCTCTCACCGCGCGCCCCGGAGCTCGCGATCGAGTGCCGCGATGGTCTCGAAGTACGTCGTGCGATCGTACGGCTCGTTCAAGATGTGAAAGTCCTTCTTCGCGAGGCCGACGCATCCGTAGCAATACGTCGAGCCGCTGCAGCCGACGCACCGCACGAGGTAGGCGCTCCCGATGCATCGCTCGCAGTCGCTGCATTGCTGGCACGCGAGGCATCCGGTGCAGCGCGTGCAGTGCGATGCGTCGGTGCAGTCGACGCACGACACGCAGTAGTTGCAGCGGGTGAGCCCCTTCGACTCGCGGCAGAACGTCGACTCGCTGCACCGCTCGCATCGCTCGCACGCGAGGCACGAGACGTTGTCGGTCCCGCGACCGGCGGCGGCGACGAGCTGGCGGAACGCGGCTTCGAACTGCGAGCGACTGAGATTCATAACGGACGCGCGGAGCGTGCGAGCTTGCGGCGGACCACCGAGCCGAGCTCGCGCGTCGACGCTTCGTCCGCGCAATCCTCGATGCGACGGAGGCGCGAGTCGAGCACGGTGCGACGCTTTGCCGGCTCGCTGTCGAGCAACCGCGCAAAGACGGAGAGCGCGCTGCGAACGCGATCCTCGTCGCCGTGCTCGAGCAGCTGCAGATGCACTTCTTGCTCGTCGGGAAACGCGAAGCCCGCGCGCGCGACATCTTCGGCTGCGCGCGAGATCTCGGTGCGCCCTTGCGCGGCGAGCAGACGCGCGACGAGGCGCTCTTGCTCCGCGGCGCGCACGACGTCGGTCGTCGACACGCGCGAAGGCGCGGTGATCATCTTGGCGCTGTCGCGCTTCGACACGACCGGCGGCGGCGCGGGCGTCTTCGGCGCGAAGAGCGCCTCGAGCGCCGCGCGGTGTTGATTCGCGCTCGACGCGCTCGACGCGCTCGACCCGCTCGACGCCATGGTCCCGCGAATCCCCCCGAGCTCTCTGTCGTGTCGCATGCCGAACGCGCACACTGAAGAATCCTGTACGCATGTCAAGAGTCGACGAGCCAGGTCCGCGGAAAGTTTGCCCTCCATCCCCGGGACGAGGCATCACGGGGCGTACGTTCGGAGGGTGTGATGTTCTCGAAGAGCCTGATTGCCGCCGCGCTGGTCCTCGTCGTGCCCGCGATCGCGCACGCGGAGCCGAAACCCGATCCGAAGCCGGAGCCGACGAAGAAGCACGTCACGCCGTCGCCCCCGAAGCCTCCGCCGAAGGTCGTCGCGCAGGCGCCGAAGACGCAGGCGCCGAAGACGCCGAAGAAGGTCGCGGCCGCGGATCCGAAAGGGGCGGCGCCGAGGAAGGTCGCGTCGACCGATCCGAAGGGCGCGACGCCGAAGAAGTCGACGCCGGTCGCCGCGCCGCCTCGGAAGCCCGCGCCGCCGAAGCCGCCGTGCTTGAAGGCACCGGTCGAAGTGACGACGGGTGTCGAGACCTCGAAGTTCTCGCTCGCGATGTGCGACGGAAGCCCCGCGGCGCTCGCCGTCGAGCACCTGTCGATCATCGCGCGCGGCGGCGCACCGAAGCCCGCCGAGCCGATCGCCGATCTCGCGAAGGTACCCGGCGCGAACATCGCGCGCGGCATTCGCCGCTTCGATCCGGGCCTCATCGTTCGTCTGCAGCGCGCGGTGGATCGTTTCGCGAAGGCGGGCGAGCCACCGAAGATCCTGATCGTGTCGGGCTACCGCCCCGCGAGCACCGGCAGCTACCACGCGAGCGCGCGCGCGCTCGACTTCCGACTCGAAGGGGTCAAAAACGAAGAGCTCGTCGCGTTCTGCAAGACGCTCGACGACACGGGCTGCGGCTACTATCCGAACAGCAGCTTCGTGCACATGGACGTGCGCGAAGGCGCGGGTCACGTGTCGTGGATCGACACGAGCGGGCCGGGCGAGACGCCGCGCTACGTGACGACGTGGCCGCCGCCGAAAGCGCCGCCGCTCGCGCTTCCCATCATTCCGCACACGCCGCGAGCGCTCGGACCGGCGACGCATACGCCGGCGATCGATCCGGACGACGCGCCCGCGGCGGCGATCGGCGACGATTTCTAGAACAAGCAAGCTGCGGGGATCGGGAACGCGTTCGGCTGCGCGAGCGCCGCGCGAACCGCGTCGTCGATCTCGACGTGCAACGTTGCATGCGTGTGTACGAGTGATTCGCCCGGCTTCAGCGCTGCGGCGGGGGAGCTCGTTTCGAGCTCGTAGAATCCTCCGAGGGATGGTTTGCCCGGCTCGGTCGGGCCGTCGTTGTAAGCGTTGATCGCGTCGCCCTTGAAGGGGTTCGCGCGCTTCTCCCACATGTTGTCGACGTAGTCGTTCGATGCGGTCGGTTGCGCGAGGCGAACGAGCGTGAGCATGCGCGCGCTCTTGCTGATGCTTCCGATCGCGGCGGTCGATCGCGCGGCGCTGAGGCCGATCTTTCCGCGCTGCTTGCCGTCGGCGGTGAACGTGATGCACGAGGTCGCGTCGTCGATGCGCAGGCGATCCGCGGGCACCTTTCCGAAGTAGCGATCGTTCACGACGTCGCCGCCGCCGTCCTTCTTGAACGGCGCGACGATCTTCGCATCGGGCGCGGGCTGGAACATCCCGAGGATCCAGACGCTGAGGAGCCCGGTCTCGCGCGTCCAGGCGTTCTTCCCCGTGTTCGTGATCTTGTTCACCGACTCGTACGCGGTCCATCGCGCGCGCGGCGCGGCGGTCAGCAGCGGCTCGGTCGCGACGATGCGAACCGTGCGTTCGACAGAGAGCTCGAACGTCGCGCCCGACCAGTTCACGAGCTTCATGTCGCGCGTGAACGTCACGCTCGTCGGCGTCGTCTCCTTCAAGGTCCACTCGCCCTCTTGAAGCGCCGCGGGCGTCTGCCAGTGCGCGAACTCGAACGGCTTGCCGGGCGCGAAGTAGAGCGCGAACTGTCCGCCCTCGGGACCGAGCCAGAAGCGATCTTCGCCGCCATAGTTGTCGAACGGCGTGCGCGTCTTGCCGCCCGCGATGAACTCGCGGTGGATCCACCCGAGGCTCGGCGCGTCGGCGCGGACCGCGCTCGTCATCACGCGGCCTTGGTATTTCGCGGAGACGGCGACGCGTCCGCCGGTGGGTGACTCGAGGACGGTGACCGCGCCATACTTGCGGAGGAAGGCGACGTCGTCGTCGAAGGTCGGCCCCTGCGGAGGCGCGGGCGGCTTTGGATCGTGCGTCGGCAGCTTCGTATCCATCGGCGCGGCGGGAGAGCAGGCTACGGCGAACGCGACTGCGAGGACCAGCAGAGGACGCATGCCGTGGTTCTCACAGGAACCGACGAGGATGGGAAGAGAAGATTCGGCGCGGGCGCCGCCTCACCCGATCGCGCAGAACCCTTCGTAATCGATGTAGCTCGTGATCGTCGGCTTCGCGCTGCACACCGGGCAATTCGGATCCTTCCGCAGCTTGAGCTCGCGGAACTTCATCTTCAAGCTGTCGTACGTCAGCAGTCGCCCCGCGAGCGTGTCGCCTTTGCCCAGCAGCAGCTTGATCGCTTCGGTCGCCTGCAGCGTCCCGATGATCCCGCACAAGATCCCGAGCACGCCCGCTTCCTGGCAGCTCGGTGCGAGATGCGGCGGCGGCGGTTCCGGATACAAGCAGCGGTAGCAGGGCCCGCTCGCGATCCCGAGCTTCTTCGCCGCGAGCTCCGGGATGAACGTCGTCACCTGCCCGTCGAAGCGAAAGATGCTCCCGTGCACGACGGGCTTGCCGAGGAAGACGCTCGCGTCGTTGACGAGGTAGCGCGTCGGGAAGTTGTCGGTGCCGTCGACGACGACGTCGTAGTCCTTGAAGAGGCGATCGACGTTCGCGCTCGTCATGCGCTCTTTGTATCCGACGACTTTCACGTCCGGATTCAGCTCGGCGATCGTTTTCGCCGCGCTCTCGACCTTCGGCATGCCGACGCGGCTGGTGGCGTGGATGATCTGGCGTTGCAAGTTCGACGCGTCGACGGTGTCCGCATCGACGACGCCGAGCGTGCCGACGCCTGCCGCGGCGAGGTAGAGCGCTGCAGGCGATCCGAGACCACCCGCGCCGAGCAAGAGCACCTTGCTCGCGAGGAGCTTCGCTTGCCCGACCTCGCCGACCTCGGGCAACAAGATGTGCCGCGAGTACCGATCGCGCTGCGCGTCGGTGAGCGACGGCGGCGTCTCCATCGGGTAGCCGAGATCCTTCCATCGCACGAAGCCTGGGTTCGCCGTCTCGACGTTCGTGTAGCCGAGGTTCGCCAGCGTCGCCGCCGCGAGCGCCGACCGCGTGCCGCCCGCGCAATACGCGACGATCTTCGCCCCCTTGTCGGCGATGCGCCCCTCGACTTGGATCTCGAGGAAGCCGCGCGGGATCGAGACGGCGCCCGGGATGTACCCCGCGCGGAACTCTTCCTTCTCGCGCACATCGAGGAGCGTCATCTTCTCGCCGCTCTCGATGCGGCGCTTGAGCTCGTCGAGCGAGACTTCCTTGGTCGTCTTCTTAACGGTGGCGATGAGGTCGGCGTAGGTCGTCGGCATGGCTTCTCTTCGATGCTTTACTACGCGTCGCGGTCTCGCGCCTCAAGGCACTTCGATGCGAAGCCTCGTGACCAAGGCGCGCGCGTCGGCGGGCCGCGACGCATCGGGGCCGACGCACGCGGCGGCGATCGGTCGCCAGCGCGCGATCGTCGCGGCGTCGCCGACCGTATCGAGCACGTCTTCGAGGATGCGACCGAAGCCGTAGACGTCGTCGCGTGGATCGCTCGGACGGCCGGCGAGGCGCTCGGGGGAGACGTAGCCGAGGCTACCGGGCGGGCTCGGCTCGCCGGCGCGTCGCGACGTGCCGAAGTCGGAGAGGAGGGGAGCGTCGGGCGCGCGAAGGAGTACGTTCGCGGGTTTCACGTCGTGGTGGACCCAGCCGGACGCGTGCGTGCGTGCGAGCGCGGCGGCGAGCGGCATCGCCCAGCGTTCGATCGGCAGCAGCGTCGCTTTGTCGCGCGCGCGGATCGCGTCCCTCAGCGCACCACACGGCGCCCATTCGAGCGCGAGCCATCCGTGTTCCGGATCGGCGTCGAGGACGCGCACGACGTTCGGCCCCGCGAGCGCCGCCGCGACGCGCGCTTCGTGCGCGAGCTGCGCGCGGTCGCGCTCGGGGTGGTGGTAGACCTTGAGTGCGACCTTGCGCGACAGCTCGCGATCCTCCGCTTCGTAGACCGCGCCCGCGCCGCCGCGCGCGGCTTCGCGGAGCAAGCGAAACGGCGCGTCGGGCTCGTTCGTCACGACGGTCGCGGCGCTCGTGTCGATGCGCGGGCCGTCGCGATCGAACCCGAGCGCGTCCCGCCATCGGCGATGACGTTCGCGCGCGCCCGGTTGATCGAGATCGCGGAGAAGGACCCGCTCGATCAGCGCGACCGCGCCGCCGAGATCGCCGCCGTCCGCGATCATGTCGGCGCGAAGGAGCAACGCCGCCGACGACGTCGCGCGCGCGATCGCCTCGCGTGCACGCGCTGCTTCGCCGCGATCGAGCAGCGCGGACGCCACCATGATCAAGAGCGGCTCCGGCAGCGGCGCGATCACGTCGCGCGCGAGCAGCGCCTGAATCGCCTTTCCTTCGTCGGGCGACATGCGCAGCGTCTGAAACGCGCGGAGCGCTTCGTCGAGCGTCGGCCCTCCGTCGCGACCGATGCTCGAGATGCGTTCGACTTCGTTCGGCGGCGGCGGCGCGGGCTCCGGCGGAGGATCCTCGTGTGTCGCGGTCTCCACGGGCGCGCGGGGAACGCTCTTCTTCCCGCGCAATCGTGACCAGAGGCTCACGCGCTGACTTTAGCCGAGCACGCGGAGCGCGGCTTCGCCGTTTCTCACCGCGGCGATCACGTCGCCCACGAGCAGAGTCGTCCGCGGAACGAGCTGCATGTCCGCCGCGAGCGCGGGCGGCGCGTCGTCCGTCACGAGCTCGATCCATCCGTCGGCCGCGAGCTCGAGACGCCACGCGCCCACGCCGAGACGCGCCTCGCCGAGCGGCGCGATGTACCGGTTGCCGGCGAGCTCGATCTCGATCGCCTCGGCGATCTCGGCGCTCGGCGCAACGCGCACCGGCACCTCTTTTCCGAGGCGAAGGTCCAACCCGTCGCCCACTTGCACCGCGCCGCCGACCGCGAGCCCGCGCAGCTGCGTCCCGTTGCGGCTCCCGAGATCACGCACGACGACCGCGCCGCCGTCGCGCTTGATCGACAAGTGTTGGCGACTCACCGCCGCCGACGCGATCTGCAGCGCGCCTTCGGTGCGACCGACGATCACCTCGGGCCCGAGGACGAACGTCACCGCGCGTCCGTTGAGCGACAGCTTCACCGTCGGCCCGGTCGCGCGCCGCGCACGAAGCTGCTCCGCGCGCGACGTCATCGCTTCACGCGCCGTCGCTTGCGTTGCATGCGCCGCGAACGTCTCCGCGGCCGCGAGCGCCTCACGCCGACGGCCGCTCGCCGCGAGCGTCTCCACTTCGCGGTACGCATCGACGCGCTCCCGCTCCGCGCGATCCTTGCCGTGCTGCTCCGTCAGCAGCGACTCGAGCTTCTCGACGTCACCCGCTTCGGCGAGCGCGCGCGCCTCGCCGTCGACGTCGCCGAGCCGCGCGTACACCGCCGCCGCGCTCTCTTGATCCCCGGCCGCCTCCAAATCGAGCGCCGCTTCGGTCAGATCGCGACGCACGATCGCCGACACCGCCCCCTCGCCCGCAAGCGCTACCACGAGCAGCGCGCGCTTCTTCTTCGCGGCGCGCCATGTCTCGTGGTGGCTCGGCGCGGTTGCCGTCGCTTGCGTGAAATGTACGAGACGCTTCGCCGGATCCGCCTCCGCGTCTCCGCGCAAGATCATGACGCGCGCGGCCTCCGCGAGCTCGCCCGCCTCCGCGAACAGGACCGTCGCCTTCTCGAGATCGCCCGAAAGCTCTGCCTTCCGCGCGCTCGCCGCCGTGCGGCCTTTCTTGAAGAATCGCTCGAACACGGTCCCGACCATAGCGCATGCCCTTGACCTTCCTCGGGGCTTCGCTGACGCTAGTGGATGCTCGGGCATGATCTGCCGAGGCAGTTACGTTGGGCGGGGACACCCAGGAACCAGCGGAGAGACATGGGGAATTCGAACAGGCTCGGAGAGCTGCTGGTCCGCGAGAAGCTGATCAGCCTCGCACAGCTTCGTCACGCCCAAGACGAGCAGCAAAAATCGGGACAGAACCTCGGCTACACGCTCGCGAAGCTCGGGTACGTGAGCGACGACGAGATCACGAGCTTCCTCTCGCAGCAGTACCGCGTCCCGACGGTCAACCTCGACGAGTACGAGATCGACGCCGAGATCTTGAAGCTCGTCCAAAAAGAGCAGTGCGAGAAGCACAAGGTCATCCCGGTCTCGCGCACGGGCAACTCGCTCATCGTCGCGATGGCGGATCCGACGAACCTCAACGCGATCGACGATTTGAAATTTTTGACCGGCTACAACATCGAGCCCGTCATCGCGAGCGAGCCGGCGATCGCGACCGCGATCGAAAAATATTACAACGTCGGCCCCTCGTACGACGAGGTCATGGCCGGCTTCGAAGAAGGCGAGATCGAGTTCGGCGGCGACGACGACGACGTCAACCTCCTCGAGCTCGAGAAGGCGAGCGAGGACGCGCCGGTCGTTCGCCTCGTGAACATGATGCTGCTCGCTGCGATCAAGAAGGGCGCGAGCGACATCCACATCGAGCCGTACGAAAAGAAGCTCCGCGTGCGCTACCGCATCGACGGCGTGCTCGCCGAAGAGATGACGCCGCCGCTCAAGCTGAAGAACGCGATCGCGTCGCGCGTGAAGATCATGAGCTCGCTCGACATCGCCGAGCGACGCCTCCCGCAAGACGGACGCATCAAGCTGAAGCTCGGCAAGGGACGCGAGATGGACTTCCGCGTCTCGGTGCTCCCGACGATCTGGGGCGAGAAGATCGTCATGCGTCTCCTCGACAAGGGGAACCTGCAGCTCGACATGACGAAGCTCGGCTTCGATCAGAAGCCGCTCGACGATTTTCTGTGGGCCATTCACCAGCCGTGGGGAATGGTGCTCGTCACGGGGCCGACGGGATCCGGAAAGACGACGACGCTCTACTCGGCGCTAAGCGACCTGAACAAGCCGGCGCACAACATCAGCACCGCGGAAGATCCCGTCGAGTACAACTTGCACGGCATCAACCAAGTGCAGATGCACGAGGAGATCGGGCTCAACTTCGCGATGAGCCTCCGCGCGTTCTTGCGGCAGGATCCGGACATCTTGATGGTCGGAGAGATCCGCGACTTCGAAACGGCGGAAATCGCGGTCAAGGCGGCCCTCACGGGGCACATGGTGCTCTCGACGCTCCACACGAACGACGCGCCGGCGACGATCTCGCGCCTCCTCAACATGGGCGTCGAGCCGTTCCTCATTACGGCCTCGATCAACTTGGTGCTGGCGCAACGCCTCGCGCGCAAGGTGTGTGTAGACTGCAAGCAGCCGCTTCGCATGGAGTCGGCGCACCTCGAAGAGGTCGGCTTCTCGCCCGAGCAAATCGCCGGCGCGAAGCTCTTCAAAGGCGCCGGCTGCCGCACGTGCAACGGCTCGGGATACAAAGGGCGCGTCGCGCTTTACGAGGTCATGCGCTTCAACGACGCATTGAAAGAGATGGTCCTCCAAGGATCGTCCACCGCCGAGCTCAAGATGGCGGCGATCAAGAACGGCATGTGCTCGCTCCGCATGAGCGGCATCGCCAAAGTGCTCGACGGCGTGACGACGACCGAAGAGGTCATGCGCGTCACGATGGCGGACTGAAGCAACAAGGAAGAAGGAACCGATGACGCAGTCCGCAGGTCCCCAGATCAATCTGCACCAGCTTCTCAAGGCGATGATCGAGAAGGGGGCGAGCGACATGCACATCACGACGGGCACGCCGCCGCTCTTGCGCGTCGACGGCAACGTCGTGCCGCTCAAGCTGCCGCCGCTCGGGCCGGTCGAGACGAAGCAGATTTGTTTTTCGGTGCTCACCGAAGAGCAGAAGGCGCATTTCGAAAAGACCAACGAGCTCGACTTGTCGTTCGGCGTGAAGGGGCTCTCGCGTTTCCGCGCGAACGTTTACATGCAGCGCGGCGCGGTCGCGGGCGCGTTCCGAACGATTCCGTTCAAGATCCTCTCGTTCGAGGAGCTCGGGCTGCCGCAGATCATCTCGGACTTGTCGAACAAGCCGAGCGGGCTCGTGCTCGTCACGGGGCCGACGGGCTCGGGGAAGAGCACGACGCTCGCGTCGATGATCGACAAGATCAACAGCGAGCGGCGCCTTCACATCATCACGGTCGAAGATCCGATCGAGTACCTGCATCCGCACAAGCTGTCGGTCGTGAACCAGCGCGAGATCGGGACCGACACCGAGAGCTTCAAGATCGCGCTCAAATACATCCTGCGCCAAGATCCCGACGTCGTGCTCGTCGGCGAAATGCGCGACCTCGAGACGATCGAGGCGGCGCTCACGATCAGCGAGACGGGTCACTTGGTCTTCGCGACGCTCCACACGAACAGCGCGATCAGCAGCATCAACCGCATCATCGACGTCTTCCCGCCGCACCAGCAGCAGCAGATTCGATCGAAGCTGTCGTTCGTCTTGCAAGGCGTCGTCACGCAGCAGCTCATCCAGCGTCACAACGCGCCGGGCCGCGCGCTCGCGCTCGAGGTCATGGTGCCGAACGCGGCGATTCGAAATCTGATTCGCGAGGACAAGGTCCAGCAGATCTACAGCCAGATGCAGATGGGCCAGGACAAGTACGGGATGCAGACGCTGAACCAGAGCCTCTTCTCGCTCTACATGAAGCGGCTCATCTCGCAGGACGAGGCGATGAGCTGCTCGCTCGAGCCGGACGAGCTGAAGATGATGATGGAAGGGCGCACCGGGATGCAGATCCCGGGCGCGGGGTTCGCCGCGGCGAGGCAGCAGGGGCGCTAGCTCACGCCGCGCGCAGCTTGCCGACGAGATCCGTTCCGATGACGAGCTGAATCGCGCCGCGGAGCGCTGGGTTCGCGTCGAGGAACTTCGACAGCTCGCTCTTCTTCCACGCGACGTAGCGGGTCGACTCCGTCGCGACGACGTCGGCCGTCGGCACCTGCCCCGTGAGGAAGCTCATCTCGCCGACGAACTGCCCTTCGCCGAGCTCGGCGATCGTCTGCTCGCCGACGCGCACGTTCGTCTTTCCGCCGACGATCACCATCACGCGATCGAGCTCTTGCCCGCGTTCGACGAGGAGCTCGGTCGCGCGTGCCTCTTCCCAGCGTCCGAGCGCGAGCAGCTTCACGAACTCGCGCGGCGTGAGCGTGCGAAAGACGAGCTTGTAGAGGCGCAGCTCGTTCTCCGCGAGGGTCACTGGGCGGCGCTCGAGGAAGAGGACGTAGAGCTGGTAGGCGTTGATGATCGCAAAGAGGACGTTCCACGCGATCGACGGCCAGAGCGGCGTCGGTTGGAGCAACGCGAATACGAGGAGCACGAGCCCGCCCGCGACGGACAAGAGTCGCAACCAGAAGATGTCTTTGACGAGGTACGAGCAGAGGAAGAGGACGTTCGCGATGTGGATGAGCGCTTGCATCTGATCTCTGTCTCCGAGTCTTGTCAGTAGACGACGGCGCTCGATCGCGCGACGAGGCGGAGCGCGACGTCGACGAGATCGTTCGCGCGCGGGTGATCGCCGAGGCTGGCGTTCGCGTGGAAGAAGGCGACCTCGCCGCCGCGATCGACGACGAGCGTTCCGCCTTGCTGAAAGTGATCGCCTTCCATCCCGCGCCCGGCGACGCCACGTGAGCGCGCGCGCAAGGCGTCGAGCATGGCGCGCGGTCCGATCGTCGCCCACGCGGAGCGCACGAGGCCCGCGGCTGTGAACACGCGCAGCGTCGGATCGGTGAGCACCGTGACGCGCGCGTTCGCGAGACCGGCGCGCTCGAGGAAGCCGTCGATGTAGCGCGGCTCGCCGTTGCCGACGAGGACCGTGCGGAGGCCGAGGGCGTGGAGCTCGGGGAGGCGCGGCGCGAGATCGGCGACGTGATCGGCGCAGCCGGTGCAACCGAAGTGGCGGAGGAACGAGACGAGGCACGTCGCGCCGCGCAGGTGCGTGCCGAGCGTCGTGACGTCGCCCGCGCGATCGACGACGATCGCGTCCGCGACCTCGGCCGGCAACGGTGCGTCGACGCGTACCTTTCGCATGCGACGCGAGTCTACGGCGCGTCGAACCCCGGCGGCTTGCCCTTCTTCTCGACGCGCTTGAAACCGAGGGCGTTGGCTGCGTTCACGAGGTCCGGGCTGTGGTTTCCCGTCGCCAAGAGCGGAGTCAGGTAATCGACGCCGCGCTTCTTGTCTTTCATCGCGCCGAGCGCCACTGCAGCGATGACGCGCGCGAGGAACGGCGCGCCGGCGGGCGGAGGATCGAGCGACGCGGTCTTCCCCTTTGCTTCGTCGACCTTGCCGCCCGTCGCGAGCGCGTAGGCGTTGGTCCACGTCGCGAGCGGCCCAAGGACGAGCGGGAATTTTCCGATGAGCGGACCGACCTCGGCGAACTTGCCGC
>JBBQXV010000176.1:0-20038 GCA_038209335.1 Polyangiales bacterium | reverse complement strand
CGCCGTCGCGAGGATCGCGACGCCGCGCACCTTCGTTAGCCCTTCGACGCGCGACGCGAGGTTTACCGCGTCGCCGATGATGGTGTACTCGCGCCGCCGATCCGGTCCGATGTCGCCAACGACGACGCGACCCGTGTGGATCCCGATCCCGATCCGCAGCTCGGCTTCGCCGCGCGCGACGCGCACACGATTCAAGTCGTCGAGCGCGCTCAGCATGTCGAGCCCGCATTCCACCGCGAGGCGTGCGTGCTCCGGCTGTTCGAGCGGCGCGCCGAAGTACGCGAGGACGCCGTCGCCGATGAACTTGTCGAGCGTCCCGCCGTGAGCGAACACGACCTCGACCATGCGCGAGAGGTACTCGTTGAGAAGCCGCACGACCTCCGGGCTCTCCATCGTCTCGGCCGTCGACGTGAACCCGCGAACGTCCGAGAAGAGGATCGTCACCTCGCGGTGCTCGCCAGTGCTCGGGCGTCCTTGCTCCGCGATGCGCGCGGCGACGGACGGCGAGAAATAGCGGCCGAGTCGCTCGCGCGCCGCTTGCTCGCGCGCGGTCGTGTAGACGAGGCCGATGATCCATCGCACGAGGAACCAGCCGACCGCTCCGGTGACGGTGAGGACGAACAGCGTTCCAGGGATCGCGTTGGGTGCGGCGACGTGATTTAAGAGGACGAGCTCGGCCACGGCGGCGAGCACGGTGGAGACCACGATAACCCGGCGATTGAGACTGAAGAGCCCAACGAGCACGAGCAGGACGAACGTAGCGAGCAACTGCACCGCGAAGATCTGCGGATCGGGCCTTTGGCTGAGGAGCGACATCGTGAAGACGAAGACGATGTCGGGCACAGCGGTTCCGAACCCGAGGCGGCGCACGGTCCGCGGGTGTCGCCGGCCGACGACGAACGCAGCGACGGCGACGAACGCAAACGCAGCGACGCCTGGCAGGGGCGCGGTGCGATCCAACGCGAGCGCGAGGCCGAGCCAGATGAACGCCGAGAGCGTCCGGAGCCCATACACGTAGACAGCGACGTGATCGCGCTGAAGGTCGAGCGCGCGCTCGACAGCTTCGTCGTCGGCCTTCATCGTGGCGAGCGTAATCTCCCCGCCGCGCAGCGCGCCGAGAAAGTCGCGTATTCTCGGAGCGCTCCGGGGAGGCGACGATGGCGGAATCGAGCTCGAGTGAGGACGTGTTGGTCGTCGGTGCGGGCCCGGTCGGGCTCACGTTCGCGTCGGAGCTCTTTCGTCACGGCGTGCCGTGCCGCGTCGTCGAAAAGGCCGACGAGCCGTGCCCCGACTCGCGCGCGACCGACATGCAGGCGCGCACGCTCGAAGTCTTGCAGGACATGGGGCTCGTCGACGAAGCGCTATCGCTCGGGCACCCGCACAAAGGCGTGTCGCTCTACTCGGACGGCCGATGGCTCGCGCGCATGGAGTTCGAGCGACTCGACTCGCCGTTTCCGTTCGCCCTCGGCATTCCGCAAGACGAGACGGAAAGAATGCTCGCGCGTCACCTCGAGAAGCTCGGCGGCCGCATCGAGCGTCGCGTCGAGGTCGCGCGCGTCGAGCCGCTCGCGACGGGCGCGGTGGTGACGCTGCTCCACCCCGACGGAAAATGGGAGAAGGTTCGTCCGCGCTGGATCATCGGCTGCGACGGCGCGTGCAGCGCGGTGAGGTGCGGGCTCGGCCTCCCGTTCGAAGGGAGCTCGTACGAAGACCGCTTCCTCATGGCCGACGTCAAGCTCACGTGGGACGAGCGTTTCGATCACATCTACATCTTCTACGGTGCGGACACCTTCATGCTCGTCTTGCCGTTGCCGGGCGCGAAGAAGGTGCGCCTCTTCACGAGCGAGCCGTCGGGCGACGCGCTCGCCCTCACGATCGACACGTTCCGCGATCTGTTCGAGCGCGCGGTGCCGCTCGCAGCGACGCTCGACGATCCGGGATGGATGGCGCGCTTTCGAATCCACAAACGGATCGTCCCGAAGTACCGCGTCGGCAACGTCTTCCTCGCCGGCGACTCCGCGCACATCCACAGCCCGCTCAGCGGCCAAGGGATGAACCTCGGAATGCAGGACGCCTACAACCTGGCGTGGAAGCTCGCGCTGGTCGTTCGCGGTCGCGCGCCGGAGTCGCTCCTCGACAGCTACGAGCCGGAGCGTCGCCCGCTCGCGCTCTCGGTCCTCGAAGAATCCGATAAAGATCAGAAGCGCGCGATGATCCAAGGGCGCTTCGGTCAAGCGGTGCGCAACAACGTGCTCGAGATGTTGATGCGCTTTCCCGCGCTCATGAAGAAGCGCGGCGAGCTCAACGCGCAGATCGGCTGGTCGTATCGAGGCAGCCCGATCGTCGCGGAGTCGCGCCCGAGCTTGCTCGCGACGAAGCTCATCGCCGATCGGACGACCGAGACGCCGAGCCTCGGCGACTGGCGCGAGTTCGCGTCGGCGCCCGCCGCGGGCGATCGCGCGCCGGATCTCGCGCTCGGCGGCGACACGCTCTTCGAGCGACTGCGCGGCACGCATCACACGCTCCTCCTCTTCGACGGGCGCGCGCCGACGAGCGCGGGCTACGCGAACCTGGCACGGATCGCCGACGCGATCGTCGCGCGCTACGGCGATCTCGTGAGACCGGTGATGGTCGTCTACGGCGACGAGGTGCCCGACGAGCTCACGCGCGCGAAGTCGGGACACGTCTGGCTCGACGCTTCCGGAGATCTGCACGCGCGCTTCGGCGCCGGGAGCGAGTGCCTCTACTTGATTCGCCCGGACGGTTACGTCGGGTACCGCGCGCAGCCGGCGGAGCTGGCGGGGCTCGAGAGCTTCCTCGGTCGCGTCCTCAGTTGATCAGCGCGCCGAGAGGCACGCCTCGAACGCGTCGGTCGTCGTCGCGCCCATCGCGCACGCGTCCTGCACCGGCGTGATCTGCTCGGTGCACTTCGCGAGCGACGGATCCTGCTTCGCGAGCGCGCGCACTTTGATCTTCTGCGCGGCGACGAGGTCCGCCGACGCGTCCGGAAAGCTCTCGCGCAGCGCGATCTCCGTGTAGCGATCGACGAGAGCGTCGCACTGCGCGGGCGTCAGCCGCTTCGGCGACGCGCAGGCGCTGATCGGGAGAACCAGGAAGACCGCAAGACGCGAAACCGTGATCAGCGCACGCACTTCTCGAGCTCGTTGCTCGACGTCGCGCCGCGCACGCACGCCATCATCTTGTCGCTGATCGTTCGCCCGACGCAGTCTTTCATTTCGCCTTCGAGCTCGGTTCGCAAGAGCGCTTGGCGCTTCGCGATCGCATCCGGATCGGTCTTGTCCATCTCCTTCATCTGCAGCTCGACGCTGCGATCCAAGATGAGCTGGCAATCCGCGGCGGTGGCCCTGCGGCCGCAACCGGTGAACGCGAGCGCGGCCAGTGCGAGCGAGACGGCGAGGACGACGGTAGAGGTGCGCGTCATGAATGCGTGCGGATCGCGTACCACGTTTTGGCTGCCGCTTCCGTGACTGCTAAGCTGTGGAACGTGACCGCGACCAGACGGGTCGAGGGCCCTGAAGACCTCCTGCGACGAGCGATGGCGGCGCGATCGCCCGCGACGCGGGCACGGTACGCGCGGCGTGGTCTCGCGACGCGCGCGCCGCTCGATCGCACGACGCAGGCGATGCTCTTGCGGCAGCTCTACTTGTCGCAGTTCGAGGCGCGAAGGTTCGACGAAGCGCACGCGATCGCGCTTCAGGCGATCGAGCTGAACGTGCTCGCCGACGTGCTCCACCAAGACGCTGCGCGCGCGGCGATCGCGGCAGGCGATCTCGACGCGGCGCTCGGGCACCTTCGCACGGCGGCGCGTCGTTGCCCCGCGTCGCGCCGCGCGTTTCATTGGTGGACGCTCGGCGGCGCGCTGTTCCTCGCGCAGCGCTACCCCGAAGCGATCGCTGCCCTCACGCGCGCGACGCGCTGGGGGACACGCGATAAGCCGCTCTACCGCGCGCACCTCGCGCTCGCGCGGATCGCGTCGGGGGAGCTTCCGAACGAAGACGATCTCCAGGACACGGTCGAGGCGCTCGCCCAAGCGCCGTGCGGACAAGGCTACGGCCGCTTCGTGCTCGGTCATCTCGCGTACGGCGCGGGCGAGTGGATCGCGGCGCGCCGCTACCTCGAAGCGTTCGTCCGTCGCACCGAAGCATCGCGCACCGCGATGACGATCGCGCTCGAGGCCGAGCTCCGGATGAGCCGAGCGACGATCGCGAAGATGCGGAACAACTAGGGCAGCCTGCGCGAGTCGCGAGCGAACCTGCCTGGTGTGTGAGTGATCCGTTTTTGGGGGGGGTTGCCCAGGCGTACTTATCGCACATGACTGTTTCGTCGGAGAGCGCTCGCGGCACATTCGTCGTAGAATCCAAGGGCTTCTGGCCTGATCGTCGCCGCGACGCGGTACACTTTTCACGAAACCGAATCTCGGTCCGCGCGTTGCTAAGAGATGATCACCATGAGCATGAGGAGGAACCCCTTGCGCCCGCCCAGCACCGTCACATCCGCCGCCGCGCTCGCCGCACTCGCGTTCGCCGCGGTCCTGCTTCTGCCGGTGCTCGCGTTCGCGGCCGACGGCACCGGCTCGGACACAGGCGCGTTCGAACGCGCGCTCGCGAAGGGACCGGTGTTCGCGCTCGGCGCGACGTACGTCGCCGGCGTGCTCACGAGCCTCACGCCGTGCGTCTACCCGATGATCATCATCACAGTGTCGATCTTCGGCGCGAAGGAAGCGAAGAGCCGCATGCAAGGCGCGCTGCTCTCCGCGGTGTTCGTCCTCGGCATCGTCTGTTTGTTCGCGCCGCTCGGCGTCGCGTTCGCCGCGTCGGGCAAGGCGCTCGGCAGCGCGCTCGGCAATCCGTTCGTCGTCGCGGGGATCGCGACCGTGTTCCTCGCGCTCGCGGCGTCGATGTTCGGCGCGTTCGAGATCGCGCTCCCGCAGAGCATGCAGCAGAAGCTCTCCGGAGTCGGCGGCGTCGGATACAAAGGCGCGTTCGTCCTCGGTCTCGTCTGCGCGCTCGTGGCGGCGCCGTGCACCGGTCCGTTCCTCTTCGGACTCGGCGCGTACATCGCGACGACGAAAGACATGGTCCTCGGCTCCGGCGCGATGAGCGCGTACGCGCTCGGCCTCGGCACGCTCTTCTTCATCGTCGGCACGTTCGCGATCGCTCTTCCAAAGGCGGGCGCGTGGATGATGGGGATCAAGTGGGTCGCGGGCGTCGCGCTGGCCTACATGGCGCTCTCGTACATCCGCGACATCCTCCCGCCGTCCACGATGAAGATGTTGGCACACCCGGGCACCGTCTATGGCGTCATCGCCGCGGTGATCCTCGGCGCGGGGCTCGTCCTCGCGGGCATTCACATCGCCGCCGAGCGTCGCAAATCGAAGATCGCGCACCTGTCGAAGCCGACGAAGCTCGCGTCGATCATCCCCGCGATCGCTGGCGCGTTCATGCTCGTGACGTGGTGGAACCTCCCGAAGACGTCCGTGATTCCGATCGCCGACGCCGCGACCGCGCAAGCCGGCGGACCGGCCGCGCCCGCGCCCGAAATCAAATGGGAGACCGACGAAGCGTCCGCCCGTGCGCGCGCAGAGACGGAACAGAAGCCCGTCCTCATCGACTTCGGCGCGAGCTGGTGCAAAGCGTGCAAGGAGCTGGAGCACGAGACGTTCCCCGACCCGCGCGTTCGCGCAGAGGCGGCGCGTTTCGTCACCATCACCGTGGACGCGACCGATGACGAAGACCCGAAGGTCAACGATCTCCGAAAGAAGTACGGGCTTCTCGGCGGCGGTCTTCCGGTCGTCATCCTGCTCGACAGCAAGGGCAAAGAGCAGTCGCGGTTCACCGAGTTCGTTCCGCCGGATCGCTTCGCGCCTGCGCTCAAAGCCATCAACTGAGCACGCTCTTCGCGACCCGCATGTCATAGGCGCGCGCGCGCTACACTCGAGCGCAACGTGAGAACGGCGCTCGTCTTCGGGATCGCGGCCGCGGCGTCCATCGTCGTCGGCGCGTGCACGACGCACAACGGCGGCGGCGGTGGCGGCTCGACGACCGCGATCGTCGTCGGCCTCAGCAGCGAGGACATGGGCGCGACGCTCGGCACGATCCACGTCGTGACGACGGTGAACGGTGTCGTCGCGACGGACGACGCGATCGATCCGGTGAAGACGCCGAAGTGGTACCCGAAGGAATTCAAGATCACGCCGCCCGCCGGCGCGACCACGGGCACCGTCGAGGTGAAGGTCGACGGCTTTCTCGAAGAGAACGCCGGCTCGACGCAGAACCCGCTCGCGATGATCCATCGCGTCGCCACCGCGGACTTCGTCCCGAACCAGACGCTCCTCTTGCGCGTGACGCTGCAGAGCCAGTGCCTCCTCGGTCTCCCGGGCGGCGGTGGTCCGGGCGTCGGCGGTCCTGTTTGCAGCGCGCCAACGACATGCATCTCCGGGAGCTGCCAGACCACCGCCGCGCAGCTCGAGCCGTACACCGCGACGTGGGCGACCGACGCGCCGGACATCTGCAAGCCGGCGGGCGCGGGGGCGCCGCAGGTGTACGTCGGGACTGGGCAGACGGATTACTTGCCGCTCACCGACGGCCAGACGCTGCAAGCGGAGATGGGGCCGCAGGGCGGTCACCACATTTGGATCGCGACGCGGATGCACAACCTGAAGCAAGCAGGCTCGACGACGACGATCACCGCGACGCAGCCCGGGACGGGGATCGTGGTCCCGTCGACCGCGTACGTCTTCACGTTCGATCGCGACGAAGGGGGCTTCTGCAAGCTCTTCGGTCTGCGCTTCCAGCTCGACGCGAACGGCGCCGACTACAAGCCGCTGCTCGGCAAACCGCTCGATGTCACCGTCACGATCAAAGACCCGACGGGGACGATCGGAATCGCGACCGCGCACGTCAACATCAACCCGACGATTCTTTGTCCGGGCGGCCAGACGACATGTCAGTGACAAGCCGACGGCGCTGAGTCGAAGTCCGCGCACGCAAACGCCAAATTCGGTACCGTAGCGGTCGTGGGTCTACGGAGCCGTCTCCGCTTTCTCGTCGCGCTCGCTTTCGTTTCGCTTGCGTCGCTCGCGATGCTCGTCGCTACGACGGCGCACGCGGGACCGGACGACGCGAACGTCGTGCAGGCCTTGAAGCAGATCATGGCCAAGGACGTCGCCGAGGCGAACTTCGGCGCCGCGAAACAGAAGCTCAAAGGGCTCGTCGAGCGGTGCAAGAAGAACGCTTGCACGAGCACGACGATGTCGCAGCTCTATGTCGCGATCGGCGTCGTCACCGCGCAGATCAACCAGACCGACGAGGCGCGCCAGGCGTTCACCGACGCGCTCGTGGCCGACCCGGCCGCGGCGCTCCCGCCAAATTCGCCGCCCGCGACGAAGGCGCTCTGGGAAGAGGCGAAGAAGCTCGCGAAGAAGGCGATCCCGGACAAGGTCCCGGGGTGGGAGAGCCGCGAGGCGTACGAGCTCTCGGTCGCCGCCGCGGGCGCCGCGACCGCCGAGAACATTCCGGAGTGCATCGAGAAGGCGCGCGCGTCGCTCCTCCTCGAAGAGCAGCCGAAGACGCGCTTGCAGCTGTCGTTCTGCGAGTACCGCTCGGGCAAGCTTCTCGACGCGCTGACGGACGCGCGGAAGGCGCTCGACGTCGCCGTGTCGAAGCGTGACGTCGAGTCGATGAACAGCGCGCGCAGGCGCGTCGAAGAGCTCGTCGCACGCGTGCCGCACGTCACGTTCGCCGCGCCGGCCGACGTGCCGACGCTCAAGGTCTTCTTCGATCAGCGGCAAGTGCCGAACGACGCGCTCACGAAGCAGTTCTCGATCGATCCGGGCAAGCACACCGCGCGCGCCGAAGGGATCATCAACGGCGTCGAGATGGGCTTCGATCAGGAGTACGACGTTCAAGAGGGGAGCCTCACGACCGTCCGCATCACGCTGAAGTCGATCGACCCGAAGTTCCTGACGCCGGGGCAGATCGCGTGCATGCGCTCCGCGCAAAACCAGGACGAGGTCGCGAAGTGCCTTCCGGCGAAGGAGAAGCCGCTCGTCATTCGCGCGGGCGTCGACGTCGCGGGGTACGTCGATACGACGGCCGTGCGCGTCCTTACGCCGGGGATCAGCGGATCGGTCTCGTCGCCGACCGCCGGATGGAACGTCGGCGCGCGGTACCTCGTCGACGTCGTGAGCGCGGCGTCGCCCGACGTCGTGTCGACGGCGTCGCGCAATTTTCACGACCTACGCCACGCGGTCAACGTCAACGGCGGCTTCAAGCCGGGGCGCTTCGGCGGCGACGCGAGCGCGGCGTTCTCGATCGAGAACGACTACGTCTCGCGCAACGCGCACCTCGGTCTGTCCGGCGACTTCATGGACAAGCACGTGACGCCGCGCATCGGGTTCGGGCACACGCAAGACACGATCGGCCGCGCCGGCACGCCGTACGACGTCTTCTCGAACTCGCTCTCGATCAACGACATCGACGCGGGCGCGACGTTCATCCTCGGACCGTCGTCGATCCTCGTGCTCGGCGGCACGGCGTCGTTCGAGCGCGGCGATCAGTCGAAGCCGTATCGCTTGGTCCCGATGTTCGACGCCACCGTGTCGGTGCCGGTCGGCGCGAGCATCGCGCAGGTGAACCGCGACCGGCTCCCCGTGCGCCCGTACGAGCAGCTCCCTCTCGATCGCGATCGGTACTCGCTCGCCGCGCGCTTCGTGAAGCGATCGGGCACGGCGACGCTGCGAGTCGAGCAGCGCATCTACCGCGACTCGTGGGCGATGCTCGGGAGCACCACGGATTTCCGGTGGATCAAGGACATCTCGAAGAAGGTCTCGCTCTGGCCGCACCTGCACGTCCACGTGCAGAACGGCGCCAACTTCTACAACCGCGTCTACCACGCCGAGCTCGCCCCCGAAGTTCGCCTGCCGATCTTCCGCACGACCGATCGCGAGCTCAGCCCTCTCATCGGGCTCACCGGCGGCGGCGGAATGCGGCTCGAGCTTGCGCCGGCCACCGCGCAAATTCAGTATGCAGTCGTGGTGCAGATGGATGTCATGTACACGCGTTTCTTCAACGCCGTCTACGTGACGAATCGCCTGGCGACGTACGGCACGTTCGGCTTCGAGGCGGTGTTCGAATGATCCGATCGCGTTCGAAGAGATCGACTCAACTCGCGATCGCGTTCGTGCTCGGCGCGGGCGTGCTCGCGATCTCGTGCACGCCGGATCCGGTCCAGCACGACGCGGTGAAGGCGCTCGGCAAAGAGACGCCCGGTGGCCCGAACGAGTTTCATCGCCCGGGACAGCCGTGCGGCACGTGCCACCAAGACGGCGGCAACGCGAGCTCCGACTTCTCCGTCGCTGGGACGATCTTCGCCGGCCCCGACAACCTCATCGGCGTCGAAGGCGCACGCATCGATCTGGTCGACGCGAACGGCACCAGCCCGCCGATCAACCAACCCGTCCTCACGAACTGCGTCGGCAACTTCTTCGTGCGCCGCGGCGACTGGGATCCGGCGTTTCCGATCGCCGTGCGCATCCAGAAGGGTGGCGTGACCCGCACGATGCGCAGCCAAATCAGCCGCGCCGCGTCGTGCGCCGATTGCCACAAGGCGCAGCTCCCGCCGGCCGATCCATTCGGGACTGTGCCGCACATCTATCTCTTCTCGGATCAGGATCCCGCGGGCAAAGCGAAAACGTGCGCCAGCGATCCGGACTTGGGGGCGCATTGAAACCGTTCCTCTACGTTCTCGCGATCGGCGCGTTCGCCAGTCTCGCTGGCCTCGCGGCGTCGTGCGCGTCGTCGCCGGACGACTCGAAGGAGCCCAAGCTCGTCGTCGAGTCGGCCGACCCGGCGGCGTTTCGACTCGGCGTCGAAACCGTGTTCGAGCGACGCTGCGGCTCGCTCGATTGCCACGGGACGACGTCGCGCGGCCTCCGCATCTACAGCGCGAACGGGCTTCGCATCCCGAACGACGTCGGCAACGCGCCGGGCATCGGCGCGACGACGAGCGACGAGATCAACGCCAACTACGCGGCCATCGTCGGACTTCAACCCGAAAAGCTGAACGAGTTTCTCGCGAAGACGCCGCGCACGGCCGACGACGCGTACCATCTGCTCCTCCTGTCGAAGCCGCTGCAGATCGAGCGACACAAAGGCGGCGCTGCGCTCAGCAAGGGCGAGCCCGCGGAGCAGTGCATCGTGACGTGGCTCACGGGCAAAGCCGACCAAGCGCTGTGCGTGAAGGGCTCGACCGCGCCGTAGCGATCGCCGTTCGCGACGGCGATCACCGCGCGCGCAGGCGACGGTATCGGGACGACGCGCGCGCTAGTTCCCCGAGTCGACGCCGCCGTCCGGTCGCACGGTGCCGTCGCAGCCGTTGATGCGGTTCATCTTGTTGATCGTGTTCGACACGAACTTGGTGAGCGCGTCCTGCAGCATCAGCGGCGTGATGCCGGTGCCGTCGCCGAGGTTGAACGCCGGGTGATGGTTCGCGTTGAGCTGCCTGCGATCGTTTCCCTTGTCGATGAGGCGACGCGCGTCGACGATCTTGTCGAACTGCCCTTTGTCGTTCACCGATCCGGTGACGAGTCGCTGTACGTACGGGAACTGCGTGAACTTGATGAACGTCTCGGCCGGATCCGGGCTGAGCCACACGCTCGCGGTGCCGCGGTTGTGGCACGAGATGCATTGGCCGCCGCCGCTCGCGGTCGTCGCGATCTTGTCGAGGCCTCCCGCCTTCCACTCGTTGTAGTCCATGCACTGGCCGAATTTTTTGAACGCCGCGCGCAAGTTCGTGGGGCGCGTGTTGTCGCCCGCCGTGCCGACCTCTTTCGTGAGCCAATCGGTGACGAGCTTCGTCTGCAAGTCGTCGAGCGCGGGACCGCTGTGGATCCCCTTCTGCAAGATCGGGCTCTGCGTCGGCGCGGCGATGAAGCCCGTCGTCTCGGTGATCGCGGTGTACGACCCGTCGGCGTTGCCGGCGAGGAAGATCGGCGCGCCTTTCTTTCCGCTCGCGTGGCAGCCCGCGCACGTCGGCTCGATCTGCGGGTAGACTTTGTCGGTGAAGAACTGCTTCGCGTCGCTGCCGCCCGCGTCCTTCGACGCGCAGCTGGCCGCCGACGCCGCGAGCCCGAGCACCGCGACCATCCCGATCACCGCCCTGCCGAGACTGCGGAGCGTGCTCATTGGCCACCTCCATCGGCGATGGGTAGTCCTGCATCGGTATCGGTGACGACGCCGTTGCTGCAGCTCGCCGCGGCGAGGTTCTGAAGTGTCAGGTTCACGAACTGCTGCACCGCGTTCTCTCCGAACGACGAGAGCCCGAACTGCGGATGGCAACCGTCCGCGCCCGGCGGGCACGGCTCGTTCGCTTTCTCGATGATGCGTCCGGACGGCACGAGGTCCTTGAAGTTGCCTTGCGCGTCGACGCGACCGACGACGAACTTTTGCAGGTACGGGAAGCGCCGCATCTGCTCGAACGTCGAGCGTGGATCCGCCGCGAGCCAGAGGCTCCCCTGCCCGCCCGAGTGGCATCCGAGGCACGGTCCGTCGAAGTCGGTGTCGGTGTACGGGAGATCGGCCATGCCCGTCGTCGTGAAGACATCGAAGTTCATGCAGTCGCCGAACTGCTGGTACGCGTCCGCGAGGTTCTTCGCCTTGAGCACCGCGCCGGGCAGGTGACGAGCGTTCGCCTCCATGCCGAGCCAGATGCCGAGGACGTTCGCTTCGTCGGCGGTGAGCTTGATGCCGTGATCTTTGTGTTGGTAGTTGATGAACGGACTCTTCTGCGGAGTGCCGATGAGCTCGGGGATTTTTTCGATCAGCGCGTACGTCTTCTCTCCGTCGTCCGCGATGAAGACGCACGACGAGTCGTTGCACGGGCTGTTCGGCGTGCCCGCGTGGCAGCCGCCGCACGCCGACGGTGACGCGATGCGCGGGTAGACGCTCGCGACGAAGTAATCGCGCGGCGTGATCTCTTGCTCGGTGAGCTGGCCTGCCGGCGCGGGGTCGGCCGCTTTGTGGCAGCTCGCGAGCGCGAGACCCGCCGCGACGATCATCGTCGCGGCGAGCATCACGGTCGGAGTCGGTCGGGATCTCATGGTCAGGGATTTCTCCTCTAGGCAGTCTCAAGGATCACAAGCGACACCACGTCTCTCACGATACGCCGCATTCGCGGCTTCGTGTCACGAACGGCGACGACGCGAACGGACACCGGCGAAGACGAGGCCGAAGAGCGCGAGGCCACCGGCGAGCGCGCCGTTCGACGAGTGCCCCGGCGTCTGCGTGCACGCGCAGCCCGCGTTGTCCTTCGGAGTCGGCGACGGAACCGGCGTATCGCCCGCGACCGGAACGTCTTGCGCGTTGACCGGGTTGGACGGCGTGCCTGGCGTGTCGGTCTCCGCAGGGAGGAACGAGACGAACAAGCTGTTCTTCGGATCGCCCGGGATGCGGCCCGGGATCGCGGTCACGAAGAAGCTCTTCACGTCCGGCATGTATCCGCCCTTCACGCCGTGGCCCGGGTTGGGCACGTCGCCGATGCAGCGGAGGAAGTCACGACCTTGACGGCCCGGGTTCTCACCGAGTCGGTTCGCGAGGTAGCCCGAATCGCCGACCCAGTTGACCGGCCACCAGTCCTGCTTCGCGTCGAACGAGAACGGCTGCGCCGCCGCATCGTCGAAGTGCACCGTCATGAGCGCCGCGCGACCGATGCCGATCGGCGATGCGCCGACGACCGCGACCGTCGGCTTGCTGTCGACGCCGAAGTTGCCGCTGCAGATCGCGGCGTGCGTCTGGTACGGCGCGGCCGCGTCGAGGCTCTGCTTCACCTCGAGCGCCTCGGTGCCCTGATTGAGCTTGAGGTGGAAGAGGTGCGCGAGGTTCGAGCCCTTGATGTTGCGCGTGTTGCCGTTCTTCGCCGCGCCGTTCGATCCGAGGACCTGCAACGCGAAGACGCCGTCGCCGAGCTTCGCGATCGTCGGTTGCGCCATGTACTCGCGCTTGTACGGATCCGGATCCATCTTCGCGGCGACGACGGTCCCCTTCCAGAGGATGTCGCCGGTCGACGTCACCATGCGCGCGCAGTCGACGCCGCCACCAGCCGGACGCCGGCTACCGTTGCCGTCCTTCGATGCGCAGAGAACCGCGCGATCCATTCCGTCCGCGAGGAGCGCCGGACGTCCGATGTTCGACGGCGCGACGACCATCTTCGGCGCGTAGAGCTGCGTGAGCGTGATGAGCCCCGCCGCCTCCGAGAGCTTGAAGCCCATGAAGTACGTCGCGTCGTTGTTGCCGCCGGTGCTGAGGTACGCGGCCGAGACGACGCTCGTCATGCCGCCGTCCGCGCTGCCGTTGACCGCGACATCGAACGCGCCGTTGTCTTGGCTATTGAGCTCGGTGTCGGGGCTCACGAGCTGATCGGGCATCAGCTTCTCGCACCGCTCGTTCGTGACGCTCATGTACGTCGCCGTGCGGTTGTGATCCATCTGCGAGCCGTAGCCCCAGACGATCACGTTGTTGCCCGCGACCTGCGCGACCGCGGCCTTCGGATGGTTCGCCGAGCGGTCGCCCTTGTTCTTCGTCAGCATCTGACGCGCGATCATCTGCGTCGGCGCGCTCTTGTCGTTGAGCTTGTACGACGAGCACGACACTTGGTACGGGCCGTAGTCCTTGATGTAGACCGACTCCATCACGAGGACGACGACGTACGGCTGCCCGTCCGCGCCCTTCATGTACGTCAGCGTCGCTTGCTCGAAGCCCGGACCGACGCGCCGGTTCGTGTTCGGATCGGCCGGATCGTCAATCGCGGGGCGACCGAGCATCTGCTCGTTGCCTCGACCGATGAGGATGAGCGCGGCCGAACGTGTGACCGGTTGAACTTGGTCGGCCGATGCGGTCCCGACTTGCGAGAGAACGAGGACGCCAGCGAGCGCACCCAGATGACGAATTGATTTCACGGCAGCCTCCTTACAGGTCGTCTTGGTCGAGTCCGTCCCCCAGCAAGTCAATCTCGTCGGGTTGCACGTTGCGCGCCGACGTCACAATCGAACATCGTCTGTCACAAAGCGTCCTCGACGCCGTCGCCATCGCCGCTGCCATTGGGGGCATCGGCCATCGCGACGAACTCCGGGGGCGCAATCCACCGCTTCGGCGGCTCCATGCGCGCGAAGATCTGAATCGTCGAGATCTTCGCCTTCAAGGCGTTGCTGCTCGGGATGTCGATCACGAGCTGCCCCTGGCTGCGCGCCGGGATGGTGAATGCGAATGTCTTCTTCAGTCCGTCCCAGTCTTTTCCGTCGATGCGTTGGACGACGTCGTCGCCCGTAATCAAGTCGATCGCGCGCGCGCCCTTCGTGCTCGCACCGACCGAGTCGAGGTATTTCGCGAGCGAGAACGGCGCGGGGCCCGACGAGCCGTAGCCGTCGACGAGGAGCTCGTTCGGGAGGAGCTTGCGCTTCAATGTCGAGACGAGAACGCCGTCGACGTAGACGCGCGTGCCTTTGAGCTGCTCTTCCGGCGCGTACGGAACGCCGTCGATCGCTTTGCCGTCGGCGAACGCGAGGTAACCTTCGCCGCCCGCGTTGATGAAGCGCGGCGCCTCTTTGTCGACGTAGACCGCGATGCCCGAGATCATGTCGACCGACGTGTTCACTTGGAAATCGCCGCCCGGGAAATGCATGCGCGGCTTGCCGCGATCGCCGCCCGCGAACTCGAAGCTCAGCGTCGTCGAGAAGCGCCGAAGCTCGCTCCCCGCGACGACGGCGATGCGACGACCGCCGTAGAAATGGAGCGTGTTCACCTTCGCGACGTCGACACCGAGCACCTGCAGGTACTCGCTCACCAAATAGCGATCGATCGTGCCGACGTTCGAATGCATCGCGTGCGTCTTGAGCGACGGCGGCATCTCGAGCGCGCGCAGAATCCCGCGCGGGTTCCCATCGACGTACACCGTCGCCTCGCGGAAGCGCGCTCGCTTCATCGCGGGGGGAGGTTCCCCCGTCATTGGGGGACTCGGCCTGATCGAGGCCGGAATCAGCGCGGCATTCGCGGACGTGCGCGACTGCTTGTCGGCGCCGAGAAAAAGCGCTCCGACCGCAATGACGACACCGATGCCAACGAGCCGCGAATTCATCGTGGAGGGCACTAGTGCGAAGCGTGTGCCGCACGGTCTGCGCGATGTCACATCACGCGCGCACCGTTGTCACGACGACATACACTCACCCTCGCGTCGACGAAGGCTCATCGTTTGCAAAGCGTTCACTCGTCATGATCTCTCGAGGAGGCCGTATGAAACCGAATGCGACGTTGAAGAAGCGCTTGCTGGTGATCGCCACTGCCGCGTTGTCCGTGAGCGCGCTCAACGCAACCGTTCAAGGCTGCGCGTTCGACGACACGACGGACTCGGCGCATCCATACAAGGCGGCCGACGCGAGCCTCGACGGGACGCTCGACGACGGAGGCCTCGGGCAAGAGACGAGCATCCTCGGACTCTGCGTGAAGGTCGGTGGCGCGGCCGAGGTCACGAAGATCGCGCTCGACACCAACGCGAAGCTCCAGGCCGACTGCCGCATCGGCGGCTACTTCGCGGCGCTCTCCGCCGATCAGATGGCGCACATGAACGACTGCTTCGCGACGTACCTCGGCGCGACGTTCGACTGTGCGGGCGTGACGTACACCGGAGCGAAGGACTCGAAGGGACAAGACTGCCGGAGCATGGCGAACGCCCACCAGGCGCTCGGCATCAGCAACGACGATTTCACCGCCTTCCGCGAGGACATCGTCTCGGTCATGACCGCGCACAACATGACGGCGGCGGACAAGACGAGCGTCCTCAGCCTCGTCACCGGCGTCGCGGGCGTCTACAACGCGAACAAGAAGGGGACGCAGGAGTGCACGTGCGCGAACGACGCGGGCTGCGTCTACGTTCCGAACCTCGATGCAGGCAAGGACGCCGAAGCCGGACGCGAAGGCGGCGCCGTTGATAGCGGCGGCGCCGTTGATAGCGGCGGCGGCGCTGACAGCGGCGGCGGCACCGACGCAGGCGCCGGTTGAAAACGTCGAAGAAAATAGGGATCCTGCTCGCCCTGCCTGTCGCGGCGGTGGCGTTCATGGGCCTCGCGCACACGAAGGTCGGAAGACCGTTGCTCTCGGCCTTCGGCAGCTCGCGCGTGGGATGCCCGGTGTCGACGGCGAACGCTTCGCCTCAACAGCTCGAAGACCAACGCGCGGCGACGATGAAAGCGCAGCGCGGCGCCGAGCGTGCGCGCGCGCGGCCCGCGCTCTCTTTCGTGCTCACGCGATCGACGAAGACCGACGTCGCGGCGTGGGCGAGCGCGCGCGGCGTGACGTGCACCGACGAGCTCGCGCAGACGGCGCTCCGTTGCCGCGACGTCCCGACGGATGCGGGGCCGATTCGTGATCTCTACATGCGCTTCGAGCCGAGCGGCGCGCTCGTGGCGGTCGACGCGATCCGCGGGGCACAGAGCGGCGACGCAGCGATCGCGCTCGTCGACGCGATCGCCGCGACGATCGTGCGCGACGCCGGCGCAGCGAGCGCGACGCGCGGCGAATCCTCGGGCGCGATGCTCGAGCGCGACACCTACGCGAGCCGCGCCATCGAGTTCCGCTTCCGCGACTACTCCGCCGACGTGAGCGCGACGAACATGGGCGAGCAAGGGCTCGTCGTGCGCGAGCAGTACCGCGCCATTCCCGATTGAGTGTCTAGTTGCTCGGCGCGCCGCACGTGAGCCATGCGTGCAGCTTGCATCGTTCGACGTCGGTGAGCTGGCGGCCCGCGCCGATCGGCATCGCGGGGCTGCACTGGCCGGCGAGATTGCATTCGATCGTGGATTTGGCCGGATCGCCACTGTTGTCGATGTAGTTGAGCGTCGGCTTCGACGCGAGCTTGTGCCCCTTGAGGCTCGTGAGCGCCGCGCCAGGATTGGCCGGATCGATCGGCGGATCGGTGTTGCCGGGCGCGTGGCAAGCGGCCGTCGCGCACTGCCATCCCTTGGTGCCGACCATGTTCGGAAAGATGTCCTTCGACCACGAGACAGCGCACGCATCGCCTGTCCCACCGCCGCCCGCGTCGCTGATGCCCCCCTCGCCGCTGCAGACGAGCGGCTCGATGCCCGCTTCGCCGGGGAGGTTGTCCTTCTTCAGGTTGCCGGGCGTGCCGTACTTGGTGGCCGGCTCGGAGCTGCACGCCGCTGCGCCGACGATCGCGCCGGCGAGCGTGGCCAGCGCGGCGAGGACCCCCACGGTGCGTCGAGCGCGTCGAGTCATCATCCCGATTCATCAGAGCACGGCTCGTACCACCAAGCCACGATCTCCCGGCGCGGTGGCTCCGGCCGGATCCACGAGGGGCATCGCCCCCGAAACATGGGAACGGTGCCCCCGCATCGCGCGCGCATCTGTAACGTTTTCCGGCGAGTTCCGAATGGCCCGCGCCGTGCAAAGTCTGACCTCAGAGGTGACGGTGCGATGAAACGGAAGAGCCTCCCCGACATGTTCGTGATCGCCAGCGTGATGACCGACGACGACGCGCTCGCGCCGCCGACTCAGGTCGACGGGATGATCCCCGCCGTCATGAAGGCGCAGCTCGAAGCGGCGCTCGCCACGAAGACGCGGACGCGGGCGGCGAGCTCGTCGTCGCTCCCGGTCATCGCGGCGCTTCCGGCGCGCGCTCCTGCCGAGAAGGCCGCGACGAAGCGCTCGGGGCGCATGGCGTGGATTCCGGGTGTGGTCGTCGTCGGCATCGCGGTCGCGGCCGTGATCGGCACGTTCCGCGGCGACGCGCACGCAACGGCGACCGAGGCCGCGCTCGTTCAGCCGGCCGCGCAGAAGGCCGAGCCCGCGCCCGCGCCGATCGCTCCCGCGGTCGCGACGCCCGACACGCCGCCCGCGACGCCCGAGCCGGTCGCTGCGACGACGCCGAGCAACGACACGATCGACATCCCGGTCACGGTCCCCGTCACGACGCGTCCGATGGGCGTCGTGACTCCTGGCCGTTACATGCCGCAAGGCGCGGCGACCACACCGCGCGTCGATCCGCCGAGGGTCGCGGCGGGCGCGTTGCCGCAGCCGTCGAACCCGGGCGTGAAGCCGGTCGCGCCGAACGACGCGCCCGCGAAGGGCAAAGGCGACGCCGACTTCGAAGCCGCGCTCCGCGCCGCGCAGCGCGCGAACCAGCAGCTCGATCAGACGCTTCGCTGAAGCGCGCTTACGTCGGGCCGGGCGCTACGGGTTGAAGACTTCGCCGGTGCTCGTCGGCTTCGGTGCCGGCGCGGGCTTGGGCGGCGGCGGATCCGCGTGCGGCGGCGGCGGAGGTTTGGGCAACGCTGCCTGACCGGTCGACGTCGGTTGCGGCGGCGGCTTCGGCGTCGCGGGCCGCGGCGTCGCGGTCGGCTTCGGAGGCGTCGCGGGCGCGCCGGCATCCGCGGCGGCGATGGCGAGCTGCGCGTTCGGACCGAGCGCGACCGCGCGCTGCAGATCGGCCACGAACGACTCGGCCGATCGAACCTCGCGCTTCGCGTTCGTCGCGATCGCGCCGAGCACGTCGAACGACGCGTTGAGCTCGGCCTTCACCTCGAACGGCTTCTGCCCGCCGACCTTCACGAAGTCCTCCTTCGCGTGCGGCTCGAGATCGTGCCCCGTCTTGAGCAGCGCTTCGATCCGCGGCGGAAGCGTCTTCAATTTCTTCGCGCGATCGATCTCGCCTTTCGCGGTCGCCTCGAGCGCCGTCGCGAGGCCGTCGATCGATCCGCGCGAGCCGGTCCCCGACACGAACTTCACGTCGTCACCCGCTACCTTGAGCTCCGCGGTGCCAAGCGACGACTGCGCTGCTTCGATCTGCTCGTGACACAGCTGCGCGATCGTCGAATCGGACGAATCGGTCGTGAGCTGGAGTGCGTCGACGATCGGCTTGCGCGCCGCCTTCTTGTCGTCGCTCCACGTCGACGCGGCGACTTGCACGTCGTGCACTTCTTTGAAGTACGCGTCGTACTGCGCTTCGCCCGTGCGATAGAGCCCGCCTTCGCGAACGCGCGACGGGCCCGACAAGAGCGAGCACGCGGCCGCGAGCGCCGCGACCCACGCGATACCGATCCGCTTCACGCTTGCGTCTGCGAGCCGCATTGCCGGTAGTCTACCTCGACCTCGCGCGAATCGCTCACTGCGGGCACGCGACCGGTGTCGCGATGACCTCGCGCTTCGAGCCGTCGAGAAACGCGACGACGCCTCTGCCGTCGCTGCCGATGGCCGCCTGACCTTGACCGGCGTTGACTCCCTCGGACGAGAGGACGAGCGCGCCGCCGATCGCCGTTCCGTCGGCGCGCAGCGTCTGGCCGCGCACTTGATGGCTGTCGACCGGACCTTCGGTCCACACGAGGAGGAAGCGCCCGCCGGAGACGCCGATCGCGCCGGGCGACATCACGTTCGATCCGAGACCGCCCGCGGGCGGCGAGAAGCTCTGCGGCGTGCCGGCGTCGGCGCCGGCTTTGAAGACGACGAAGCGGAGCGTCCATGGATCGGTGTCGAAGCGGCGATCGGCCCACGCGACGAGCACGCTGTCGCCGGTGACCGCGATCGACGGCGATCCGATTTTGTCGCCGAGGCCGTCGAGCTTCGAGAGCGGGCCCTTCGCGGCGAGCGTCTTGCCGTCGCCGGTCGCGACGCCGGTGAACACGGAAGCGCCGCGACGAAACGCGATCGCGTACGCCTTCTCGCCGCCGAGCGAAAACGAAACGCCGCGAACCGCGTCGACCGCGCCGTCGCCGGGGAGCGGCCACAGCTTGTTGCCGCCGTTGCCGCCGTGGCTCGTCGCGACGAGCGAGCCGCCGCTCGCGCCGACGTCGATCGACGGATCGCCAGCGACGTAGCGGCGACCGCGGACGCGATCGGCTTTGCGATCGGTGTCGGCGATCGCGAAGAGCGATTTCTTCGCGCTCATCGCGGCGGTCACGCGGCGCACGGTATCGAGCGATTGGGTGCGCGCGGTCGACGTCGCTGCGAGCGATGACGGA
>JBBQXV010000175.1:0-20062 GCA_038209335.1 Polyangiales bacterium | reverse complement strand
ACCGACTCGCGCTCGTAGCAGCGGCCGGAGAGCACGACGAGCTCCGGCTCCTCGGCGACGAGCTGCTCGACGAAGCGGCGCACGATGGAGCTCTTGCCGACGCCCGACTCGCCTTCGACGACGACGGTGACGGGCGTACCTCGCTGGCTCTCGTCGTACGCCTCGCGCAGCGCGGCGAGCTCATCGCTCCTGCCGACGAACGGCACGTTCATCCTGTCGCGCTTGGCCCGCTCGGTCGCCGCGGCGTCGACGCGAACGTCGAGCGCGCGGAGCACGAGCTCCGTCGACGGTCGCGCCCTCGGGTCGGTGTGGAGGAGCGACGAGCAAAGGAGGTCGAGATCGGCGGGGACGCCGGGCTCGACGGAGCGTGGCGCCCCGGGCTCGCGCTGCTGCTTCTGCATGAGGATGTAGACGGGCGTGCCGCTGAACGGGAGCGATCCGGTGAGCGCCTCGTAGAGGATGACCCCGACGCTGTACAGGTCCGCAGCTGCGCCGACGGGCTCGGAGTTGGCTTGCTCCGGCGCCATGTATGCAGGCGTTCCGACGATCTTCGCGCCGGTCGTCTCGTGCATTCCGCCCGCGATCTCTCCGACGAGCCCGAAGTCCAAGAGCACGAGCCGACCGGTGCTCGTGACGCGAATGTTGCTCGGCTTGATGTCCCGATGAACGAGATCGGCGGCGTGGAGCGCAGACAGCGCGATCATCAGCTGACGCAAGCACGAGCGCAGACGAATCTCGTCGAACGAGAACGGCTGCGGTCGATCCGAGCTGCCCGTGCCACGCGATCGCGCGAAGCGTCCCGTCGGCGCGGGCGCAGGATCGAGCGGCGGCGGCGGCATCGTCGCGGCGAACGGATGCGCGCCGCTCGCCGTCGAGTGGCTCGTGTTCGGCGGAAAGCGATCGTACGGACGCACGTACGAAAGAAAATCGACCCCCTCGACGAGGTCCATCGTGAAAAACCACTGGTCCCCTTCCGAGATGAGCTCGCCGAGCGTCACCAAGTTGGGATGATGCAGTCCCTGCATCGCGCGAAACTCGCGCTTGAATCGCACGAGCGATTCCGGGTTCATGTCGTCGAGTCGCTTGATCGCGACGTTCGTCTTGCGGTCCTCGTCGAACGCTTCGTAGACGACGCCGCTCCCCCCCTCCCCCAGCTCGCGAATGACACGAAAACGTGGAGGTGTCTTCATAGGCAGCTGACCGACGATACGCGTTCCGCCGCGTGTACGCTCGGCAAGCGCTTACTGCATCACGATGACGAGCGCAGAGTTGAGGTCACCTGGCTCGGCGGCTTCTGTCCTTACTTTGCCCGAGTACGTCTTGCCCGCGTACGTCGTCGGAAACGCCGCCTGCTTGCACGTCGAATGCGTGATCTCGACGACGAGGTTGGCGCCAACATCGATGTTGTAGACGACGACGACGGGCCGGTCCGGCTTCACCGCTTCGAACGAGTCGACCGACGCGAGCGGAATCCCCGAGCTGCCGCCGAAGTACGTGAGCGCCGCGCCCGCGGGAGACACGACCTTCGCCTTTCCACCGACGAGGCTCGTGCACGCGCCCGTCGGAACGAGGACGATCTGCACGAGTGCCTTGTTCGGATCGAAATTGTCGAGCGAGTTCTGCTCGAGGTTGTACGTGCTCGAGTCCGGCATCACCGACGTGCCGAAGTCCGCTTCGGCGCCGCTCGGTGCGGAGTCGGGGAAGAGGAGCTTCGTGTACTTCGGCCCCGTCACCATGGGCTGGAGGACCGAATTCGCGGGGACGGAGAGCGACCACTTTCCGTCCGCGTCGGTGGTCGTCATCACACCGTTGTCGGCGACGGCAAGACCGGCGACGGGCTTCAATGTGAAGTAGTCGACGATGGTCCCGTGCTCGACGATCGTTCCGACCTGCGCGCTCGCGTCGTTACCGACGGAGCCGGCGTCGACGTTCGCGACGGAAGCAGGAGCGCTCGACGAGCTGCTGCAAGCGAGGAGCGGTAGAGACGCGAGGACGAGACACCAGGTGCGCATGGATGGATCCTTTCGCTGCGTGCTGCTTTCGATCCCCCGAGCCAATGGCACCTACAGCACGGCGCATGCCCGCCCTGACCGCACGGTCCGGCACGCCATTCCCGCGGAAATTGAGCGCTTTCATCGCCGAACCGTGACAGCTCGCGGCGTGGTCACGTGACATGTCACGCTCGCGAGGCGACTATGGGCGTCGAGGGTTTCCTCGAGACGATGACGAAGACCGTCACGATGCAGGGGTTCTCGCACCGCCGCGAGCGGGACGCGCCGATGGGCGCGGGGCTCGTGCTGATCTTCGCGCCCGACTTCCAAGAGCTCCCGCCGGTCTGGCCGCTCGAAGGAGAAAGCCTCGTCGTCGGGCGCGAGCCTCCGCCCGGCGGCTTCGCGATCCCCTCGAGCGCGGTGTCGCGCGCGCATGCGCGTCTCACGGCGAAGGACGGCGTGTGGACGATCACCGATCTCGAGAGCCGAAACGGGACGATGGTGAACGGGCGATTCGTTCGCGAGGCGACGCTCGCGCCACTCGACGAGGTGCGCATCGGCGACGCCATCTTCAAGTACGTCGCCGACGGTGCGGGCGCGTACGACAACTATTGGATCGACGGCACGGTGTCCCCGCCCGGTCGACTGTCGCAAGCGTCGGAGCTCATCGGAGGCGCGCAGATCGACAAGCTGATGGCCGAAGCGGAGACCGTCGCGGCGACGGAGCTCGCGGTGCTCGTGCAAGGCGAGACCGGTACGGGGAAGGAGCTCGTCGCGCGCGCGCTTCACGCGAAGAGCGGGCGAAGCGGGCGGTTCTGCGCGATCAACTGCGCGGCGATCCCACCGGCGCTGATCGAGAGCGAGCTGTTCGGCGTCAAGCGCGGCGCGTTCACCGGGGCGGACCGCGACCGAGTCGGCCTCGTGAAGTCGGCGAACGGAGGCACGCTCATGCTCGACGAGATCGGCGACATGCCGCTCGACGCGCAAGCCAAGGTGCTTCGCATGATCGAGTCGCGCGAGGTCGTCCCGCTCGGCGCCACCGAAGGAGAGCAGCTCGACGTGAGGCTCGTCTGCGCGACGCACCGCGATCTCGCGGCCCTCGTCGAGCGCGGCGCCTTCCGCGGCGATCTCTTCGCGCGCATTCACGGTTACAGCGTGCGCCTGCCGCCGCTCCGCGAGCGGAAAGAGGACATCTACCGCCTGTGTCGCCACTTCCTCGCGAAGGCCGGTCGACCCGACGCGCTGCCGAGCTTCGACGTGATGGTCAACCTTTGTCAGTACGATTGGCCGTACAACGTCCGCGAGCTCGAGTCGGCGATCCGGCGCGCGGTCGCGGTCGCCGACGGCGCGCCGCTCGACGTTCGTTTCCTTCCGACCGAAGTGCGCGACGCGATGCGCGACTATGGACGACGCGCCGACGACGGCGTGTCCGATGCGCCACCGCCCAGGGAGAGTCCTCCGGCCCAACGCGCCGCGCGTGGGGCAGCGCCGCCTGCGTCCGAGCTCCGCGCGCTCCTCGAACGCACCGGCGGCAACATCGCGGAGGTCGCGCGCGAGCTCCGAAAGGACCGCGCGCAGATCCATCGATGGATTCGGTACGCCGGGATCGACGCGGCGGACTATCGAAAGAAGTGAGCGCGCGAATCGACGACGACGCGCAATCGCTTCGCGACCGCGCCTTCTTTGCGTAACGCTGGCGATCGCCTTGCCGCGCGTCGCGGCGTGCTTACTTTTTTCCTTGCGACGAGAGCCGCGAGCGCAAGAGGCATCACGCTCGCTACTCGCGCCGCGAGTTCGTCGATGCCGGCGCCGGCATCAGAAGCGGAGCTTGCGTCATGAACATCCACAAGAGGTCACTCGCGCTCGCCGCGGCGGCCGGCGTCTGGCTCGCCGGCATCGGATCGGCGGTCGTCCTTGCCTACGCGCTCGCTCGGCCGATGGCGCTCGCCTCGACCATGCACACGACGGCGGCGCGCACGGCAACGGTGTCGCAACCGGTCGACGCGGTCACCGAGCCGAGGCTCCTCGAGCTCGACACCATCTGGCTCTTCGGCGACCGTGCGCACTACGCGCCGACCGCGGTGGAGCCGACGCCCAACGTCGCGCGGGACATCTCGAACATGACGTGCACCGGATGGCGTGAGCTCGAAGCTGGATCGGGCCACGTGCAGATCTGCGAGTGAGCCGTCGTCTCATCCGCCGTGTCCGTGCTGCATCGCGCGCCAATCGCGCGCCAGCGCGTCGCGATCCGCGGGATTCGCGATCGCGATGAGCGCACGTGCGCGTTCGTCGAGCGTCTTGCCGTAGAGATCCGCGATGCCGTGCTCGGTGACGACGAAGTGCACGTGCGCGCGCGTCGTGACAACACCGGCGCCTACTCGCAGCGTCGCGACGATCCGCGGCGTTCCTTTTGCCGTGCGACTCGTTAGCGCGATGATCGGCCGTCCGCCCGGCGAGAGCGACGCGCCGCGGATGAAGTCCATCTGCCCGCCGACGCCGGAGATGACGCGGGATCCGACGGAGTCCGCGCACACTTGTCCGGTGAGGTCGATCTCGACGGCGGAGTTGATCGCGACGACGCTCGGGTTGCGCGCGATGACCGCGGCATCGTTCACGTACCCGATGTCGAGCTGCACGACCGACGGATTGTCGTCGACGAACTCGTAGAGAGCGCGCGTCCCCATCACGAAGCCGGAGACCGTCTTGCCCGGATGGACCCTCTTCCGCGAGTTGTCGACGACGCCGCTCTTCAGCAGCGCGAGCGCGCCGTCGCTCCACATCTCGGTGTGGATGCCGAGGTGCCGATGGCCGGTGAGCGCCGCGAGCACAGCGTCGGGGACCGCGCCGATGCCGGTCTGGAGCGTCGCGCCGTCCTCGACGAGCGACGCCGTGTGCCGGCCGATCGCGCGCTCGATGTCGGTCGGCGCCGCCGACGGCGACTCGGGTATCGCCTCGTCGACCTCGATGAAGTGATCGATGCGGCTCATGTGAACGAGACCGTCGCCGTGAACGCGCGGCATGCGCGGATTGATCTGCGCGATGACCGTCGTCGCGACCTCGACCGCCGCGGCCGCGACGTCGACGCTGGTGCCGAGCGTGCAGTACCCGTGGCGATCGGGCGGCGAGACGTGAATGAACGCGAGGTCGATCGGTCTGCGACGGGACCGAAAGAGCTGCGGGATCTCCGAAAGGAAGCACGGGAGATAGTCGACACGCCGCTGGTCGATGCGGCCGCGCATGTTCGCCCCGACGAAGAGGTTCGCGACGCGAAAGCTGTCGGCGAGCTCGGCGTCGGCATAGCGCGCAGGCCCGACCGTATGGAGGTGGATGAGCTCTACGTCGCGCAGCCGAGGCGCGAGCTCGACGAGCCCATCGAGCAAGCGCTGCGGCGTCGCAGCACCGCCGTGGACGAAGATGCGTTGACGCGACTGGACGCATGCGACCGCGTCGACGGCGTGGGCGTGCTGCATCGTCATGTCGGCATCGTTGCACACGACAGGCCGCGCACCGCGCGCGTTAGCGGCACGCGTCTCGTTGTGGTGTGCGCGAAGACCGAGGGCCCTCGCGAAAGAGCTGCGCATCAGCGCAGGATCTGCGCTTTCGCGACAGTCTTGCGCGGCCTCTTGGATCGGGCGCCGTCGATCACCGGAAAACGCGGTGCGGATCGAGCGGCACGCGGCGTGAAGAAGCACGCGGCATGCACCCGAGCTCTGCCCGGTGACCGCCGCGGTCTCCACGCACTCTGCGCCCGCGCTGTGCCGGCACTGCCTGAACCCGGTCGACGACGCCGTCGGCGGCGAGTTCTGCTGCGAGGGCTGCGCGGCGGTGTACGCGCTCCTGTCGTCGCGTCATCTCGACCGCTACTACGACCTACGCCCAGGAGCCGGCCGCGCGGTTCCCCGCGACGGCGCGCGCGATCACAAGTGGCTCGACGCGATCGAGAGCAACGTGCGCGCGCGCCCCGAAGGATCGCGGGTCGAGCTCGACGTCCAGGGCATGCACTGCTCGGCGTGCGTTTGGCTCGTCGAGACGCTCTTTCGCGACCATCCGGGTGGATCGTCCATCATCGTGAACCCTGCGCTCGGCCGCATCGACGTCACCGCGACGCCGGCGTTCGATCTCCGCGGATTCGTCGACGACATCGAGCGCTTCGGCTACCGCCTCGGGCCGCCGGTGAAGTCGGCGCGTCGCGCATCGACCGGACTGCTCGCGCGCCTCGGCGTCTGCGCCGCCATCGCGATGAACTCGATGATCTTCGCGATCGCGATCTACGCGGGGCTGCGCACCGGCGCGCTCTACGAGCTGTTCCTGCGGCTCAACTTCGCCCTCTCCATCGTGAGCGTCGCCGTCGGTGGCTCGGTGTTCTTCCGCGCCGCGTGGAGCGGACTGCGGCGGCGCGTGCTCCACATGGATCTCCCGATTGCGCTCGGCATCGCGCTGGCGTTCGGCGGATCGACGTACGCATTTTTCACCCATCGCGGGGACGCTTCCTTCTTCGACACGCTCAACGTCTTCATCGCGCTCATGCTGGTCGGGCGCTTCCTCCAAGAGCGCGTCCTCGAGAAGAATCGCCTCACGCTCCTCGCGAGCGACGGCGTCGACGGTTTGCTCGCGCGTCGCGTCCGCGCCGGGGCCGTCGAGACGGTGAAATGCACCGACTTCGCGCGCGGCGACGTACTGCTCCTCGCCCCCGGCGATCTCGTCCCGCTTCCGGCGAAGCTCGACGGCGTGGCGACGTTCTCTCTCGACTGGATCAACGGCGAGAGCGCGCCGCGGGTCTTCCGCGCGGGCGACACCGTCCCGGCCGGCGCGTTCTACTGCGGCGTCCGCGCGATCGAAGTCACCGCGACCGCTGACTTCGCCGAGTCCTCGTTGGTCGCGCTCCTTCGCACCCCGCGGTCGCGCGACGCCGATGCGGCGAGCGCGACGCCGTGGTGGCAGCGCTTTGCGAAGATCTACGTCGCTGCCGTCATCGCCGCCGCGTCGACCGGCTTTGCGCTCTGGATGATCCGCACCGGCGATCTCGGCAAGAGTCTCGGCGTTGCGACCGCCGTCCTCATCGTCACGTGCCCGTGCGCCTTCGGCATCGCGACGCCGCTCGCGTACGATCTCGTGCAGGCAGGTCTACGCCGCGTCGGACTCTACGTTCGCTCGGCGGGCTTCCTCGATCGCGCCGCGCTCGTACGCACCGTCGTCTTCGACAAGACCGGGACGCTCACGAGCGGTCGCCTCTCGGTTCGCGATCCCGACGCGCTCCGCACGCTGGCGCCCGAGCATCGCAAAGCGCTCGGCGATCTCGTCGCGCGCAGCAATCATCCGAAGAGCATCGCGATCCTACGCGCGCTCGGAAAAGGCGCTGCTTCGTACGACGCGAGCGCACGCGTCGTCGAGCGCGCTGGCCGCGGCCTCGAGTTCGAGCGCGCGGGTCACCGCTATCGCCTCGGCTCCCCATCGTGGGTCCTATCCGGAAGCGCGCACGAGGGCGACGTCGTGTTCGGCGTCGACGGGCACCTGCTCGCCGACGTCACGACGATCGAAGAGCGCCGCGCCGACGCGCATCGCGAGGTCGCTGCGCTCGGCGCCGACGGCTTCGACGTCTGGCTCTTGAGCGGCGACGCGCAATCGCGCGTCGAGGACGCGGCGCGCGACGCCGGCATCGCCGTCGATCACGCGGTCGGTGATCGATCGCCCGAAGCGAAGGCAGAGTGGGTACGCGCGCACGACCGCCGCGATCTCTTGATGGTCGGCGACGGCATCAACGACAGCCTCGTCGTGTCCGAAGCGTACTGCTCGGGCACGCCGGCCGTCGATCGCCCCTTCATGGCCGCGCGCTCCGACTTCTACTTCGTCTCGCCCGGCCTGCATCCGGTGCGCGTCGCGCTCCGCGCAAGTCGTGCGCTCTCGCGCATTCGGCGCGCGAACCTCGTGGTCGCCGTCGCCTACAACATCCTCGCCGTGGGGCTCGCGTACGCCGGCCTCATGTCGCCGCTCGTCTGCGCCGTGATCATGCCGATGAGCTCGGTCTCGACGATCGCCATCACCGCGTTTCGCCTCTCGCCGAGGAGATCACTATGGAGGTCCTGACCTTGCAAGTGTTCGTGAGCCTGATGCTGGTGGTCGGCTCGCTGATCCTGTTCGGCTTCACGTGCCGTCAACGCGACTTCGATCACGCCGATCGCCTCGCGCTGTTCCCCCTCGAAGACGACGAAAAGAAAAAGAAGGACCCTGAATGAGCACCGCCGCCGCCGCGACGCGCTTCGAGACGAAGACGATCGTCTACAACGACTCCATCACGCGCTGGTTCACGTTCGCGTCCGTCGGTTGGGGGATCGTCGGGATGCTGGTCGGCGCGGTCATCGCGCTGCAGATGGCGTTCTGGCAAGCGAACGTCAGCCCGTACCTGACCTTCGGCCGCTTGCGACCGCTGCACACGAACGCCGTCATCTTCGCGTTCGTCGGCAACATGCTCTTCGCCGGCATCTACTACTCGACGCAGCGCCTCGTGAAGGCGCGCCTTCCGTCGGACCTCCTCGCGAAGATCCATTTCTGGGGGTGGCAGCTCATCATCGTGGCCGCTGCGATCACGCTCCCGCTCGGCTACACGCAAGGCAAAGAGTACGCGGAGCTCGAGTGGCCGATCGACATCGCGATCACGATCGTGTGGGTCGTCTTCGCGATCAACTTCTTCTGGATGCTGAAGAACCGCACCGAGAAGCACCTCTACGTCGCGGTGTGGTTCTACATCGCGACCATCGTTACCGTCGCGGTGCTCCACATCGTCAACAGCATGGCGGTGCCGGTCTTCGCGCTGAAGAGCTACTCGATCTACGGCGGCGCGAAGGATGCGCTCGTGCAGTGGTGGTACGGGCACAACGCCGTCGCGTTCTTCCTGACCACGCCGATCCTCGGCATCATGTACTACTTCTTGCCGAAGGCGGCGGGGCGACCGGTCTACTCGTATCGGCTCTCCATCATCCATTTCTGGGCGCTGATCTTCGTCTACATCTGGGCGGGACCGCATCACCTGCTCAATACGGCGCTGCCCGATTGGGCGCAGACGCTCGGGATGATTTTCAGCTTGATGCTGTGGGCGCCGAGCTGGGGCGGCATGCTCAACGGCCTTCTCACGCTGCGCGGCGCTTGGGACAAAGTCCGCGCCGACCCGGTGCTCAAGTTCTTCGCGGCGGCCGTCACGTTCTACGGAATGGCAACGTTCGAAGGACCGCTGCTCTCGATCAAGAGCGTCAACGGGCTCGCGCACTACACCGATTGGATCGTCGGTCACGTGCACGCCGGAGCGCTCGGATGGAACGGGCTCATGGCGGCGGGAATGTTCTACTTCCTCGTGCCGCGCCTCTACGGGACGAAGCTCTATTCGACGCGCCTCGCGAACGTGCACTTCTACATCGGCACGTTCGGCATCCTCCTCTACGTCGTCTCGATGTGGGTCGCCGGGGTGACGCAAGGCCTGATGTGGCGCGCGACCGATGCGGGCGGCGGGCTTCAGTATCCGGCGTTCGTCGAGACGCTCCTCGCGATCAAACCGATGTACTGGATGAGGCTCATCGGCGGCTCGATGTACCTCATCGGCATGATCGTGATGGCGTACAACCTCGTGAAGACCGCGCGCGCAGGCAAAGCGGTCGACGGCGAAGCGACGGTGACCGTCGAGGTGAATCCGGCGCGCGACGTCGAGTGGACGGAGATCCTCTTCGGGCGTCCGGTCGTCTTCGTGACGATCGTCGCCGGGCTCGTCGCCACGATGGCTGTCGTGAACAGCGAGGCGAGCATCTTCATGGCGGCCGTCGTCATGGTCGTCGCGATCCTCGGAACCATCGCGCTGCGCCTCACCGCGAGCGGCGGCGAACGCGCGTGGCATCGCCTCCTCGAAGGGCGAGCGCTCCTCTTCACGGTGCTCACTGCGATCGCCGTGCTCGTCGGCGGCGTCGCCGAGCTCGTGCCGACGCTTCTCGCCACGCCGCCCGACGCGCGCGCCGCCGCCAACGTGCAGCCGTACCGCGCGCTCGAGCTCGAAGGTCGCGACGTCTACTTGCGTGAAGGTTGTTACAACTGCCACTCGCAAATGATTCGGCCGATGCTCTTCGAGACGAAGAGGTACGGCGATCCGTCGACGCTCGCCGACTCGCAATACGATCATCCGTTTCAGTGGGGGTCGAAGCGCACCGGACCGGACCTCGCGCGTGAGGGCGGGAAGTATCCGAGCCTCTGGCACTACCGGCACATGCTCGACGCGCGCTCGGTGTCGCCGGGATCGAACATGCCGATCTATGCGGCGCTCGCCGACTCGCGCGTCGATCTCGAACGAACGGAGGCGAAGCTCCGCGCGATGCGATCGATCGGCGTGCCGTACACGCCGCAAGAGATCGCGATGGCGGCCAACGACGCGACGGCGCAGGCCGCCGACATCGCGAGCGAGCTGAAGAAGGAGGGCGCCGAGGTCGATCCGCGTTCGGATCTGGTCGCGCTCATCGCGTATCTGCAACGGCTCGGCACGCACGCCGAGCCGAAGATCACGCCGCCCGCGCCAGTCTCGCAGACCCCCTAGGAGACGATCATGTACCGAGACCTTCTCGCGCACTCCAGCCTGCTCGTCCTTCCGCTGATCGCGATGTTCCTGTTCATCGCGGTGTTCATCGGCGTCGTCGTCGGCGCGCTCGTGCGCAGCCGCGCCGAGATCGACGAGTGCGCCGCGTTGCCTCTTGCCGACGAGGATCACCATGAGTGACGACAGCCCGCGCGAACCGCACGAAGAGAACCGCGTCGTCCACACGTACGACGGCATCGAGGAGTACGACAACAAGCTGCCGCTCTGGTGGCAGTACACGCTCTACGGCGCGGTCGCGTTCGCGCTCGTCTACTGGTTCGACTACTCGGTGCTCAAGGTGCACCCGACGCCGAAGGGTGAGCTCGACGCCGAGCTCGCAGTCATCGCGGAGCAGCGGGCGAACGCGGCGCGCGCGCAGGGACCGGTGACCTCGGAGATGCTGGTGACGTTGTCGCAGGATCCGAAGACGATCAGCGATGGCAAAGCGACATTCGTCGCCATCTGCGCGACGTGCCATCGCGCGGACGGCGGCGGCAACATCGGGCCCAACCTCACCGACGCCTATTGGCTGCACGGCGGCCGTCCCGAGGACATCTACAAGTCCGCGCACGACGGTCAGACGGCGAAGGGAATGCCAGCGTGGGGACAGCAGCTCGGTGACGCGAAGGTCGCAAACGTCGTCGCGTACGTCCTCACGCTGCAGAACACGAACGTGCCCGCCGGCAAGCCGCCGCAGGGCGAGCAGATGTCCATGGTCACGTCGAAGCCGCCGCAAGGCGCGGGGAAGTGACGCATGGCAAGGATGCGACTACCGGTCTTGGGGGCGAGCTCGCTCGGCGCCGACGGTCATCGCAACACCGTCTTCCCCGCCGACGTACGCGGTCGCTTCGATCGCGCCCGCGTGGTCGTCTTTGCACTGCTCGTGGGCCTGTGGATCGCGCTTCCATGGATCAAGATCGCAGGGCGACCCGCGGTGTTCCTCGACATCGACGCGCGCGAGTTCTACTTGTTCGGCGCGAGCTTCAACGCGCAGGACGTGTGGCTCCTCTTCTTCCTCGCGACCGGCGTCGGCTTCGGCCTCGTGTTCGTTACGGCGCTCGCGGGACGCGCTTGGTGCGGCTGGGCGTGCCCGCAGACGGTGTTCCTCGAAGGCATTTACCGGCGCATCGAGCGCTTCGTCGAAGGGCCGCGCGAGAAGCGCATGCGCCTGCGCGACGCGCCGTGGAACCTCGCGAAGGTGGCGCGCGCGACCGTGAAGCACGCGCTCTACGTCGTCGCGTCGCTCCTCATCGCGCACATCATCCTCGCGTATTTCGTCTCGCTTCCGCGCGAGCTCGAGATGATTCGCCACAAGCCCGGCGCGCATCCCGAGGCGTTCACGTGGGTGGCGGCGATCAGCGCGCTCCTCTACGTCAACTTCGCGTGGTTCCGCGAGCAGTTCTGCGTCGTACTCTGCCCCTACGGCCGACTGCAATCGGTGCTGCTCGACGACCACTCGCTTGTCGTCGGCTACGACACGAAACGCGGCGAGCCGCGAGGCAAGGCGACGGAGGAAGACAAGGGCGCGTGCGTCGACTGCAAGCGATGCGTCGTCGTGTGCCCGACCGGCATCGACATTCGCAACGGGTTGCAGCTCGATTGCATCGCGTGCACGGCGTGCATCGACGCGTGCGACGACGTGATGGACAAGCTCGGACGACCGCGCGGCCTCGTGCGCTACGACTCGCCGGACGGCCTCGCGGGCAAGCCGAAGAAGATCATCCGAGCGCGCGTCCTCTTCTATACCGCGCTCCTCGTCATCGGCGCGGTCGTGGCGGGGTTCGCCGTGCGATCGCGGACGTCGTTCGAGGCGACGCTGCTGCGATTGCCGGGCGAGCCGTACGTCATTCAAGGCGACACGCTGAGGAACGCCTTCGACCTGCACCTCGTGAACAAGCGCGGTGGGCGCGAGACGTTCCACATCTCCGTCGATGCGGGGCCCGACGTGACGACGATCGCGCCGATTACGACGATCACGCTCGAAGCGCAGACGAGCGCGCACGCGCCGCTCTTCTTGACGATGGCGCGCAACCGCTTCGATCGCGACTTCGCAGTGCGCATTCGCGTTTGGCGTGACGGCGGCGAGACGAGCATCGTCACTGGCAAGTTCCTGGGAGCGCGATGACGAGCGCGGCCATCCTCGCGGCGGCGCTTTCGATGGGCGTGCTCGGCGGCGCGCATTGCGTCGTCATGTGCGGCGGCGTCGTCGGGGCCATTTGCGCGGGGGGCGGCGGCTCGCAGTCGACGGTTCGCCGGATGTCGCACGTCGCGCTCTACAACGTCGGACGGATCGCGTCGTACGCGGTCGCGGGTGCGATCGCGGGCGGCGTCGGCGGGATCGCGAGCTCGATCGGTGCCGTGTACGGCGCGCAGATCGCGCTACGCGTGATCGCCGGACTGCTCGCGCTCTCCGTGGGGCTCTACCTCGCGGGCGTCTGGCGCGGCGCGCGGGCGCTCGAGCGCGCGGTGTTGCCGCTCTGGCGTCGCGTCGAGCCGTTCGCGAAGCGACTCCTTCCGGTCGAGAGCGCTGGCGCCGCGTTGGGGCTCGGCGCGCTCTGGGGATGGTTGCCATGCGGTCTCGTCTACGCCGCGCTCGCGCTTGCGGTGACCAGCGCGACGCCCGCGGCGGGCGCGCTCACCATGGCGGCGTTCGGCGTCGGCACGCTTCCGATGCTCGTCGCGATGGGCGCAGCGGCATCGGCACTCGCGCGCTTCGCCCGTCGCCTCTGGGTGCGCCGCGTGGCGGGCATCGCGCTCGCCGCGATGGGATCCATCAACCTCGTCGCCGCTGCGGCGCCACTCGGCATCGCCGGCCTTCCGGGCGCGCCGCTCGTCACTCATTGTTGCGCGGTGAAGCCATGAGCAGGGTCTCGTCGCGACGCCGGTGCCACGAAGAAGCGAGGCGCAGGTCGTGCGTCCGTGCGCACGCTCTGCTGGCTCCGTCCCCATCGGCGAGGTGAATCCGCCGGCAATCCGCTCTGGTCTCGCGCTTGCTTTTGATGACCCCCATGAACACCTCGGGCCCCCCGATGCACCGGATCGCGCGGTACATGACGGCATCGCCGCACTCGATCGGTCTCGAGCAACCTCTGGCAGTGGCGCATCAGATGATGAAGGAGCACGCGATTCGGCACTTGCCCGTCCTCGAAGGCGGCAAGCTCGTGGGGCTACTCTCCCAGCGCGACCTCTACCTCACTGAGGCGCTCGAGCCGATGGACACGCACGCGGTGCGCGTCGACCAGGCGATGTCGCAAGACATCTACGTGGTCGCTCGCGACGAAGCGCTCGAGTCGGTCGCGGCGACGATGGCGGAACGCAAGATCGGGTGCGCGGTCGTCATGGATCGCACGAAGGTCGTCGGCGTCTTCACCACGATCGACGCGCTCCTCGCGCTCGTCGCGCTCCTCGCAGAGACCAGGGCAGAGGTGCATTGATTTCCACGGACACGAGGGCCGCAGTCGCAAAGGCGAACACGTCCTCCCTTGCGCGGGCGCGCAGCGTTTGCGTCGCGTCACGACGGTCGCGCCGCGATTGGTCTAGTTTAAAGACGGCACGAACGTCGCAAAGCAAATGGCGATGACCACCTCAATCCGCCACGCCGTCGTCTGGATCGACCACCACGAGGCCAAGGTCTTCCACCTCGACAGCGAAAACCCTGAACCGTCGACGCTCAACGCGCCGAAGGCTCACGTGCTCCGCCATCCGAAGCACGGCGAGACGAGCCACCCGGCGGACGCGCAGCACTTCTTTCACGACGTCGCACGCGCCCTCGCCGACGCAGACGAGATCCTCGTCGTCGGCCCCGCGACGGCAAAGCTCGAGCTCATCAAGCATGTGCACAAGCACGACCACATGCTCGTCCCGAGGATCGTCGGCGTGGAGACCGTCGATCACCCGACCGACGGCCAGCTGGCGGCGTACGCACGCAAGTACTTCCGCGCCGCCGACCGCGTTCGCTGACGGCCCGCGCGGATTCCTCGCACGACCCGCAGACGGCGCTCTCGTTCACCTCGTGCGCCGATTGCGCGCTCACGCATCGTCTGCGCGCTCACGCCGCGGAGCACCCGCTCGCTCCGTGAGATTCAAGGCACGCCCGGACCGATTCGAACGGTCGACCGGCGGCTTAGAAGGCCGCTGCTCTATCCAGCTGAGCTACGGGCGCGTGTCCTTCATCACTAGCGCATGCCGCGCGCGACGCGAAGAGGCGGCGATGGAGAAGCGCGCTCGACCGCCTACCTTGCCTCGCCATCGATGCCTTCGAGGCATCTCCTCGCGTACGCCGCGTAGGCGTGCTGCTTGGGGACGCGTGTGAAGAGCTCGCGCGCCGTGCTCTTCGCCCCCGCCGCGAGCCGCTCGCGCGCGACGAAATAGGTGAGCGCGGCCCACACGTCGCGCTGCTCCGGGTTCGCGAAGCGCTCGACGTCTTCACGATCGTAGAACGCGAAATCGCCGAGGTTCACCAGCTCGGGGTATTTCATCGCGAGCCTCGCCAGCCACAAGAGCACGTCGACGTGCTTCGCATGATCGCGGCGGCGCGCGATGGCGTGGAGAGCGGCGTAGCTCTCACTGTGGCGCTTCAACTGGAAGAGCGCCTTCGCCACATAGAACTCGGCGAGCTGGCGATTCGCTTCGTCGTCCCCGGTCGCGCCATCGGCGACCTCGCGCATCGTTGCGAGCGCGGGCTCCCACTTTTCGGAGTCGTACAGTCGCTTCGCCTTTGCGAAGCGCTCGGTCACCTGACCTGCGGACGGCGGAGTTCGCGGCGCGAGGCGAACATTCGGGACGCTCGGTTGCCGCACGTCGCCGTCGCACGTGAGCACCGACGGGAGCGGCGTCAGCGAGCTCGACGACGGATCGAGCGCACCTCCGCGCCGTTCACCGCCCGCGCATCCGAGCGCGATCGCAGCAGCTGCGAGCGCACCGGCGAGCTTCGCGCACCTCGTCGTCAAGTCGTCGTCCCTCCCACCGCTCCTCTATCTATACGGCGGCCGGCGCGGGCTGAAGCGCCGAAGTTTGCGACGCGCCCGCCGCGTGGCGGTAGTCTTTCCATGTGCCGCGCGTCGTCTCGTCCTCGTGTCCACAATGTGGAGCCGCCCTCGACGTCGGGCCGAACGTCGAGATGGTGACGTGCCACTACTGCGGTCATCGCTCGCTCATCGAATGGCAAGGGCGAAAGAAGCCGCCGACGGTTCAGGTGCAGCAATGGCAAATCGATCCGAGCTTCGGTCGGATCGCGATTCCCATGCAGCAAGCGGCGACCCGTGCCGTCGGCGTGATGGTCGTGCTCGGCGTGGCGATGCCGCTCCTCATCGGCGGCCTCGTCTTCGGGCTCACCATGACCCGCTCGCGTTCGACGACGTCCGGTTACACCTACACGCCGCCCACCCCGCCGATACCGGGCATGGCCGGCAACGGCGATCCGCTCGGTGGCGGCGCGGGCTCGGCGCACAAGATCGACGCACCCGACCTGCACAAGGTCGACATTGCCGACGTCGTTCGCCAGGCAAGCGCAATCGCGCTCGCGCAGGAGCCCCACGCCGACAAGCTCAGCTCGGTCGTCGCGTTCCAGGTCGTCGGCGGGATGCTCGACGTGACCCAACAGAACGCCGCGAGCGTCGACTTTTCGTTCCACTACAATGATCCGACCAAAGCACCCGGGCAGAAAGACGTCGTCGAAGGTTCGGTGAGCGTGCACGTTCGTGCAGGCGGAATGGAGCCTCGAACGATGAACGCGTTCTATCGCGACAAGACGCTCACTGCGCCGAAGTGCGCGTCAAAAGACGCTTGGGCGGTCGCGGTGAAGAGCGGTGTGCCGGACAATGCCGTATCGACATTTCATCTGTACGACAATTCGCCCTTCTCGCCGAAGTCGCCGACTGTATGGAGCATTCGCGTCGACGGACACGACGAATACCGCCGTGAGATCGACGCGACCAACTGCGCGCTCGTTAAGAGTTGGGCCACCAGCGCAAAGCCGTCGACAAAGCACTGAAGCGGCACGACACCACGACATTGGGTGCGTGTCGCGTGTAGGTTCGAGTCGGGATTTGGCGTATTGGCATGTTCAGTAGACGCTCGCTGCCGCGCGTACCAGGGTCGACCCCATGTTGGTCAAAGCCCTGACGACGTACCTCCTCACGGCCATGTTGGCGTGGATGCCCGTCAAGAATCAGAAGGCCCGCGAGACCCAGGAAGCCGCCACTGCCCGCTACGAGTTGATCGCCACCGACGTGGCGACGGTGGTGCTCGACCCCGCCGAGCCGGCCCTCTTTCCGGGGTCGGACGGTCGCGCAAAGACGGCACTCGTTCTCTTGTCGGTCGCTTTCTGGGAGAGCGCGTTCCGAGTCGATGTCGACAGTGGCCAATGCAAACCGCCTGAATGCGACAATGGACATGCGTTCACGATCTGGCAACTTCATCCCGAGGACGGGTTCATCTTCGATCGCGAGGTCTTCACGTTCGCGCGCAATCGAACCGCGCAATGGCGGACCGATCACGCAAACGAGATCATGGACGGGCTTACGCTCCTCCGCGATCGAAAGCTCGCCGCCAAGGTCGCGCTGCACATGATTCGGTATTCGGTGAAGAATTCCGGCTCGCTCGCGATCTACACGGGCGAACGTGGCAATGGCCCCAAGGCGCAGACCCGAATGAGCCACGCCGTGAAATGGCTCAAGGCGCACCCGTTCGGGGGATGACCGATCACGCGACGCGACGAAGGGCCTCGACGACGCGGAGCCTACCGGCGCGGTAGGCCGGGAGCGCGCCGGCGACGGCGGACAGAGCGACGGCGAATCCCATTGCGGCCATCGCCACCGGAACCGACAAACGAAAGTACGGGAAGACCGCGCCGATTCTTTCTTCGACGAGCGCGCTGAGCGCGCCGTGGACGAGCGCATAGGCGAGGCAGATGCCGAGCACGCCGCCGAGCGCCCCAATGACGATGGCCTCGCCGAACACGATGCCTGCAATGTGCACGGGTTGAAACCCGACGGCGCGCATCACGCCGTATTCGCTCGTCCGTTCGCGGGCGCCCATCGCGATCGTGTTTCCGAGGATGAGCATCATGATGACGAGGATGGCGATCGAGATGACGTCGAGGGCGCGGAGGACGGCGGAGAACGCCGCGAACAAGCCGTTGCGGAACGTGTACTCGTCTTGGCTCTGCGTCTGGATGTCCTTCTCGTCGAAGGCGCGATCGATCGCGACGCTGATCTCGGCCGTGCGGCTGGCGTCGTCGATACGGCTCGTGATCCATCCAATGGTGTCGCGGGCGTTCGGCGGGAGGCTGTCGTTCAAGTAGTCCCAATGAAAGAGGAACGACGTGCGGTCCGCCGATCGCGTCGTCGCGGTGTAGATGCCGACGATCGTGAAGCGCCACGGGTTCCGAGGATCGTTGCGGAAGACCCCGCTCTCGAGAGTCACCACATCGCCGATCGCCCAACCGAGCTTCTTCGCGAGGACGTCGCCGACGATCGCGGCGCGGCGATCGTGGAGGAACGCCGCCTTCTCGGCCGGCGAAACGCCGAGCCCCGTGAAGACTTCGAAGTACGTCGGCGCGTCGACGGCGAGCGTCGCGAAGAGCTCGCGGTCGTGCGCCGGATCTTTTCCGCCGAACCAGGTCGCGAACGTCGCGTCTTTGACGTGCGCCATGCCGCGGACGTCGTCGACGTAGCGCTTGGGGAGCGGGACGACGAACGTGACTTTGTTTCGCGTGACGATGCGATCCTTCGGAGCAAACTCGGCGCCGCGAGCCCAGGCGCCGAGCACTGTGCGAAGAAGCATGAACGTGAGCACCGCGATCGCGACGCCGAGCACCGTGAGCGTCGTGCGGAATTTGTTGCGCATCACGTTGCGCGCGGCGAGCCCCGCCAGTGTCACGCGGGCGTCGCTTTCAGCGCAGCGATGACGGCGTCGGCCATCTGGCGCGTCGTGGCCGCGCCGTGCGCGACGACGTCGGCGCTCCCATCGAGGCCGAGCATGTCGTAGCTGCGAACGCGCCCTTCGCGCACGACACGCGCGACCGCTGCGCGGATCTGCGATGCGCGATTCGCTTCGCCGAGATGCTCCAGCATCATGGCGGCAGCGAAGATCGTCGCGATCGGATTCACGATCGGCGGATCGATCGCGGCATGCTTCGGCGCGGAGCCGTGCGTCGGCTCGAAGACCGCGCACGCTTCGCCCAGGTTGGCGGAGTATGCGAAGCCGAGACCGCCGACGAGCCCCGCAAAGCCGTCGGACAAGACGTCGCCGACGAGCGCGGTCGAGAGGATCACGCCGAACCGTTCGGGGCGTCGTACGAGCCACATCACCTGCGCGTCGAAGTCGGTGCGCGCGAGCGTGATGCGCGGGTGGCGCGCGGCGACCCGCTCCGCGGCGTCGAGGAGCATCGCCGACGTCTCGCGCATGACGCCCCATTTGTCGCAGACCGTGACCGACGTGTAGCCGTGCGCCTCGGCGTACGCGAACGCTGCTTCGGCGATCCGCTCGCACGCCGCGCGGCTCGTGATCCGACACGACACGGCGAGATCTTCGGACGCGACGCCGTCGAACCGCGCCCGCATTTCGGGGTGCGCGTCGAGCGCGCGGCGGAGGTCGGCAGGCGGATGCGTCCACTCGACGCTCGAGTAGAGGCACTCGGTGTTCTGCGTGACGAGCGTGACGTCGATCGTCGGCGATTCGATCGCGCCCGACGCGGACCGACGCACGTAGTCGCCAGGGTTATTGGGGATCGTGCGGCACGGACGGATGCACGTCTCGAGGCGTAAGCGCTGTCGCATCGCGAGGACGGGGCTGACATAGACGTGACCGCGACCGCGCAGCGCGGGATCGAGCTCGCTCGCGGCGATCGCTTTTGGCTTCGATGTGATCGCGCCGAAGAGGCCGACGCGGTGCTCTTCGAGGAGGCGCACCGTCCGATCAGGGAGCGCATTTCCTTCGCGCTGCCAGCACGACCAGCCGACGTCGGCGGTGACCCAATCGGCCGCGAAGCCGGCGGCGTCGAGGACGCGCATCGCCTCGCCGATCACGATCGGACCGACGCCGTCGCCGGGCATCACGACGATGCGCGGGATCACGTGGGCCTCGAGACGTCCGCGACGAGCGCAGCGTCGGGACGGAAGCCGGCGAGGTGGAGCGGCGCTGCGATCAGACCGAGCGCCGCCGCCGCACGCCACATGCGAAGACCTGCATCGCGCGTGACGAGCCCGAGCGCGGGCGCGAGATCCGGATTCGAGGAGAGGAGGAGCGATTCTGCTCGGCACCCGGGCACGCCGTCCGCGTCGAACCGGGCCAACGCGCGCTCGAGCACCGCGGACGGAATCGCGTCGACGACGAGCGCGCGCCGCTTCGTCACGCCGATGTCGAAGCGACCGCCGCCGAGGACGAGCACGTCGCGCGCGGAACGCATCCGCGCGACGGCCGCGTCGACGTCGACGACGGGGATCGACTCCGATCCCCAGGAGCC
>JBBQXV010000174.1:0-20335 GCA_038209335.1 Polyangiales bacterium | reverse complement strand
GGATCTTCGAACGCGCACCGCGTTGACGCCGGAGCGCGTGAGAGCGCGTGTTGCGAGCGCCGGCACGATCGTGCACATCGCGCGGACCACGGCCGGCGATCCGAGCCTTGCGCGTGACGACGACGACGCGTGGGCCGCGGCGCCGCGCGCGACCGGCGGCGTGTACTGGCGCTCGTCGGCGTCGACCGATGCGAAGCACGCGGCGAAGATGGCCGAGGTCTACGAAGAGTGGGCGCGGCCGCTGCGGATCGATCGCGTGAAGCTCACCGCGGGGGCGCTCGGATCGGAGGAGCTCTCGGCGCCGCCGACGTTCGCGGAAGGGGAGGGCTTCGCCGACACGCGCATCGTCGCCGCGGGGCCGTCGTCGTTCGACATGACCGGTGAGCTGTGGTCGCAGCCGTTTCACGCCGGCGCCGCGCCGACCGCGATCGAAGCGAAGATGTGGAACGCGCTGGTGTTCGGATCGGGCGTGCTGAGCGATCTCACCGAGCCCGAGATGATGATCCTCGCGATGCGCGGCGGCGCTGTGTCGCCGGTCACGAGCTACCTGGCGATCGAGCCCGGCGTTCGACCGTCGACCGAGGGGCTCGAATGGGGCTCGGGCACGGGCTCGGGGTTCGGACGCGCCGGCGGCGGCCGCATGACGCGCGCACCGAAGCTGCGAATGGTGGAGGCGTTCGACTTCGTCGCGCTGCTCCGCGAAGAGCTCGCGCGCGGGCTCGTTGCGTGCGGCGGACGCGGGACGGCGATGTCGGTCGGTGTCGAGACTACGTCACGCGAGATCGTCGAGGTGGTCGCGGCGGTGCGCGGACAACGCGACGCGCGACTCGAGCGATGCGTCGCGGAGGTTGGCTGGGGGATCGATCTCCCGAGCGACTTCGATCGGCAGCCTCACGCCAGCTGGCGCGTCGACATCTAGCTTCAGTCCGGCGTGTCGGGCCTGCGCTCCGGGGCGCGTGCGCGCGGCGGTCCGATGCGCCAGAACTCCTGCGCGGCGTCGATCCGTTCGGCGGGAACATCCCAGTCGGCGTACGGCCAGCGAAACGATCCGTCGCGCGGAAAGGCGCCGAAAATCGGACGACCCTCGTCCGACCAGCGATCGATGAGCTCACGGAAGTTGCGCCAGCCCTTTGCTTCCGTGAAGTCGATGTAGACGATGTCGCGCTCCATCTTCAGCGAGAGGAGCTGATCGGTGTCGAGCGCGGAGCCGACGAGCGCGAGGCGCGCGGGCGTCAGCGCAGCGAATCGCGAGACGCGTTTGTCGATATCGGCGGTCTGCTGCGTCGCCAGTCGACCGTCGACGCCGATGCAGACGGCGACGCCGAGAGCGAGCGCCACGCTGGCGGGCACGAGCGCGGCCTGGCGAAGCCACGCCTTCGTGCTGCGGCGCGACGCGAGAACCAGCGCGACCAACGCGACGCCGGCGAAGAGCGTGATGCGGAGCTCCACGAACCGGCGCGGGTACGGAAGATCATCGAGTCGCTGCGCGAGCAGCGCGGCGCCGGCGAGGCCGCCGACGACCACGACCGCGATCGTCCATCTTCGCCACGGAAGATCGCGAACGCCGTGGATCGCGAGCACAGCGAGCAACGGCACGGCCGGGAGCGTGTACCGGAGGAACAGGTACGGCCATCCGAACGCCGACGCGCCGGCGAAGCGACCGAGGAGACTCAAGCCCATGAAGAGCCCGATGACCGGCATCAAGACGACGAGGTTGCGCGCGGCGGCTCCACTCGTGCGAAACGGCACGAGCGCCGCGGCCGCGAGGATCGGCGTGCACTGGAGCAGCGACTTGACGCATCGATTCGTATTGAGGTTGCCGAGACCGTCCGCCGGGCGCAGAAAATCGGCGAATGCCATGTTCGAGACGTCGGCGGCGTAGCCGTAGACCGTCACGAGGAGCGTTACGACGGTTTCGCGCATCGACGTGGGCGGGATGAGCGCCGCCCCCGCCAACGCGAATACGATCGCGAGGCGCTTCGCCGATCCCCACGCGAACACGACGCCGAGCACGACGCCCACGCTCCACGGAATCGCCGGCGCGGCGAACTTGATCAGCGTCGCCGTGTTGAGCGAATCCTTGACCGCCAGGTTGCAGTGCAGCCACGGGCACGGCCCGTAGCTGATCGGGTTGTACGTCGAGAATCGAATGTGGTTGAGGAGCGCGACCGGCACGAGCGCGGTGGCGAACACGACGAGCGCGATGCCGAACCTGCGCGCACCGACACCCTTCGGGACGAACGCCGCGAGGCGTCCGAGGAAGCCGGCGTTCGCGGGCGTCGCGTCGACGCGGGCGACGCCGATTCCGTAAATGAGCAGAGCGGACATCGGCGCCGCGACCATGTGCGTCGCGGTCGAAGCCGCCGCGAAGAATCCCGCGAGCGCCGCGAAGAAAAATGTCGGCCGCGACGCCGTCTCCACCGCGCGAACGCCGAAGTACGTCGCGAGCGTGATCATGACGAGCAACAGCGGGCCCGCGAGCGTCTCGAACGAGTACATGAGCGCGGGCGACGAGCACGCGAAGACGTAGGCCGCGCCGACGCCGACGTACGGATCGTTCGAGAGCCGACGCCCCAGAAAGAAGACGCACAGGCTGCCGATGCCGACGAGGAGGACGTTGAACCGGTAGAGGCCGCGCACGCCGTCGATCATTGCCGCCGGCGCGGCGACGTACGGGTAGAGCGGGCCGTACTGACCCCAGAGCTTTCCGCCCACCGCCAAGTTGAACGGGACGCGCGCCTCGGCGTACTTGTCGAAGTCGAGATCGCCGTTGGTCGTGTACGGCAATCCGTGGCGCTTCACGCCGTCGACCATCTCCATCGAGGTGCGGTTGTCGAGGCCCCACACCGAGATGAACGGCGCGACGGCCGTGCCGATGAGGACGAGCACGACGAGCGGTACGAGGAGCCATCGCGCGACTGTCGCGCGACGTGCATCCGCACCGTTTTGCATGGCGGGTTGAATATCACGGCGCATTCGACGTTGGCATCGGAAGAATGGTCGCGTCGGGGCTAGAGCGCGATCGGATCGGTCGTCCGTACGACGTGCATCCCTGCGGCGCGAAGCTCGTCGATCGCGCGCGCCGCAACGTTCGGAAAATCGAGCGTAGGCGGGAGCGGATCGAGCGGCGGCGGCGGCACCGGGCTCATCGCGTCCTCGAGGATCCAAATCTTTCCGAGCAGCGCGGCGTCGGTCGCCTCGATCCGTGCGCGCAGATCGAGGAGGGTCGACAAGACGCAATGCGACTTCGCCTGGCCGAAGACGTAGACGCGGTCGTGCGCCAAGAGCGCGTCGAAGAGTGTCGTGTTGAACTCGCCGACGCGGGTGCCGGAGAGCTCGCGCACCTCGGGCGCCATCACGGAGTAGCTCTCGGTGAGCTCGTGCGTCCCCTTCGTCTCGAAGCGCGTCGGCTCGCTTCGCACGGTCGCGTGAAAGATGGCCGCCTCCATCATCGCGGGCACGAGCGCGTGGCTCACGCCGCCGAGGAGCGCGTGGTACGGCCAGATCGTGAGGACGTAGCGGCCGTTCGCGGCGAGCTGCTGGGTGTACTCGAGCGCCTCGTCGCGATGCGCGCGCGGCGTCCATCGCCCCGCGCGGACGTCGTCGTGCGAGATGACCGTGAACGGCGCCGGGTGCGCGCCGCCGGCATCCGTCCACCACGAGGGATGGAAGATCTGGAAGACGCGATGCGTGTCCATCGAGAAGAAGAGCGTCGTGATCGCGCCGACGTTTTCGTACAGCCATTCGGCCGTACGTCGCGTGTCCTCGACCGCGCCGGGGACGAACAGGCTGGCGCCGGGCGTACAAAAGCCGATCTGGCAGTCGATGCCGAACGCCGCCACGCGCGCGCCGTCACGATCGCTCGACGACGGCGTGATCGGGTGCTGTCGCCGCCACGCATCGGCCGCCTCGGCGACGAGGCCTGCGCGCTCGATCCAAACGTCGCCGACCTTGGCCCTGTCGTAAAACGTCGGGAGCGCCATGCGTCTACCCGTCGCTCGACGGCGGCGCGTTCGGCTCACTCGCGGGGCCGAGGCCGCGCGTCTTCATCCCTCGTGGACCCGACTCGAACCAAGGCGAGGCGAAGCCGCACGCAACGCAGACGAAGCGGTACGTCGCAGCGGCGCCGTCGACGCAGAGAGCCATCGGACCGCGGTCGCGCGAGCAGTGCGCGACGCCGCCGGCGCAGAACGAGGCCCACACCGCCGCAAGCACATCGTCTGCGCTGGGCACGCTTGCGTCCGCGTCGCTCGGCTTCTCGGTCCCGGCCATCGACCCTCTCTAGCGCGAACCGGGGCAAGCCCGACTCGGAATCTTCACGGCTTCGGCTGAGCGCTCTCGCACGGCGCCGGGGGAAGGAGCTCTTGCCGCTTGATTCCTTTTTTCAGCAGCATTTCGTCCTCCTCTTTTTCGAGCTTGAGATCCCGGAGGGCGTCGATGCCGCGAGGGCGGGACTGGCCGGCAAACTGGATCGGCTTGTCCCATTCGCCCGGCGGGAGCCAGCGCGACTCGTCGTGGTCGAGCGTCGCCGGCTGACTGACGTACGGCGCGGGGTTTCCGTAAAAGTCGACGGCGACGGGCGAGCGCGGGACGTACGGCGTCTCGCACGATCCACCGTCGGGCTTGCGGCGATAGACGTCGTACGAGCCGAACCTCAGCTCGAAGCAGTAGTGCTCACGCAGCCATTTTCCCGGCGCGGCGTACGCGCGGAGCGGCCGCCCGATGAGGACGCTTCCCGCGTCGACGACGAGCTCGGGCTTCTCGCGTTCGAGATCCGAGAGCAACGCCTCCATGCTCCCCGGAACGACGCGGCTGTCCTCGAGCTCTCGCTCCTCCCAATACCAGGGGACGAAGCCGGTGACGTACGTCTCGAAGACGTAGCGTCCCGCCGGGCGCCGGTGCGAATACGGGTAGAGCCACGGCGAGAATCCCCAGACGAAGATCCTCTGGTCGGGTGTCGTCGCGGCCTCGAGGTAGTGCGCGAGGCGTTCGACCAGCGCGTCGTGCGCCGTGCGTCCGTCGATCCGCTCGTCGAAGTAGGCGTTGAGCCCCGTATTGACGACGAGAAAGCCGGCGAACACGACGACCGCGCCGTGCGCGACTTGCGCGGTGGCGCGACGGCGAAGCCAACCCTCGATCGCGGCGCCCAAGAGGAGCGTGAGAAACGGCAACGTCGGAAGGTAGTAGTGCGGAAAGAAGCGGTACATCGACGTCGCGGTCGCGAGCGCGACGAGCAGATGCAACGCGAGGTAGCTCCGCGTCCCGAACGCGCGACTGAGCGCACGGATCGAGCGCGTGCGGCGCAGCGCCGAGACCCTGCGAATGACGAACGGCAGCGCGCACGCGAGGAGAAAGCCGAGGACGAGAAAGTACAGCGTGTGATCACGGAAGCGCGCGCCGAGCGGGCCGAGCCATCCGATCGTGCGCGCCGTCGGATTCACGTGCACCTGCACGTTGTAGGTGAAGCAGTAGTAGAGGAGCTGGCGCAGCGTCCCTTCGCGGATCGCGTTCAACGCGAAGAGCAGCGGAACGATCGCCGTCGTCACGAGGTAGAGCGCCGTCTCGCGCACGACCACGAGCCACGACGCGCGGTCCTTGCGCCCGGCCACGACGATCCAGACGACGAGCGGCACGAGGTGCAGGGTGATCGACTGGCGGATCGAGAACGCCGCGCCGAACGCCAACCCGGCGGCCGCGAGGCGGAGCAGTCGCTCGCGCGATCCCGGAACGAAGCGCATCGCGCGCGCGCCGCTGACGACCGAGAAGAGAATGAGCGGGAGCTGCAGCGCCTCGCCGTGGAGCGCGACCGCGTCGCGCTGTGGAAACGCGAGGGCGAGCGCATAGACGGTCGCGAGCGCGGCGACGACGGCGGCGGATCGCGACAGGAGCTTTCGCGCCGCCCAGTACACGAGGAGCACGTGCGCGAGGCAAAACCCGAGCGCCCACATGCGAAGCCCGAGGACGTTGTCCCATCCGTCGATGCGCGCGATGAGCTCGTACGCGTAGTACATGAGCGGCCCGCGCTGACTGATCGCGCCGTCGTAGAGCTTGTGTCCTTCGAGGAGGCGCTCGGCGAGCGCCATCGCGTACCCCTCGTCGATGTCGGCGAGCTTCTTGTATCCGAGGATCACCGAGTGCGCGGTGATGAGCGACACGATGCTCGCCACGAGCGCCGTGACGGTCCAGCGTTTCCAAGGGTCTCGGCGTCGCGAAGAGGAAGACATGAGCGGCTCGATCAAGGCGCGGGGATGGGCCGTAGCTCGACCTCGTCCCAACCGCTCGCTCCATACCACGCGCGATCGCCGTATGTCCGGCGAGCGCACTCCATGTCGTCGCCGACCTGCCAGTCCGTGACGATCAGCACGTCGGGATCGGGCTCGCTCGGCAGGTTTTGCGTGAGGTCCCAGGCGTGCGTCGCGAGGTTGTTCGTGTTGCCGACGACGACGACGGCGCGGTGGAGCCCGGCGTGCGCGATCGCGCGCCTCGTCGCGCACTTCGCGTGAAGGCAGTTGTACATGTCGGGGTACGTTCGCTTCGCGATCCAGCCGGCGGTCACGACGATCGCGAGCGCGGCGGCGAGCGCAGGCAGCGCATGCGTCAGCCGCATCGACGCCACGCGCGCCCGTTGCCACAGGGGCGCGAGCACGAGGCCGACGCCGACGGCCATCGGTACGACGAGCGGCAAGGTGTAGCGCGGGCTGTACCCCGAGTCGCCCGCGTCGCGCCCGTACTCGACCAACATGTAGAACGCGATCATCGCGATCGATCCGATGCCGAGCATCGCGCCGATCCGTCGACCCGCGCCACGGAGGCCGAGGAGCCCGAGCGTCGCGAGCGCGGGAGAGCATGGCCACCACCACCACGTGCCCTTGTCGATCTTGAACGCGTACGCGAGGTCGGCGAGGGGAGGGAGGCTCATGCGAAGCGGGATGTCGCTCGCGTCGTAGCCGGTCTTGAACCACACGCCGAGCTGAACGCGCAGAATGACGAGCGTGATCGTCGCCCATGCGCCGAATGCGAGGAGCGTCGCGACGAGCGCGTCGAGTCGGAAGCGACGGCGAGCAAGCGCGTACGTCGCGTACGCGGCCACGCCGAGGCCGATCGTCGCTCCGTCGGCGGGGCGCACGGACAACGCGAGCGCGACGGAGAACCCGAGCATCGCGCCGGCGCGGCGTCGCGCACGTGGCGAGCCGTTCGGCTCCGTCGCGGCGCACGCGCTCTCGGTCGCCCACGCGAAGCAGGCGCAGATGATCGTGTGCGGGTAGCGGGAGGCGCCGTTGAGGATCAGCGCCGGGCTCGCGATTGCCGCGATCGCCGCGAGGAGACCCGCGATACGCACGCCTCGAGCCGTCACGTCGTCGAAGCCGAACGCACCCGCGATCGCCGCGCGCCGCGCCAAACGCGCGATCCCCACGACCGTCGCGCCGAACGCGAACGAGCCCGCGAGCCACGCCGCGCCGAAGATCTGAAACGGCGCCATGACGAGTGGCCAGCCCGGCGTGTACTGGGCGAACATCCGTCCGTCGACGTTGAACACCCAGAAGTTGCGAAAGACGCCTGCGCAAGCGCGCGGCGCTCCGTAGAGGCGAAGGTGCGCGAAGAGATCGGCCTGGTACGTGTTCGCCCACTCGTCGCCGGAGAGCGTGAAGCGCTCAAGGACGAACGCCGCGACGAGCGCGCAGAGGAGCGTCGCGACGCCGAAGAGGACGGCGTCGTCGCGCGCGTACGAACGAAGCGGAACGGCGAGCGCGGACGACGCGGTGCTCTCGCGCGGCGAGTCGGCGATGCGATCGAGGCCGATGAGGAGTCCCGCGAAGGCGAGGTGCACCGCGAGGAGCGCGGGCACGAACGGGTGGATCCATCGCGCGAGCGAGAAGAGAAAGACGTTGCCGGCGACCGCAACGAGCGTCACGACGCTGGGACGGGGCCACGCCGTCGCGAGCGCGCCGATGAGCGCAGCGACATGCAAAACGCGCACGCCGCCGTCGAACGCCGCGGGAGCGCTCGACGACGCTGCGACGATCGTCGCTCCCCCGATGAGCGCGACCATCGCCACGAAGAGCGCCTGCTTCACACGCGCGCGCGCGGGAAATCCGAAGAGTGCCGCGAGCGCCACGAGCACGGCACCGAGCTGCGCGAGAATGAATTCGAGCGGGAACGGTTGCGAGCTCATGTCGTGCCGAAGCCGGCGCTGCAGCGGCCCGAGGCTAGCACTTTCACGCCGGACGACCCGCTGGACGGCGTTGGTCGCGGCGTGCGCAGAATGCTAGGGTCGCGGCCTTCGTGGAACCGACGTCGGAAAAGGAACGCGACGCGCTGCGGGCCGCCGTCGCGCCGCGACACCGGTTCGACGCCGCGCTCGACTACGCTCTCGTCGCGGTAAGCGCCGTCGCGATCGCCTGGTTCGTGACGCACGCGATCCGTGCTGCATCGTTTCCGTTCCCGCTCGACTATGGCGAGGGGCCGCTCCTCGATCAAGCGCGCCAGATCGCACGCGGCGCGACGGTTTACCGCGCGCGTCTCGACGACTACCCGTTCACGGTCTCGAACTATCCGCCGCTCTACCCGTCGCTGCTGGCGGCTTGTTGCAGCGTCTTCGGTTGGTCGTACGGAGTGGCTCGCGCGTTGACGATCGTCGCGGCGTGCGCCTGCGCGTTGCTCGTCGGCGCGATCGTGCGCGCGGTCTCCGCGGACAAGCGTGCGGCGTTCATTGCAGCGGCGACGTTCCTCGCGTCGCCCTACTTGGTGTTCTGGGCGTCGTTCGTGCGAATCGATCTCGTCGCGCTCGCCGCGAGCCTCGGCGCGGTCTGCGTCGCCGTGACGCGCACCGATCGACGCGCGACTCCGTTCGTGTGCGCCGCGCTCGTGCTCGTCGCTGCGCTCACGCGCCAGTCGCACTTGCTCGCTGCGCCGCTCGCGATCGCGTGCGCGCTCTTCGTTCACCGTCCGATGCGCGCCGTGCAGTTCGCCGGGTCGCTCGCGGTGGGGGTCCTTGTCGCGTTCCTAGCGTTCAACGCGGCGACGCACGGCGGTTTTCTCCTCCACGTCGTGACGGCCAACGCCAATCACTTCGACCTCGGCCTCTTGCGCTACTTCCTCGGCGATCTCGCGGTCACGAGCGGCGCGCTCATCGCGCTCGCGATCGTCCACGCCGTGACGAGCTTCTCGCGTCGAAGCGCCGCCTCCGTGCTCCTCGCGGTCTACCTTCTCGGCACCGCGCTCTCCGCGCTCACGATCGGAAAGGTCGGATCGTCGCTCAACTATTTCCTCGAGCTCGCGGCGAGCACCGCGATCCTCGGCGCGCTCGCGATCTCGCGCCCAAGCGGTTCGTTCGTGTGGCGTCGTCGAGCGGCCGCGATCGTCGTCGTCCTCCAGGTCGCGTGGATGGTCGGCGTCTCCGTGCTCCGGCCCGAGAGCATGGACGCGAAGCTCGGGATGCGCGCCGACTTCGAGAGTCTCCGCCAGGTGCTCGCGGCGGAGCCGGGCGAGGTGCTTGCCGACGAGACGATGGGCATGCTGCCCGTCACTGGGCACGCGATCCTCCTTCAGCCGTTCGAGATGACGCAGCTGTCGCGACAGGGGATCTGGGATCAATCGCGCCTTCTCGCGGACCTTCGCGCAGGGCGCTTCGCGCTCGTCTTGATCAACGATGGACCGAACACGCCGGAGTCGTGGACGCGCGAGCGGTGGACGCCGGAGATGCTCACGGCGATCCACGCGCGCTACGAAGCAGTGGGCGCGTTCGCGGATGCGACGCTCTATCGCCCGCGGAGAAGCGAGTAGTGCGCGCGTGGTCTGACCTTCGCCTGCGCGCGTCGACGCTTGCGTACCTCGCCGTCGCGCTCTTCGTCACGGCGCCGGCGTGGATCGTTGCGCACCCGCCACTGATGGACCTTCCGTTTCACCTCGCGACGACGCGCATCATCCACAATCTGCACGATCCGACGTACGGCTTCGATGCCGACTTCGACGTGCGCCTCGGGAGCACGCAGTACGTGGCGTACTACCTGCTCGGGAGCGCGGTCGCGTACGTCGTCGGCGTCGCCAAGTCCGGCGCCGTGCTGGTCTCCGCGTATCTCGGCGGCACCGTCCTCGCTCTTCGCGCGCTCCTCGCCGCGCTCGGCAAAGACGAACGCGCGTGCCTCTTGATCATTCCACTCCTCGTCAACGTCCTCTTCATGTTCGGGCTCTTCCCGTTCTTGATCGGCGTGCCGCTCTTCTTCGCGGCGCTCGCCTGCGCGATCCGCCACTCTGCGACGCCGACGCGCGCGCGCGGTGTGCTCCTCGCCGCGACGAGCCTCCTCCTCTTCTACACGCACGTGATGCCCTTCGGCCTCTTCGCCATCGGTTGGGCCGCCGTCTTCCCGTGGGCGCGGCCGCGCGCTTGGATTCATGTCGCGTGGCCGTCGGTGCCTTCGATCGCGGCGGCTGCGTGGTGGGTACTCTCGACGAGCGCCGGCAAGCTCACGCGCGGCGTCGTCACGGCGTCCGCGGACGATCCGCGCAAGACGCTCGACGCCTCGCTCGCCGAGATGCACACCTGGCTCGTCGACATCTTTCGCGACAACACCGACGAGGTCATCTTCATCGCCCTCGGTCTCCTCGTCCTCGTCGCCGCCGCGCTCGCGCAGGGCGATCGCGATCGAAGCCACCGCGTCGCGCGTCGATACGGCATCGTCCCGCTCGCGTGCGTCGCGCTCTACTTCTCGCTCCCCGAGTACCACGGGTACATCTCGATCATCGCGCAGCGCTTTCCGATCCTCTTCGCGATGACGGCGATCCCGCTGGTCCCTTTTCCGACCGGCGGCCGAGGCGCCGTGGTCACGGTCCTCGCGCTCGGACTCGGCGTCGCATCGATCGTCAACGTGTGCAGCCACTTCCGCGCGTTCGAGCGCACGGAGGTCGGCGACATCGAAGGCGCGATCGCGCAAATGGCGCCGAGGAAGCGCGTGTGCACGCTCATCTTCGATCGCGGCTCGACGATCACGAAGCTCGAACCGTTCCTCCACTTCGGTTCGTACTACCAACTCGAAAAAGGCGGCGTGGTGCAGTTCACGTACGCGGGCTATCCGCACTGGCCCGTCGACTTCAAACCGGGTCGCTACCCGCCGCCCGGCATCGCGGCGCGACGATTCTGGGAGTGGGACCCGCACCAAGTGTCGGTCGAAAACGAGATCATGCCGTACTACGACTACGTGCTCACGCACGGCGAGGGCTTCGCGCCTCCGCCCGGAACGCTCCACGTGGCGTGGCGCAGCGAGAAGTGGACGGTATGGGCCCGCGATTAATCGACCGCGCGATCGATCTCTTTCGAAAAGGCACGCTCCCGTGGGCGCTCCTCGCGGCGATCGCCTGCGTCCCGCTCTTCCTCGTCGACTACCCGCCGATCCAAGATCTCCCGTTTCACCTCGCCGCGATGCGCGTGATCAAGAGCTACGGCGATCCGAGCTACGGCTTCTCCGACGACTTCACGCTCGCGCTCGGCCGCACGCAATACGTCCTCTACTACGTCGCCGGAAGCGCGCTCGCGTCGGTCCTCGGCGTCGTGCGCGCGAACCTCGTCCTCATGTGCGTCTACTTCGGCGGCACGCTCCTCGCGATGCGGTCGCTCCTGCGCGCGCTCGGAAAAGACGAGCGCCTCTGTCTCCTCGTCGTGCCGCTTCTCGTGAACGTGATGTCGCTCTTCGGTCTCCTCCCATTTCTCACCGGCATCCCCGTGATGCTCTGGGGCGTCGCCGCGGCGATCCGCTGGTTCGAGAAGCCGACGACCTCATCGGGGATCGCCGTCGCGCTCCTCGGCGCCGCGCTCTTCTATCTCCACGTCTTTCCGTTCGGTCTCTTCGCGCTCGCCTTCGCGGCGTTCTTCCCGTGGAACAAACCGCGCGCGTGGCTCCTCGCTGCGCTCCCCGCGATCCCGGCCGTCGCGCTCACCGGATGGTGGACGTTCCTCACGCCTGAAGGTCGCCTCGCGCGCGGCGCGCTCTTGACGCCGGAGCGACGGTCACCGCTCGGCCCGATCGAAAAACTGAAGGACGCGTACAACTGGCTCGGCGACGTGTGGCGCGATCTCAGCGACGAGGCGCTCTACGGCACCGTGTTCGTCCTTGCGATCGTCGCGCTCGTGCTCGGTCGCCGCGACGACGCGGAGAAGCGCGGCCACGCCCTGAGGTGGGCGCTCGTCCCGAGCGTCTGCGCGATCCTCTTCTTCATCGGCGGCGAGCAGCACGGCCACATCTGGCTCATCTGGCAGCGCTTCCCGCTCCTCTTTCTCATCACGGTGATCCCGCTCCTCCGTTTCCCAACCGGAAGATCTGGCCGCGTGCTCGGCGGCGCGCTCGTCGTCCTCGCCCTCGCGTCGATCGGAAACACGTCGTGGCACTTCATCCGCTTCCAGCGCGCCGACGTCGACGACTTCGACGGCGTCATCGCCGCGATGGAGCCGCGCAAGCACGTCGCCGGTCTCATCTTCGATAAGGAATCGAGCGTCGCGCATCGCCACCCGATGGTGCACTTCGTCTCGTACTACCAACTGAAGAAGGGGGGCGTCGTCGAGTTCACCTTCGCCGGCTATCCGCATTGGCCGTTCGGTTTCAAAGACGGCCACGTCCCTCCCGCCGGCGCGCCGACGCGCCTCAACTGGGAATGGACGCCCGAGCAAGTCCCGATCGACGAGCTTCATCCGTACTTCGACTACGTCCTCACGCGCGGCGACGGCTTCGCGCCGCCCGCGGAGAAATACGCCGCGAAGATCCGCCGCGGCCGCTGGACGCTCTGGGAAAAGCCGCGAGCGAACGAGTAGGTCGCTACTTGGTCTTTCGTTCGAGCTGCTGCTTGCACAGCTTCGCGATCGCACCCGACACGTTCTTGCTCTTCGCGAGCTGCTTCAGCTCGTGCTCGCGCAGATGCGCGATGAGCCTCGACGAGAACGCGAGCGGGCAGCGCGGATTTTGCACCAAGTTGACCTTTACCTGATGCGAGCTCGACCACCGCTTGTCTTGAAACACGATCCGGATCACGTCTTCCGGCACCTGACGGCTCGCGCTGATTCGCACGATCTCGTTCTCTTGGATCATCTGGCTGCGGACGACCGCTTGCGCGACGAGGCGATTGCGATCGCGCACGAGCAGCGATCGCTCGGTCGCCGAGCCGAGCATCGCGCGCCGGATCTTTTGCGACACCGTCATCTTCCCGAGCTGCGCGTGGAGCGGGAGGAACTTGTCGCGAACTGCCTCTTCGCCGGTCTCTTCGTCGATCTCGACGGTGTCCTCGGTCGCGGGATCGATCTCGAGCGCCGCCGCGACGTCTTCGGTCTCCTTGAACAGCTCGTCGTCCGGCGTCGGTTCGTCCGACGCTTCCATGATGAGCTCGTCGACGATCGCCGCGGCGGCCTCGCGGAACGCCGGGATCCCCGTCAGCTCGATCTTGTTTCGAACGGCGAGCTCGAGCAGGCGATCCGCGGTCGACATCCGCGTCGCCTTGTTCATGTAAAGCTTCTCGATGATCGTCGGATTCGCGAGGAGCTTCTCTTCGTTCGTCGCGACGAGCTCGGCCACCGCTTCGCTCGCACGCGCGGCGACCGCCGCGACCGTCGACGGATCGATGTTCGGCTGCGCGAGGATCTTCTCCATCGTCGCGAGGTCGTGCGCGTAGATCGGCGCGAGGACGTCGAGCACGCTCTTGTGCAGTGCCGACGCGAGCGCGCCGTTGAGGAGCGGCGCCGGCAGCTTCTGCAGCGTCGCGTTCGCTGCCGTCGCGAGCGCCGAGTCGCCGGACAGCGACAACAGCACGACGACCGTGATCGCGTCGCCCGGCTTGAGCCCCGGCGCGATCCCTTTCGCGGCCATCGCCCGAAGCGGCGCGGGCGACTTCGGATCGAGGATCTTCTGCGCCGGCGGCGGGAGCGTCGCGACGTCGATGGGAAGAATCACTTCATTGATCTTGCTGCACGTAGCTGTAGATCGCAATCGCGATGCCGATCGCCGCCACAATCGAGATGACCAAGAAGGTGATCTTCCAAACCGACCAAGGCGCCTTACCGACCACCTCGCCCGTCTGACCGTTGACGAGGAATTGATACGGCTTGCCGCCGTAACGGTACGCCGCGATCCAGATCGGCAAGAGGACGTGCTTGAACGTCGTCTGCGAGTACTGGTTATTCACCATCAAGCTTCGTCGCGTGTCGCCGCCGACGTCGCCCCCGCAGCGCCCCTCTTGCGACGTCGCGATCTTCTGCTGCGCGCGCTGCCACCCGGGCATCAAGTCGAGCGCGTACGCCTCCGCGCGCCAGCCCGCGAGGTACTGCGGCTGGTACGCCACCAGCTGTTTGCAGTTGAAGCTCGACAGCTTCTCCGCGAGATCCGCCGGCAGTCCGCGCCCCGCGCACACGAGCATGTCCTCGTACCAATCGTTGCGCGTGCCCATCGCCGGCTCCCAGCGCGTCTGCTGAACGCGCCGCGTGCGCGACACCTGCTGACCGTTCTCGGTCGTCGTGTAGCTCTCCTCGACGTCGTAGTGCCACCCGCGCTCGGCGCTCCACTGCGAGTACACGCTCGAGTTGAACGTCCAGTACGGCACGTAGACGCCGCCCATCTCTTGGACCTTCGCCATTCGCTTCAAGTCGCCCGGGCGAAACCAGAGCGTGCTCAGCCAATCGGCGAAGAGCTTGTTCGCGGCGTCCTTCGCGATCGCAAACGGCAAGAGGCTCTCGGGTCGTATCGCGGCGTCGTTCGTCTGCGCCGCGAGCACTTGCTTCGATCCGCAGAACGCGCACTGTGTGGTGCGCTCCCCTTGGCCGACGTTGACCGTCGCCCCACAGTCTTTGCACGTGATTGTCGTGACCGGCGCGCCGAGACCGCGCGCAGCCATCTGCATGCCTTCTTCGATGGGGATGTCGCGCACGCCCCCCGGTGCACCTGCCACCCGATCGGGTGACGCGAGCGAAACGGGAGCAGGCGAGGCGACAACGGCTTCCTTGAACCCACAGAACTGGCACGCCATCCCGCGCGAGCCCGCGTCGTATTGGAGCTGCGCCCCGCAGTTCTTGCAGGGAAAGGTCTGTGCCGGGCCGTCCGTCATGGCTGACTCATGGCTCGTTCATGGAGCGTCTAGCGAAGAACGAAATTGAGCTTTATCTTCGATCGTGAGTGGTCGAACGTACCATTCGAGGAGAACACGATGGGAGTCTTCGATTTCGTGAAGAGCGGCGTCCAAGAGATGATGATCGCTCGCCCCGATCACCAGAAGCAGCTCATCGTCTACAAGCACCCCGATCAAAACGTCCCGATGTACTCGCAGCTCACCGTCGATAGCGACGAGTGCGCGGTGTTCTTCAAAGACGGTCGCGTCGTCGGCGTGTTGCCTCCCGGTCGCCACACGCTTCAGTCGCAGAACATCCCGTTCTTGAACGGGCTCATCACCAGCTTCACCGGCGGCAACGTCTTCATCGCCGAGATCTTCTTCGTGAAGACCGCGCCGGTGCGAAGCGTTCCGTTCGGCGGCCCGATCGGCGAGATGCTCGATCCGTTGACGGGCGAGCAAGTGTGCCCGCGCATTTTCGGCGAGATGAGCGTCGTCGTGACGGATCCCGTGCGCTTCGTCGTCGGCTACGTCGGCCAAGCGGCCGCGGGCGACAACGACGCGGTGCTCAGCTGGATCAAAGGGCTCTTCATGAACGGCGTGAAGACGACGCTCGGCGAGCTCTGCGAGAACGAAGGCAAGAGCCTCATCAACGCCGTCTCGCTCACGACCAAGCTCGCCGCGGCGTTCGTCGCGCACGCGCCGGACTTGAACGACATCGGCGTGCGCATTCTCCAGGTCGGCACGTTCAACCTCAATTTCTCCGAGGAGGAGCGTCAGCGCCTCGTCGAGGCGAACAAAGAGATCGCGCAGGCGCAGCGCGACGTTCGCAAAAAGCAGATCGCCGTCGCGGGCGCGGCAGCCGACGCGCAGGCGCGTCAGTTCGAGCTCGATCAGAAGTACGGGCAGGACGCGCGCTACGTGCAAAACCTCGCCGGCAACTATTCGAACTACGCCTCCGGTCAGGCGATGATGGGCGCGGGCGCAGGCATGGCGGCGCACGGCGTCGGCGATGGGATCGCCGGCATGGGCGCGCAGATGGCGGTCGGCGTCGGCATGGGCAACGCGATGGCGGGCGCGTACCAAGGGCAGCCGCAGTTCACGCCGCAGGGCGCAGGCGCAGGTGCGGCGCCGCAAGCCGCGCCCAGCTTCTCGCCGGGCGGCACGCAGGTGACGTGCGGCAAGTGCAACACGAAGCAGCCGGGCGGGAAGTTCTGCGCCGAGTGCGGCAACACGCTCGTCTCGCAGAAGAAGTTTTGCACGGGCTGCGGACAAGAGACCGGCGCGAGCGCGAAGTTCTGCGCGAACTGCGGCACCTCCGCGGTTCCCGGCTGACAGTCTCCTGAACTCGGCCTGAAAGGCGCTAAGCTGATCGCGTGATCCGTCACGTGGTCCTCGCGGCGTTGCTGGTCGCCGCTGCGCACGAGCCGTCGTGCGGCGGCGTCGACTCGACGTCGCGTGGACCGAACGCGCCGTGCACGCGGGATCGCGATTGCAATGACGGACTCACGTGCGCGCACGGCGTCTGCCTCGATCCCGATGCCGCGGCGCCTTCGGACGGCGGAGACGGCGCGGCCGCGGACGGAGCGATCGTCGACGCGGGGGGATCGTGACCAAAGGGCAGACGCTCGACATGCGGCGTGTGAAGAGCTGCACCGAGTGCGGCCAGCGCTTCGGCCTCGAAGCCGCGTTCTGTCCGTTCGACGGCTGCTTGCTCACGGCGTCGGAGTGGGACGCGTCGACCGATCCGCTCGCGGGCAAGACGATCGACGCGCGCTACCGCGTGGAGGGGGTCCTCGGCGAAGGGGGGATGGGCAAGGTGTACCGCGTGCGCCACGTCGCGCTCGATCGCCCGTTCGCGCTGAAGGCGCTGCGCGCCGATCTCGCGCGCGAGGGCGATCTCGCGGAGCGCTTCATCCTCGAAGCGAAGACGACCGCGAGCGTGCGCCATCCGAACATCGTGTCGATCACAGACTTCGGAAAGCTACCCGACGAGACGCCGTACTTCGTGATGGAGCTCTTGACCGGGCAGACGCTCGCGGCGGTCATTCAGGCGGGCGGGCCGGTTCCCGCCGCGCGCGCCGTTCGGATCATTCGCCAGATCGCCGGCGCGCTCGGAGCCGCGCACACAGCGGGGATCGTCCACCGCGATCTCAAACCGGAGAACGTTTTCCTCATCGGCGGCATCCTCGGCAACGCCGCCGACGACGTTCGCGTCGTCGATTTCGGCGCCGCGAAGATCCTCGGATCGAGCCGCCTCACGAAGACCGGCATCGTCTTCGGAACGCCGCATTACATGTCACCCGAGCAAGCGAGCGGCGCGCCCGTCGATCACCGCGCCGATCTCTACGCGCTCGGCATCATCATGTACGAGATGTTCACCGGCCGCGTCCCGTTCGAGGCCGACACGTACATGGGCGTGCTCACCCAGCACATGTTCGTGAACCCGGTTCCGCCGAGTCAGGTCAATCCCGCGGCGCGCGAGCTCGGCGCGCTCGAAGAGATCACGCTGCGCTGCCTCGAGAAGAAGCCCGAGGATCGGTTTGCGACGATGGAGGATCTCGTGAAGGCGATCGACGAGGTCGTCCAGTTCGATCCCGAAGGCCGTGTTTCGTTCCTCCCGCATCTCGACGGCGCGTCGCCGCGGCAGTCGCGCATGCCGCCGCGTTTTCGTATGGCCGACGAGCTCGAGCCGCCGACGCTCGAAGAGATGCGCGCGGCGAGCGACTCGACGATGCCGACCCCGCGAACGTCGCCGTGGATCTGGATCGGCGTGGCGGGCGTCGTTCTGGCGATCGGAATCGGCGGCGTCGTGCTCGCGACGGGGAGCTCGACACCGGCGGCGACCGCGCCGTCCACGACCGCGCCTCCATCGACCACGAACGGGCGCGTCATTCCTCCTCCGGTCGCGATGTCGGCGCCCCCGACGGCGTCCATCGCGCCGCTCGACGATGCGGCCGACGCGGCGCCCGCGAAGACCGAGCCCAAGCGACCTCCCATCGCAGCTGCGGTCGCGCCGACGCTTCCCAAGCCGACGAACACAGTCGCCTCGCAACCCACTGCGCCGCCGCCGCGACCGCAGCCGAAATGCGATCCGGACGATCCGTTCTGCAAACACTGACTTCCCCCTCCGACGCACGCGATTTCACGAACGCGAATATCCGTGCTGCAATGTGCCCGTGGCGAAACAGAAGCTCCTCTTGGTCGACGCCGATCCGCGCAGCGTGCGCGTGCTCGAAGTCAGCCTGAAGAAGGCCGGCTACAGCGTCACGACCGCGACGGATGGACTCGACGCGCTCGTGAAAATCGAGTCGCTGACACCCGATCTGATCCTCTCGGACACGCGCCTCCCGAAGCTCGACGGCTACGCGCTCGTCCGAAAGCTGAAGGACCGCCCCGAGTGGGCGGCGATCCCGGTCGTCTTCTTGACGAGTCAGAAATCGATCGAAGACAAAATCCGCGGGCTCGAGCTCGGCGTCGAGGACTACCTCACGAAGCCGATCTTCGTGCGCGAGCTCATCGCGCGCGTGAATCTCCTGCTCGCGCGTCGCACGCAAGAGAACATCGCGCAGAGCCGCCCCGCGTCGCTGTCGGGGCGCACGCGCTTCTCGGGATCGATTCAAGACATGGCGGTCGTCGATCTTCTCCAGACCTTCGAGGTCTCGAGGAAGAGCGGCGTCGTGCACCTGAAGAGCGGCGCGCATCAGGCGCACGTCTATTTCCGTGACGGCAAGGTCGTCGATGCGGACATGGGACGGCTGCGCGGCGAAGAGGCGATCTACCGCGCGCTCATCTGGAACGAAGCCGAGTTCGAGGTCGAGTTCGCGCCCAACGTGAAGAACGACGACGTCATCGGCAGCACGACGCAGGCGATCCTCATGGAGGGGATGCGTCGCGTCGACGAGTGGGGACGTCTGCTCGAGCAGCTCCCGCCGATCTCGACGGTGTTCGACATCGATCACGTGCAGCTCCTCGAGCGGCTGAACGAGATCCCCGACGAGCTCAACGGCATCCTCCGCCTCTTCGACGGAAAGCGAACGCTCGCGCAGGTCGTCGACGATTCGCCGTTCGAGGATCTCTCGACGCTCTCGACGATCACGAAGCTCTACTTCGAAGGGCTCCTGGTGCCGCGCGCAGAAGAGGCGGCGCCGTCGACGCAAGAGGACTACGTCATTCACCCGGACGGTCACGAGCACGACAGCGCGAAAATGGCGGCAGGGCACTCGAGCGGCGAGATGCTCATCGTGCCGGCGTCCGAGTCGCACAGCGTGACGCCGCCGCCGCTCGTCGCCGCGGCCGAGACGCCTCCGTTGCCGCCGGCGCTGCAGAGCGTGCCGACGGCGCCGATGTCGCCGCAAGCGATCGCGCGCATTCCGCTGTCGAAGGCGACGTTGCCGCAGTTCCAGGCGGCGACAGAGGTGCCGCGCGATCCGCCTCGGACTCCGTCGGCGCAGCAGGCACTCCCGCCGCCGATGCGCGTCGAGCCCGAGCCCGTCGCTTCGGCGGCGCCAAAGACACTGCCGATTCCGGCGTCGTTGCCGCAGCCGGCCGAAGCGAAGGTCCCGGTGCTCGCGACGACGATGATGTCGCACGGCGGCGCGGGTCCGCGTTCGGAGGCGCCGGAGACGGACCGAGGAGTCGGACCCGTCGGCGCGGCGACGCTCCGCGTTGGGACGCCGCTCTCGGCGTCGGCCGTCATGGCGGACGATACGGCGAGGACGGGCAACGTGGCGCCCGTTCACAAGCCGGATGCAAACGTCGACAAAGCATCTGCGAAGGTAGAGGAACCCGTCGACGAAGAAGACGACGGTGAAGAGTACGAAGACGAAGAGGGTGACGAAGAAGACGAAGAGGGTGACGAAGAAGACGAAGAGGGCGACGAAGAAGACGAAGAGGGCGACGAAGACGACGAAGAGGGCGACAAAGAAGACGAGGAGGACGACGAAGACGACGAGGAGGAAGAAGGGGAAGGGCACGTCGACCCCGCGGAAGGAACTCCGAACGCCGCGCTCTTCGCGACTCCGACGCTTGCCGACCCGAATCTCCCCGTCCGCATCATGGATCGCCAGGAGCGTGGCGCCGAGACGATCCCGCCGACGGGCGCGTTCGAATCGCAGGAGCGGGAGGAGGCGCGCGAACGTGCGCGAGCGCTCGCTGCGGCGGAGGACGAGCACGCGGACGCCGTCGTCGCGGGTGTGCCGCAGAGGCGGAAGGGGCGGACGCTCGCCCTCGTCGCGCTGCTGGGCGCGGTCGTGCTCAT
>JBBQXV010000173.1:0-20468 GCA_038209335.1 Polyangiales bacterium | reverse complement strand
CAAGCGCATGGAGACGCTGCGGATCGAAGTCGCGTCGCGACCGATGCGTTCGTTCGCGATGGGCGTCGTCGGCATCCTCGGCGGGCTCGTCCTCTTCATCGCCTTCTGCGTGACGATCATCGGCGTCCCGATCGCGCTCATCGGTCTCTTCCTCGGCGTCATCGGCGGCTACGCCGGCGTGTGCGCGGTGCTCACGGTCGTCGGCCAAGCCCTGCTCAAGCACAAGACCGCGAGCCCGTATGTTCACCTCGCGGTCGGTTGCGCGCTCTTCATCGTCGTCGGCGCGATCCCCTTCATCGGCAACCTCGTCACGCTCGCCATCGCGCTCGTCGGCATCGGCGTGCTCGTCGCGACGCGCGCCGCCGGCCTCGTGCAGAAGAAGAACGGCGCGCCGAATTCGGGTCCGTATCGGACCGCCGAGGCGTGAGCGCATCGAGAGACGGCTGCGCAGACTGAGTGCGCAACGCGCGGGGCTTCGCGCGTTTGGAACTGGGAATCCTCGGACGAAACGCGCGCGCGAGCACGGCATCGCCGTTGCTCTACGCGCGTGTCGTCCGTGTGAGCGACATGCGCACATGGGATCGCGCACGTAGTTTTCGGCGCTCACCGCTCTCATCGAGGAGGAAGTTCCCCATGCGTTGGCAGACCCCCGAGCTTTTCGAAGTGAAGATGGACGCCGAGATCGGCTCGTACCAGGTGGACGACGAGCGTGACGGCATGCCGACGTTCGTGGTCCCCGCGCTCGAGCTCGAAGTGGACGCGGACGCAACGCGATGATCTTCCGACATCGGCGCGCCGCCTTCGGGCTGGCCGCGCTCCTCGCCGCGCCGGCCTGCGCGACGGCGACGTCCGTCGACGACGAGACGACGACGCGCACCTCGCAAGCGAACATCATCCCGATTCCGACGGTGTTTCCGCCGATCCGCTTCGTGCCGGACGTGCTCACGCAGCGCAACGACAACAAGCGCAGCGGCGCGCAGCTCCGCGAATACGATCTCGCTCCGTCGAACGTTTCGCCGAGCACCTTTGGACGCCTCTACACGCGCACGCTCGACGCGCAGGTCCTCGCGCAACCGCTTTACGCGAGCAGGATCACCGTCGGCGGCGTCGCGAAGGACGTCGTGTACGTCGCGACCGCACGCAACACCGTCTACGCGTTCGACGCGAACAACGCGAGCACGGTGCCGTCCGCCGGCGTGCTGCATCAGCGCACGCTGCGCACGGCGCCGATGAACACCGGCTGCAGCGAGACGATGGGGCCGATCGGGATCACGAGCACGCCAACGATCGATAAGTCGGCGAACGCGATGTACGTGACGTCGATGGGCACCGACGGCTACTGGATTCACAAGCTGTCGCTGTCGACGCTCGACGACGTGATCCCGCCGCAGCACATCGCGGCGTCGGTCAGCGGCGTCACGTTCGACGCGAACGTCCAACGCCAGCGGCCCGGCATCCTGCTCTCGAACGGCTACGTCTACCTCGGCTTCGGCACGCGCATCTGCGACAACGGCGACTACCACGGCTGGGTGCTCGCCTATGACTCGTCGCTCTCGCGCGTCGGCGCGTGGGTCTCGACACCGGGCTCCGGAGGCGCGGGCGGTATTTGGCAGTCGGGCAACGGCCTCGCGGCGGACGACAGCGGGAACATCTATTTCGCGACCGGCAACGGCACCGTCGATCCCGCGCACGGCTCCTACGGCAACTCGATCGTTCGCCTGACGCCGCAACCGGCGCACTGGTGGAACACCCTCGACGGCGCGCCCGCGAGCTTCCATCCCGCGAACTCGGATCGCATGAACGCGGGTGACGTCGATCTCGGATCCGGCGGCGTGGCCGTGCTCCCGGGTGGTCGCGTCATCGGCGGCGGCAAGAGCGGCGAGATGTTTCTCTTGGATCAAGGCACGCTCGCGCTGCGCCAGAATTTCCAAGCGTTCTACAATGAGTGGCACTCGAACTGGTTTGGGCGCGACACGGCGCTCAGCGTCGGGGGCGTAGATCAGTATTGGACATGCAACTTCGATCCCAAGTGCTTCATTCCGGTGTCCGATTACGACCGGTACGAAGTCGCCGGACCGAACATGCACGGCGGCATGGTCTATTGGAAACCGAACGCGCTGACCGACACGACATACCTCTACGGGATGCCCGAGAAGGAGTACCTGAAGGCGTACGCTTACCATCCGTCGACGGGTGCGATCGATTACTCGTGGGCGTTCAACTCCGGGGCGAATCGCTGGGAGACCCAGCCCGCGATGCGCTCGCACTCCGAGCCGACGCCGAACGGCATGCCGGGCGGCGCGATCTCGATCTCCGCCAACGGCGGGACGAACGGCATCGTCTGGGCGTCGTACCCGAAGGTCGACACGATGTGGGACATGGAGCCGGGGCGCCTCGTCGCCTACGACGCGTCGACGCTCGCCGAGCTGTGGCGCGACGACGACGACGTCGCGTTCGCGAAGTTCAATCCGCCGATGATCGCCGGCGGGCGCGTGTACCGCCCGACGTTCGGCAAGGAGCTGATTGTCTATGGGCACGCTTCGCCGCCGCCCATGACGCCTTGCTACACGATCGCTCAGAAGTACGCGGTCTTTGGCGGATCGGACGGTTCGATCGGCAACGCGACCACCGGCGAGAACGTCGCACCGGACGGAACCGGTCACTACCAGCATTTCAACGGCTCGTGGGGCGAGCGGCCTTGGGGCGACTCCAGCATCTATTGGACACCGACGACGTGCGCCCAATCGATCCGTGGCGGCATCCGCGCGAAGTGGTCCTCACTCGGCTGGGAGCGCTTCTTCGGTTATCCGACGACGGACGAGACGCCGACGCCCGATCAATACGGTCGCTACAACCACTTCCAGTGGGGATCGATCTACTGGACGCCGAAGACGGACGCGCACGAGATCCACGGCTCGATTCGCGACAAGTGGTCGACGCTCGGTTGGGAGCGGTTCTTCGGATATCCGACGACCGACGAGAGCACGACGCCCGACGGTATCGGCCGGTACAACCACTTCGACGGCGGCGGATCGATCTACTGGACGCCGAGCACCGGCGCTCACGAGATCCACGGACCGATTCGCGACAAGTGGGCGTCGCTCGGGTGGGAGACGAATCCCGCGCTCGGTTATCCGATCTCCGACGTCGTTGCGACGTACTCTGCCGTCTATGGGAGCGGGAGCTACTCGCAGTTCCAACACGGGTACATCTATTGGTATCCGTCGACGGGAGCGTTCGTCACGCACTGAGCGCGTCGCGCGGTCGGCGCTGGTTCTCGCTCTCGCATTCGCACTTGCGCTCGCCGCCGTCAGCTGCGGCGCAGCGCGAGCTCCAGTGACGACCGAGGCGCCGCCGGTCTTCTCAATGGGATACGAAAGGTTCATTCGCGTCGTCGGTCAGACCGCCAGCGAGGCGAGCGACCTCGACGCCGGAATCGCGGCGGGGCGCCTCTTTCTCGTGAAGAAAGACAGCGGCAGCATCGCTTGGCAGAACTGCGGGAGCATCATCGTCCCGTACGAGTGGCGCCCGCGTGACGGGCGCGTCGAGCACATCGACGTGCAGAGCGAGTCCGAGCTACACACGGCGCTCCCGTTCGCGAACACGACGAGCTTCGGCGCAGCGTTCGCGCAGGGCGGCCGCGTGCGCGTTTCGATCGCGAGCGCGGGGAATTATCACGTCGACGAGAACCTGGTGCGGATACCGGCCGACTGCAAAGCGACGCACTTCGTCTTGACGATCGGCGTCGGCAAGTATGCGATCAGCTCGATGCGCGGCGGCGTCGTCGAGCGCAAGCTCGAGGGATCCGATCAAAGCGAGCTCGACAAGTGCACCGCCGCCGGACAGGACGCGGGACCGAGCGACGCGTGCAGAATGCCCGTCGAGATCTTCCTCCGCGAGATCGAGCGCCACAACTGCTGCGTCATGCCGGAGCCGACACCTCCACCTTCGCCTCCGGTGCCCTGCGCGCATTGTAAGGGCGACGACGCGCAGAACTGCGCGCGCTCCGTCAACTACACCGGCGACCTCACGGTCGACATCAACGCGCTCGGCCAAGCGTGCGGGACGCGCTTCGGGCTCGTCGCCGTCGCACCGCCGTACAGTCGCAAGCTCTCGCAGGATCAGGGGGTGCGAAAGGAGTTCGAGCTCGAGCTCGAGGCCGGCTGCTATCGCGTATTCGCCGTCGGCGATTCCGGGATGAAGGGCCTCTCCATCGCGATCAAGGACGCGAGCGACACCGTCCTTAGCGCAAGCACGTCGAGCGGACCGATCGCGGTGCTGGGACCCGAGGCGCCGTTCTGCTTCGAGGGCACGCGCAAACTTGGCTTCTTCGCGCGTGTGGAAGGTGGAGCCGGCAGGTACGCGATGTGGCTCTGGAAGAAGAAGTAGCCGTCAGCTCGGACCGGGGCGCACCCAGATGCCGAGCGCGTATTCGCCGGCCCCCGCCCCGTCGAGCGCGACGATGAATTTGAACTGCACGTCCTTCTCGATGCAGATCGCTTTCTCCCAGTCGACGACCGCGACCGACTGCTGGTTCTTGTCGACCCACACGACTTTGTCTTGCATCGTTGCGATCGCGACGTCGAGATCCTTCACGCCACCGTCGGCCACGGCGAAGATCCGGTAGCAACCTCCGCCGACGAGCTTGATGGTGAAGACGTCGCCTTTGTGACTTTGGCTCAGCTCGCCGTGCACGGGCTTGCTGTACGCGAGCATGCCGGTCGGTCTACCGCAGCGGCCGACGAGCTCGTTGTAGTCGTCGACGTACTTGCCAGTGAGCTTCATGTGATCCCAACACTCTTTTTCGCCGACGGACTTCGGCGGCCATTGCACCGACGAGCCGCCGTGGTTTCCCGTCGCCTCGCGCCTCTCTTGCTCGGAGTCGAACGGGATCACCCTGACCTCGCTGGGAGTCGGCGTCGGCGCCGGCGTCGGGCCCGGCCCCGGCTGCGGCCCGGGCGACGGGTTACGCCTGATGTACATCTTCGCGTAGTCCTTCTGCGGAGTCTCGCCCGTGTTGCCGTAGTCGACGAGCCACTTCTTCCAGCACGTCGAGGCGTCGCCGAGCTTCTCTTGATCCTTGCATCCGGCGTAGGCGTCGTCGCTCCCCATCTCCGTCGACGGACCGCCCGGCCCCGCGTTCGGCCCCTTCAACGGCGTCGGCGACGGCCCGCAGGCGACGAGTCCGATCAGCGCACCCGCTGCACCCACGACGACACACTTCGCGATTCCCATTTCGATCTCCTCCCGGTCGCGACGACGCGAAACCACCAGCGTACGCGGGTTCGAGACGCTTTGCTCCATGCGCGATTCGATCCGTTGCGCCTCGAGCTAGACGCGCACGACGCTCGCGTCCACGGGTGACGCGAGCGCCTTCAGCATCGAGCGCCGCGCGACGTCGAACGCGCGCGCGCCTTGCTCGAGACGGAACGGGCCGACGCGCGGGAGATCTTCGATGACGACGCTGATCATCGAATCGCGCGCCGGAATGTCCATCGACGGGCTGCCGCGACGACGCCACGGTGAGCGCGACGCGAGGTGATGAAAGAGCACGCGCTCGCCGACCGGCATCCCCGCGAGCCCCGCGCGATCCGACACGCCGCCGTCGATGAACGGACGCCCCGCGATCCACACCGGATGGAACATGAATGGCACCGCGCACGAGGCGTGAAGCGCCGGCGCGAGCGCGCCGCTCGCGAGGGGACGCACGCGGCGCGCGAGCAGATCGTACGCGCTCACTGCGGCGGGAACGCGGCACGACGCGAACGTGCGCGCGGGCAAGAGCGCCTCGAGACGCGCGCGGAAGAGCGCGCCGCGGAGCAGCCCAGGACCGACGCGCGGATCCCAGAAGTCGGCGCGCTCGAGCGACAAGAGGACGCGCGCGATCTCCGACGCATCGACGCCGGCCGCCCATGTCCCCGTGACGAGCGCGCCGGCGCTCGCGCCGCTGACGCGAACCGGCAAGAGCCCCGCATCCTCGAGAACGGTCAGCACGCCGCAATGCGCGAAGAAGCCGAAGAAGCCCGCCGACATCGCGAGCGCGAACGGCGCCTCGCGAAGCCATTCGCGGAGGACCGGCCGAGGCGACGCGATCAGCGGAGACACTGCGTGAGCAACACCGAGACGGGCCCGACGTACGGCTCGAGGAGCATGTTCTCGTGATCGCCAGGGCAGAAGTGCACGGTCAGTCCGTCCGTGAGGAGATCGGCCCACGCGAGGCGTCGATCGAAGGCCGATCGGTCCGGCTCGTCGCCCGACATGAGCATGACGACCTTGCCCGGATAAGGGCGCGGCTCGTAGGCGGCGAGCGCGACCCGGTTGCGCGCGATGACATGCGCGAGCTTCGGGCTCTCGGCCTTGATGGCCGCCGCGATCTGTCCCTCGGGTCCGCTTCGCCGCCAGCGGACCAATTCGGCGATGTACTCGTACGCTTGTCGCGGCGATCGGTTCATCAGAGCGCCCAGGTGGAAATCGAGGCGCATGCGAAGGCGTCGCTTCTCGGAGTCCGCGAGCGCGTCGACGATACGCTTCGGCGGAGGGCCCGGTCGAACCGTGTCGAGCATCACGACGACCGACACGCGCTCGCCGATCGCGAGGAGTTGCTGGGCCATTTCGTAGGCGATGGCTCCGCCCGACGACGCGCCGCCGAGGCGATACGGCCCAGACGGCTGCAGCTGCCGGATCTCGAGCAGGTAGTCGCGCGCCGTCTCCTCGATCGACTCGTGAGGAGGATCGTTGCCGGTGATCCCGCGCGCCTGCATTCCATAGAACGGCTGCTCGGTGCCCATGTGCTTCGACAGGAGCCGGTAGTTGAAGACGTTGCCGCCGAGCGCGTGGACGAGAAAAAACGGTGGTCGTGTCCCTTCGGTCTGAATCGGCACGAGATTCGTCCAGGTCGGCGTCCACGGGACGTCACCGAAGAGCTCCGCGAGCTGCGCGATGGTCGGCGCTTCGAAGAGAGCCTGAGGCGACACCTCCACCTCGAAGACCTCCTCCATCCGGGTCACCGCCTTCATCGCCTGCAGCGAGTGCCCACCGATCTCGAAGAAGTTGTCGTGCACGCCGATCTCGCTGAGCCCGAGGATCTCTTCCCAGATCGCGACGAGCTTCTGCTCGTTCGGCGTGCGCGCGGCGACGAGATTCTGCTGAGTCGACGGAGCGTCCGACCACGGCGGAGGGAGCGCCTTGCGATCCACTTTGCCGTTCGTCGTGAGCGGCATCGCCTCGAGAAACAGGAGCTGCGACGGGACCATGTACTCGGGGAGCGACTGCCGGAGCGAACGCCGAAGCTCCTCGCCGCTCGCGTGCACATCGGTCGAGCGGCACACGTAACCGACCAATTGCTTGTTTCCGGGCACGTCCTCGCGCGCCAACACCGCACACGATTTCACGCCGGGGAGGTCGGCGAGCACCGCTTCGATTTCTCCGAGCTCGATGCGATACCCGCGAACCTTTACCTGGCTATCGGCGCGCCCGAAGTACTCGAGCACGCCGTCGGCGCGGTAGCGCGCGAGGTCGCCCGTCTTGTAGATCCGCGCGCCGCTCTCCTTCGAGAACGGATCCGGCAGGAAGCGCTCGCGCGTCAGATCCGGCAAATTCAGGTATCCGCGCGCCACACCCGCGCCGCCGATGTAGAGCTCGCCGACGATTCCGGGCGGGAGCGGATTCATGTGGCGATCGAGAATGTAGAGCTGCGTGTTCGCGATTGGACGGCCGATCGGCACGTTGCCGGTTCGCGGATCGGTCGCGCTGACCTCGTGGACGCAACACCCGACGACCGTCTCCGTCGGTCCGTACTCGTTGATCAAGCGAGTCTCCGGCGCGTGGTCACGCCAGAGGAGCAAGCTCTCCGCGGTGAGGTTCTCGCCGCCGATGACGAAGAGCTTGGTGCGACCGGCGACTCCCTGTGCGCCGAGCTGCTCGCTCAGCAGCGCCAAGTGCGCCGGCGTTATCTTCACCAGGCTTCGATCTTCACCGCGACGCATCGCCGCGGTGAGGTTCTGCGCGCCGAGATCCTCGCGCAGCATTTCGATTCGGCCACCCGCGACGAGTGGCGCGTAGAGCGCAGTCACCGTGAGATCGAAGGCAATCGAGCTGTGGACCGGCACGGCGCCGCCGGAGCCCGCCGCGTATTTGTCTTTGGCCCACGACAGGTAATTGACGAGCCCGGAGTGAAGAATCATCACCCCTTTGGGCTGACCCGTCGATCCCGACGTGTACATCACATACGCGAGGTTCGACGGAGCGACGGGCGTGTCGAGATTGGCCGCGGTCTCGATTTCGATTGTCGGCCAATCGGCGTCGATGCGGACGGCGGTGGGCCTGTCCGAATCGAACGATGCGAGGAGCGCTTCGTCGGTCACGAGGACCTTCGCGGACGCGTCGCGGAGCATGTACGCGAGCCGCTGCTGCGGGAGCGTCGAGTCGAGAGGCACGTACGCACCGCCCGTCTTCCAAACGGCGAGCAGCGCGACAGCGAGCTCGATCGACCGACCGAGGCAGACGCCGACGAGCACCTCGGGGCCGACGCCGAGCGTGCAAAGATGACGCGCCAACCGGTTCGCGCGCTGGTTCAACTCGCGGTACGTGAGCTTCGCGTCCTCGAACACGATCGCCGTCGCGTCGGGCGTGCGCGCGACCTGCTCCTCGAAGAGGCGATGCGCGCAGACCGCAGGGATGGGCGCGGCGGTGTCATTCCAATGGTAGAGGACTCGGTCGCGCTCTTGTTCGGTGAGCATCTGCAGCGTGCGCACGCCGCGATCGGGATCGCGCACGATCGACTCGAGGAGCGAGCCGTAGTGACCGCAGAGGCGTCGGATGGTCTCGGCCTCGAAGAGATCGGTGCTGTAGGCGATCGACGCGTCGAGACCGCTCGACGTCTCGGTGACGCGCAGCGTGAGATCGTACTCGGGCGTGCGCGGAGCGGAGCGTTCGGGCGCGGCGCCGGTGCCGTCGTGGACGAACATCACTTGGCAGAGCGGCGCGTGGCTCGGATCGGGCTCCGACACGAGCTCGGAGACGAGCCGCTCGAACGTCAGGTCACCGTCCGCGTTGGCGCCGAGCACGCGATCGCGGATTTGGCGCAGCAGCGATCGGAAATCGAGATCGTCGTTGAGACGCGCGCGAAGGACGACGAGGTTGTCGCGGATCGGCGACGCCATCAAGATGTCGTCCTGCGCCGTGTATCGATTGAGCAGAACGACGAAGCCCGCCGCCAGCGTCATGAACGACGTGGCTTGCTCGGATTGCCCCAGGGCTTTGAGTTGCGTGAGCAGCTCGTCCGGAAGACGGAAGCTCTCGGTGGCGCGCCCCGCACCTTGAATCGCTGGTCGCGGCCGGTCGGTGGGGAGCTCGAGCTTCGTGGGCGCGCCGCGCAGCACCTCTCTCCAATACGAAATTCGATCTTCGATCACGCCCCCCGGCAAGCTCATAGCGACCACCCAATGACTTCCTTCATGATTTCATTCGATCCGGCGTAGATGCGCTCGACGCGGCTGTCGGCCCACATTCGGGCAATGGGGTATTCGAGCATGTAGCCGTAGCCGCCGTGAAGCTGCACGCAGGCGTCGACGATCCTCCACTGGCATTCGGTGAGCCACAGCTTCGCCATCGCGGCGGTGACCGGATCGAGCTGCCCGGCGACGAAGCGTTGAATGCAGTTGTCGAGGAAGACGCGGCCGATCTGCGCTTCGGTCTTGCACTCAGCGAGCTTGAATCGCGTGTTTTGGAGGTCGAGCAGCGGTTTTCCGAACGCGACGCGCTCCTTCACGTATTTCGTCGTGAGCGCGACGGCCTGCTCCGACGTCGCGACGGCGCTGACGCCGATCTGCAGGCGCTCGTACGGCAGCTGTTTCATCATCTGCGCGAAGCCCTTGCCTTCGCCAGTGCCGAGGAGGCTCGCAGCAGGAACGCGCATGTCCTCGAAGAAGATCTCGCACGTGTCTTGTCCCTGACGGCCGACCTTTTCGAGCGAGCGACCGACTTGGTATCCTTTGAGGTCCTTCGGCTCGATGACGAGCATCGAGATGCCGCTCGGTCCCGCGGCCTTCGGATCGGTCTTCGCGGCGACGCAGACGACGCTCGCGAGGAGGCCGTTGCTGATGAACGTCTTCGATCCGTTGAGGACGTAGTGGTCGCCGTCGCGGCGCGCGGTCGTCTTGATCCCTTGCAGGTCGGAGCCGGCCGCCGGCTCGCTCATCGCGATCGCCGCAACGAGCTCGCCGCTCGCCATGCCCGGGAGCAAGCTCTTCTTCTGCGCCTCGCTCCCGAAGGAGAGGATGTAGTGCGCGACGATGCTCTGAACGCCGCAGCCGAACGGCGTGATGGCGCGCGCGAGCTCTTCCTGGACGATGGCCTCGTGCGCGAAGTTGCCCCCCGCGCCGCCGTACTCCGGGGGAATGTCGGTCAGGAGCATGCCGGCCGCACCCGCCGCACGCCAGGTCTCGGGGTCCGGACGATGCTGCGCGCGCCATCGATCCTGATGAGGAACGAACTCCTTCGCGACGAGCTGGCGGACGGAGCTCCGAAACATCTGGAGCTCGTCGGTCATCCAGGGGGACTGGTACCTTGCGGAAGACACCGGCTCGCTCTCCTTTTCCTGATGGCGCGTCGCGCCCGACCGTACCGCTCTGCGCGCGAGCATATCTGGTCCGCTCACACCGCGAAACTCCTCACGGAAATGGTGGTCGCATTCCGGCGGACCACCGCGGACGCTCTCCCGCACGCGAAGGCGAAATCTTTTTGCGACGACACACGTAAAGGAACTCATGCCGATCTCGCGCCGTACATTCGTGAGGAGTGGTGGACTTTGGGTCGCGGCAGCGGCGCTCGGCGTCGATCTGCTCGGTTGTAAGGAGACGTCGACGAGCTCGGGGCGCGCCGTCGGCAGCGGAGACGTCGCGCGCACCGCGCCTGTCCCGACGGCGGCCGTGCCGACGGCGCCCGCGCCTTCGGGCGAGCCGCCGCCGTATGGCTACGCCTCCGCGCAACCGCCCGCGCCGGCGACCGCGGCCGCGCGCTGCGGGACGACCGCGCCGAACATCGAAGGGCCGTACTACCGCGCGGGCGCACCGTCACGCGCGGATCTCGCCGACGCGGGGATGAAAGGGACGCGCCTCGTCCTCAGCGGCCGTGTCCTCGCCGACGATTGCAAGACGCCACTCGAAGGAGCGGTGCTCGACTTGTGGCAAGCGGACGCGGAAGGTCGCTACGACAACGATGGTCACACCGGTCGCAAGTCCGGACCGCTCGTCTTGCGCGGCAAGCTCGCGAGCCGCACCGACGGCACCTACGAGGTCAAATCGATCATCCCGGGACGCTACCTGAACGGCGCGCAGTACCGCCCCGCGCACATCCACGTGAAGGTGAGCGCGCCGGGGTTTCGACCGTTGACGACACAGCTCTACTTCGACGGCGATCCGTACAACGACGTCGATCCGTTCATCGACAAGAGCCTCGTCATGAAGCTCCGCGGCACGAGCGCGAAGGCGGCGGACTTCGATTTCGTTTTGCAGCGGGGCTAGCGGGCTGACAGCGGGGATAGGCGCGCACACGGGTCGCGCTTGACGGCCGCCCCTCGCCGTCGACGCTTGGCATAGTGGGGAGTTCGCGTTCATGAGCTTCGACGTCGGCAGCTGGGTCGCGGCGTTGGGCGTCCAAGTCCTCGCGGTGCTCCCCGGAGCACCGAACGTCCCCGGCCCGCCCGACGAATTCTGCGACGCGTCGCCTTCGAAGGTCGACGCCATGCTCGACGCGCAGGCGTCCGGGATCGCGCTCGGCTATCGCACGCGACCGGCGACTCCCGACTTGGGATTCTACGCCGCGAGCACCGCGTGCCTCTCGCGGTGTCGGAAGACGCGCCTTGAGATCGCGAGCTGCATGTCGAACCTCAATCGGTTCCTCGACGGCAATTGCCAATCGGCTAGTCCCGCCGATCGCGATCGCGTCCTCGGCGCCGACATCTCGGATCGCGAGTACGTCGCCGAGATGAAGAAAATGTTCGGCGGCGAGATGATGACGATCCCGAAAGAGATCCTCGACGCCGGGGCGAAGTACCTCGGCCTCGGGGATTTCGCGCGCGCGATCGAACGGCTCGGACTCAAATACATCTCGTACGGATCGTCACTCCTCGACGCTCCGCGTACCTCGGGAAGCTCACGAGCAGCTCGGAGCCGAACTACGAGTACATCCGGAAGAAGATCTCCGAGGCCGGACCGTCGGACTTCGCGTTCTTCGATCCGACGAACAACGGACCGCCGCTCGGCGCGATCGATCCGGCGGGACGGCTCGACGCGATCTCGAAGGGGTGCGCGTCGGGGCTTCCGCCTGATCGACAGCGCGCGATCGCCGACGCGATGAGCTGCGCGAAGTGCCACGACGGAAAGACCGAAGGCATCCTCAACGGAACGACGAGCTACTACTGGTCGCTCAAGCACAAAGTCGCGACGCTCTCGGTGCGACCGCAAATGGCCATGCCCCCCGCGTCGGAGATGTCGCACGTCGATCGTTCGATCATGGTGGCGTGCCTGCGGGAAGAGTACGCGGGTCAGCTGAAGAGGTGGCTCACCACGACGCGATGCGCTCAACCAGCCGTCGCCTCGCGCTGATCACGTCCGCTGCAGGCGACGCGAGAAGCGCACGATCGCGCGGAAAATCTCGTCGATTCCTTCGGCATCGAGGCCGGAGCCTTTCGCCCACGCGCGTCGCTCTTCGAAGAGCGATGCCTCGCGTCCCGGATCGAGCACCGGCGCGCCGAGCGCGGCCTTCGCCTTCGCGGCGCGTTGCGCGAGCTGCGCACGACGCGCGAGGAGTCCGACGATCTCGCGATCGATCCCGTCGATGTGCTCGCGCGCTTCGCGCAGCGCGGGCGAACGATCTCCCAAGTCTGGAATCGCGAGGCGCGTCGAGTCGGGCGGCGCGTCCTCCGATGGCGGTGGTGCGTCGAGCGCGCGATCGATCGCGCCGAGCGACTGAACGAGCGTGCGGCGCGCTTCGGCGGCGAACGGGTTCTCGCGTTGGATGGCGGTGAAGAGGTGGCCGGCGTCGGAGCGTACGGTCTCGATCGTCCGCGCGATCGCCTGGAACGACGGCGGCGCGAACGGGACGTTCATTCCCGCGCCCGCATCGATCATTCCCTTGGCCACGAAGAACGTGAGCGCGTGCGTGTGCGCCATCACGCGATCGTGGCTCTCCGCGGTCTGCTCGATCACCTCGCAGCCGATCCGCTCGTAGAGATCGCGAACGCGCGCGGCGGCCACGGGATGGAGATCGCTCGGGCAGACCACGACGCGGAGCGGACGCTCGGCGAGCGCGAGGCTGAGCGGACCGAAGAGCGGGTGCGTCGCAACGAATGGAATCGCCGAGCCGAGGACCGCGGTGAGCGCCTCCATCGGATGAACTTTGACGCTGCCGACGTCGAGGACGATTTGGTTCGACGTGAGGAGCGGGCGCAAGTCTTCGAGCGCGGCGCGAATGCGCGGCACCGGCACCGACACGACGATGAACTCGGCGCCTTCGACGAGCGAACGAAGTGAATCCGCGCGGTGCGGCGCGGGGACGTCGACCGACGGATCGAGCGCGCGGTAGTCGATCGATGCGTCGCCGAGGAGCTCACCGAGCGCGCGACCGAAGCGACCGAACCCGAGGATGGCGACCGACATGCCGCGCAGCATAGCGGAGTGCTATATGCACCGCGTGAACGAGAAGTACGTCGCGCTCGCGATCCCGTTTTTCTTCCTCGCGATCGCGATCGAGCTCGTCCTCACGCACCGAACGCGCAAAACGAGCGATCCGCGCTACCGCTTCGCCGACTCGATCACGAACCTGAGCTGCGGCACCGGTCAGCAGGTCATCGCGCCGTTCCTGAAGACGCTGACGCTCGCGGGCTACCTCTATCTCTACGAGCACGCGCGCGTTCTATCGATCTCGTCTACGTCGATCGTCGGATGGGTCGTCCTCTTGTTCGGCGTCGATCTCGGTTACTACTTTTTTCATCGCGCGAGCCATCGCGTGAACGTCATCTGGGCGGGCCACGTCGTTCATCACCAGAGCGAGGAGTACAACCTCTCGGTCGCGCTGAGGCAGAGCTGGTTCGTCAAGCTCGCGGAGTGGATCTTCTATCTGCCGCTCGCGATCGCCGGGTTTCCGATCGAGATGTTCGTCGCGATGACGACGTTCAACACGCTCTACCAATTTTGGATTCACACGCGCGGCATCGGCAAGCTCGGGCCGATCGAGTGGATCATGAACACGCCGTCGCACCATCGCGTGCACCACGGGATCGATCCCAAGTACATCGACAAGAACTACGCGGGCGTCTTCATCATCTGGGATCGGATGTTCGGAACGTTCCGCGAAGAGGACACCGAGCCGGTGTATGGGATCGTCAAGCCGCTCGCGAGCTGGAACCCGCTGTGGGCGAACGTCGAGTACTTCGTCGAGATGTGGCGGCTCGCGCGGCGATGCGCGTCGTGGACCGATCGGGTGAAGGTGATTTTCGCGCCGCCCGATTGGCGACCAAAGTCGCTCGGCGGGACGGTGACGATTCCCGAGGCGAGCCGCGCGACGCAGAAGAAGTATGACGCGCATGGGCCGCGCGGGCTCGTCGCGTACGTCGCGGTGAACTTCGCGATGGTGGGCGCGGCGACGACGATGATGTTGGCGATGCAGGCGACCGCTCCGCTCGTCGATCTCGCTGTCGCGACGGCGGCGGTGCTCGCGACGCTCATCGCGTGGGGATGGCTGTTCGAAGGGAAGCGCTGGGCGCTCGCGTTCGAGATCGCGCGGCTCGTCGCGGCGACCGCGGCGATCGCGTGGCTCACGCGCGACAGCGCGCACGCGACGCAGATCGCGATCGTGGCGGCCGGCGCGGCGGTCGTGCTCGGCGTGTGGGTCGCGCAGTACCGGCAGCATTTCGGCGGAGCGCGCGAGACGGTGGCGGCGTGAACCGGGCGGAGGAAGAGAAGCGACGGACGACGCTGAGGCCGTGGGTGTTCGTGATGTTCGGGGTGATCGCGATCGTGGTGGGGTGGCGGCTGTACACGAGCTCCAGAGCGGCGGTGACGAGCACGGAGATTTCGCCGTCGGCGACCTCGACCTCGATCTCGACCTCGATCTCGACCGCGACCGCGACTTCGACCGTGACCGTGACCGCGACCGTGACCGCGACTTCGACCGAAACGGCGACCGCGACCGTCGCCCTCGCCCCCGCTCCGGCGCCGTCCTCCTCCGCATCCAACGACGCCGATTCCCCTTCCGTCCCCGCCCCCAACGCGCGCGCCGCCCTCAACCTCGCCGTCCTCGAAAAACGCCGCGCCGCCCTCCAAGAACAGCTCGCCGCCGCGACCGCCGCCGGACGCACGGACGACGTCGTTCGCCTCCGCGATCAGATCGCTCGCCTCCAGCTGCGGATCGCCGTCCTCCGATCCGCAGAGTAAGCTGTGCACATGCACGGCGGCACGCTCGGACGCGCGATCGTCGCGACCGCTGCGCTCGCGTGCGCAGCGTGCGGCGCTCGCGGCGGAGCGTTCGTCGCGCACGCTCCGATCGCGGCGCCCGCGCGCGCGATCTGTCCGCTCGGCGGCTGCGCCCCCGCGACCGGGAGCGCCCCCGACGCCCCGCGTGTCGACGGCGTCGCCGATGCACCGCGCTGCACGAGCGTCACCGACTGCGACGGCGAGTCCGCGCGCATCTGCGACGCACAGCGACCCGAGCGTTGCACGGCGCGCGCGCTCGACGTCTGGGCGGCGCGCGGCGCGAGCAAAGCGCTCCCCGACGTCGTCGCGCTCTTCGACCGCGCGTGCGGGCTCGGCGATCCCGAAGGGTGCTACTACGCCGGGCGTCTCCTCTTCGGCGGACGCGGAGTCCCGCGCGACGCGGATCGCGGCGTCGAACGACTCGAGCGCGCGTGCGACGAAGGGGTGCTGCGCGCGTGCGAGACGCTCGTCCGCCAGCACGTCGGCGAACGCGACGCGAAGACCTCGGGCGGACCGACCACGCGTTGGCAGAATCGCTACCAGCTCCAAGCGCACTGCCTCGCGGGCGACGGGAGCAGCTGCTTCTACGTCGGCCTCTACTTCGAACGCGGGTCCAACGGCTTTCCCAAGGACGCGAAGCGCGGCGCCGCAGGGTACGTGCGCGGGTGCGATCTCGCAGAACGTGTATCCTGCAACAATCTCGCGAATGACTACTATTACGGCGACGGCGTGCCGCAGAGCTTCGCGCTCGCGGCGCGCTTCTACGAGCGCGCGTGCCGCGAGGGAGAGCCGGTCGGCTGCGCGAACGTCGGGTTCATCAGCGAGTACGGCGACGGAGTTCCGCTCGACATGAAGCGCGCGGCCGAGATGTACTCGAGCGGGTGCAGCGCTCAGAAATCGTACGCGTGCCTTCACGTCGAGATGCTCGAAGAGTACCGGCGCGGGACGCCGCACGATCCGGTGAAGGCGGTCGAGCACTGGCGGCGCAAGTGCGACGCCGGCGACGCGAAGTCGTGCGCGTACCTCGGCGTGATGCACGAGGACGGCAAGGGAGTTCCGCGCGACGAAGCACGCGCGCTCGCGTTGATGAGCAAGGCGTGCAGGGCGGGAAACAAACAGGCGTGCACGTGGATCCGCGAGCACGGGGCGTAGCCTTCCTTCTGGCGCGTCCGCGGGTGCGTCGCTAGGCTTCGTCACGATGAATCGTCGAAAGACTCCGTTGTCACGTGTGGCGATCCTCGCGCTCGCCACGCAGTTCGCCGCGTTCGCCGCGTTCACCGCGGGATGCGCGACGCAAGCCGCGCCGCCGCAGACGTCCGGGACGAACGTCGAGATGCCGCCGCCGAGCGCGAAGGCGGTGGAAGCGGACAAGAAGACGAACGACGCGGCGTCGAACGACAACACGCGCAACACGGGATGGGTCGTGCTCGCGGCCGGCGCGGGCGCGGGGATCGTCGCGCTCGGGACGTCGTTCGTGATGCTCTACGACATGGGCGTGCGAAGCTCGGAGTGCAACGCGGACAAGCAGTGCACGACGCGCGGGACCGACGCCAACTCGCAGATCTCGTCGCTCGCGGGGTGGAATCTCGGCGCGTGGATCGTCGCGGCGGTCGGGATCGGCGCGGGCGCGTTTCTCGTGCTCACGCATCCGAAGGAGACGGAGAAAGGGACGACCGCGGTCGGCGTCACGCAAACCGGCTCGGGGCTCGGGCTCGGATTTCGGAGCACGTTCTGATGCGACGCTCGTTCATCGTAGGCGGCATCGTCGCGGCAGTTGGTGTCGCGCTCGGCGCGGTTCTCGCGGGGTGCGTCATCGTCGCGGGGAATTCGGATTCGTATCACGGGCCGCCGGCCGAAGCGGGAATCGAATGCTTCAAGGCTGCTGACTGCAACGGCGGCGAAGCCGGGACCTTGAGCTGCTGCGGTGCGCTCGACGAGAACAAGAACCCGACGGCAAAGTGTTCGCCGGCGTCGTGCGCATCGCCGAGCCTTCAACTGTGCGGTGGCGAACACGACTGCCAAGACGCGGGCACATGCACGCCGCATACGTGCACGTTCGGCAAACAAACGCTCACGATCAGCTCGTGCGGTCAGAGCCCCTGTCCGTGACCTCGCGTCACAGCTCGAACACGCGCGTCGTGACGGTCATGTCGCTCTCCTGCATCTCGTCCCACGGCGGCAGCATTCCCGGCTTCGCGATGAGCCCCTCCGGTCGCGGCCCGAGCGCGCCGTAGAGCGCGGGGGGAAATCCTGCGCGTTGCGTCGCGAGGCGCAGCTTCACTTTGCCCGCGGTCTGCACGGTGAGAGACAACGCGAACCCGCTCGCGGGTGGCGCCGAATAGTAGAAGACGCACGCGCCGTTCTTCGTTCCGAGATCGCGTCCGTGCGCGCGCACTCCGACGACTCCGCCGGTCACGTCGACGACGACGAGCTCGCCGTACGGCGGCGGGACGACGCGAAGATCGAGCGTGCGGCTCGCGGCGCGATCGTCTTTCACGATCTCGATCCGCGCGCCTTCGAGCTCGGCGAACGGGACTTCGGTGCTCGCGAGCTCCTTCGTGCCGGACGTGAACATGTGCGCGGGCATCGCGCCGCGCGCCGCGCCGACGAGAACCTTCGCGGTCCAAGCGTCGGGCGCGGGATCCGGGCTCACCCACCACGACCGACGCGCGTCGAGATCTGCCGCGAAGAAGAGCGTGTGCGGACGCGGCGAGAAGCGATCGAACGCCGGCGTCGTCCAGGCGAGGATCGCGACGCCGAGCGCAGCGACGACCGCGCCGAGCGCCACGACGCGACGATCCGGCGCCACGAGCTCTCGCACCGCGGGCGCGAGGAGCATCGTGCCGAGCGCGACGATCGCGCTGATCACCAAAGCGGCGTCGGGACCGAACGCATCGTAGAACGTCGCGAGGACCGGGACGAGGAGGGCGATCGGAAGGACGCAAGCGACGAGACGCATCACGAACGCGGGCGTGGACGGCGTGTCGTCGTCGTTGCGATCGATCGCGAGCGCGATGCCCCACGGAGCCGCCGCTCCGGCGACCGGCCACGCGATGCACCATCCGCCGCCTGGAAGCGCGTTCGCGAACGGAACGGCGAGCGCGCCGAACGCGAGCGCGGCGCCGAGACCGAGCTCGATCGCACGAAGCCTTCGCGCGAGGATCGCGACGAAGACGATCGCGACCATCACGCCGGCGAGCGCGAACGCCGCGCCCCATCGATCGCGCAGCACGCCGCTCGCCGCTTGAATCATCCCGTACTCGGCGTGTTGCCCGCTCGCGAACGTCCACGTGCCGTGCGACGCGAGCCCCGCAACGAGCGCCGCCGCGAGCGCGACGCCGATCGACGCGAGGAGCTTGCCGAGCCGTGCGCGCCTTCGAGCGAGCGCGAGCGCGGCCACCAGCACGACGATCGCGTCCGCGCCGATCGCGACGCCGAGATCCGCGCGCGCCGGATACCGGACGAAGAGCGGTCCGATCGTGAAGTACGTCGCGTCCCCTTCGCGCGTGAGTGGAAGCGGCATGTCGGCGAAGCGTCGCGCGAGCGGCAGCATGTACGAGCCGGCGTGCTGCAACGTCCCTTGGTCCATGTTCGCGACGGTGTCGGTCGGCGAGTGGTAGTGATCGAGCCCGCCGATGTAGCCGAAGTTCATCGCGTCGACGCCGGTGGGCAAGAACTCGCTGAGGTCACTGTCGTTCGGCATCCGCTTGTAGACGGCTTGCGAAAGCGAGTTCGCGACGGCGTGCGGCGCGGTGCGCGCGAGCTCGCGGATCAAGTGCGACGCGTTCTCGCTCGTCTGAAACATGAGCACGCTGCCCTTGTCGCCGCGCGCGTCGAAGTTGAGAACGATCGCCGCGTCCTTCGCCATGGCGTGCTCGTCGAGGAACGCCTTCGCGCCGAGGAGGCCGAGCTCTTCGCCGTCGGTCACGAGGAAGATGACGTCGCGACGCGAACGCTCGCCGGCTCCGAGCGCGCGCGCCGTCTCGAGGAGCGCCGCGACGCCTGCGCCGTCGTCGCCCGCGCCCGGCGTCATGCTCCGCGAGTCGTAGTGCGCCATCAAGAGGACGGCGCGTCCGCCCTCGGTCCCTTTGCGACGCGCGACGATGTTCTTCACGGTCGCGACGCGCGCCGGCCATCCCCAGCGCTCGGCGAAACGAAGCTGCGCCACCGACGTCTCTTGAATCTCGGGCGCGAGATCGAGCGCCGCGAGCTCACGCACGACGTACGCGCGTACGTCGTCGTGCGCTGCGCTCCCCATCCGGTGCGGATGCGCCGCGATGATCGCGAGGTGCTTCATCGCGCGCGCCGACGAGAACTCGGTTGCCGACGCGCTGATCCCGACCGGCGAAGGCGGACGCAACATCGCGAGCGACGCCGCGACGAGCGCGAAGACCACGACGAGCGTGACGAGCGCGCGCGTCCACCCGACGCGATCGTTGGACGCAGCGGTCATGCGCGGCCTAGCCTACTCGGTCTCATGCACGACGAGCTTCTCTCTCGCCTCGATCGCGTCGCCGAGGCGCGCTCGGTCGGCGCCGACGCTGCGCACGATCATCTCCATGTGCGGCGCGTCGCCGCGAGCGCGCGCATCCTCGCAGAGGCCGAAGGGGCCGATTCGTTCGTCGCGATCGCAGCCGCCCTCCTGCACGAGCTCTTCAATCATCCGAAGGGCCACCCCGAGTCGCACCTGTCGGGCGAAGTCTGCGCGGAGCACGCGGCGGTCGTCCTTCGCGACGAAGGGTGTCCCGCCGAGAAGATCGAGCCGATCGCGTACGCGATTCGCGTCCATCCATTCTCACGTGGCATCGTGCCGACGACGCTCGAAGCCGCGGTCCTGCAAGACGCGGATCGCCTCGACGCGATCGGCGCGATCGGGATCGCGCGTTGCTTCGCGACGTGCGCGGACATGAAGCGGCCGTTCTATTCGACGGTCGATCCGTTTTGCCGCGAGCGCACGCCGGACGACAAAATGTGGGGCGCGGACCATTTCTACAA
>JBBQXV010000172.1:0-20526 GCA_038209335.1 Polyangiales bacterium | reverse complement strand
GCGCGTCGCGAAGGGCGAGCTGCGCGTGGTCATCGATCGCAAGTTCGCGCTCTCGGACGCGGCCGCCGCGCACGCGTACATCGAAGGTCGATCTGCTTTCGGGCGTGTCGTGATGCTTCCGAAGGGAGTCTGATCAGCCCGTGCGTGCGGCGCGTTTTTCGCCGCGCGCGATCTCTTTGTTCAAGTCGGCGAGGTAGTCGTCGTAGTCGACTTGCATCGTGTGTCGCTTCGACGCGACGTAGCGCTTGAACATGTGCGCGCGCTCGCGATCGATGTCTTTGCGCATCTCGTTGGCCGACGGCAGCGCGTACTCGCCGAGAAGGTACTTCGCGATCCAGACGCTCTGCGCTTCGGCGAGCGGCATGATCGCGCCGAGCGGCTGCAAGAGACCGACGAAGAACAGGTTGGGGATCTTCGGCTCGAAGACGCGGCGAAAGAGCGGCAGATCGTTTTCCTTCGCTTCGAGGAAGCTCGGGGCGAAGAACGGGAAGGTGACTTTGTATCCGGTGCAATAGATGACGACGTCGGCGGGCTCGACGCTGCCGTCGACGAAGCGCACACGATCGCCTTCGAGTGCGCGGATGTTCGGTTTGACCGCGATCGTGCCGTGCGCGAGTCGATCGAGGATGCGGCCGGAGATCGTCGGGTGCGCTTCGCCGATGCGATGATCGGGGCGCGGCAAACCGTAGCGCTCCATCTCGCCGACGGTGAGCTTGTAGAGCCCCTCCATGAGCTTCTGCCGAATCGCGAACGGAATGCCCGCGCGCGTGACGAGCTGATCGAGCGGTTTGCCGAAGAGGTATTTGGGAATCACCCACGCGCCGCGACGCGCGGCGAGGATCGTGCGGTCGGCCTCGTAGCTGGCCTCGACGGCGATATCCATCGCGCTGTTGCCCATGCCGAGGACGACGACGCGCTTGCCGGTGAGCGCTTTGACGTCTTTGTAGTCGTGCGAGTGCATTTGCACGCCGTTGAACGTGCCGGGGAACGGCGGCTCGGGCCAACGCGCGTCCCAGTGGTGGCCGTTCGCGACGAGCAGCGCATCGAACGCGCGGTGCTCGCCGGTGTCGAGCTCGATGTCCCACGTCCCGTCGACCTTGCGCGTCGCGTGCTTCACGCCGCGCGAGAACTCGATGCTCTTTCGGAATCCGAAATGATCGACGTACGAATCGAAGTAATCGGCGATGTGCGTGTGATGCGGAAAGTCCGGATACGCCTTCGGCATCGGGAAATCCGAGTACTGCATGCGATCGCGCGACGTGTTGATGTAGAGGCCGCGGTACGCCGACGACATGCCATTGGTGTTGCCGAAGACCCAGTTGCCGCCGACGCGATCGCTCTTCTCGAAGCAGGTGAACGGGATGCCGCGCGCGTGCAGGGTCTTGGCCGCCGCGATGCCGGACGAGCCGGCGCCGATGATGCACGCCTTCATGGATCGAAGCGGTAACCGACGCCGCGCACGGTTTGGAAATGCCGCGGCGCTTGCGGATCGATCTCGAGCTTGGCGCGGAGCTGCTGCACGAAGTTGTCGATCGTGCGCGGCGTGCCGTGATGATTCGGCCCCCAGACGCGCGAGAAGATCTCGTCGCGCGAGAGCGCCGCCCCCTTCGCGTCGACGAGGCACAGCATCACGTCGAACTCGGTCGCCGTCATCTCGACCGACGCGCCCGCGCGCGTGATGTTGCGCGCCGCGATGTCGACGCGCACGTCGCCGAACGTGACCACCGTCGGCGCCGCTTGCGGAGGACCGCGACGAAGCGCCGCACGAACGCGCGCGAGGAGCTCGGCCAAGCTGAATGGCTTGGCGACGTAGTCCTCGGCGCCGAGCTCGAGCCCCGTCACCTTGTCCATCTCTCCGGTGCGCGCGGAGAGCATGATGATCGGCATCGATCGTCGCTCGCTGCGGAGCGTCTGCAGCACCTCGAAGCCGTTCATCTTCGGGAGCATCACGTCGAGGATGATGAGGTCCGGCTGCGCCTCGCGCGCCTGCGCGAGACCGTCCTCACCGTCGGCCGCGGTGAGCACCTCGTACCCTTCGGATTCGAGGTTGATGCGCAGGCCGAGCGTGATGCTCGTGTCGTCCTCGACCACGAGAACACGTCGCTTCGGCGCGGGGACGTTCATGCTCCGCTCTCATTTACCTCGCCCGTGGGTTTGTCGAAAGCCGTCGCGAGCTTGTTCGGTTTGACCGGTACGACGAGACGAAACGTCGAGCCGCGCCCCGGCTCGCTCTCGACGACGATGCGGGCGCGATGCGCGCGCGCGATGTGGTTCACGATCGCGAGGCCGAGCCCGCTCCCTTCGCGCGTGCGCGAGAGGCGATCGTCGATGCGGTAGAATTTTTCGAAGATGCGACGCTGCTCGGGGCGCGGGATCCCTTCGCCGTTGTCGGTCACATCGAAGCCGACCCCCTCGGGCGTCGCGAACGCGCGGAGCTTCACCTTCGCCGGCGTGCCGCCGTACTTGCGCGCGTTCGAGAGCAGATTGACGAGCGCGTCGACCATCGCGTGGCGATCGACGTGCAGCGTCGGCAGCTCCGGCTCGACGGTCGACTCGAACGCGACGTCGGGATGATGGTTCGGAGAGAACGCCTGCACCGCTTCGTCGACGATCCCCTGAACGGGCTCGTCCTTCATGTCGAACTGATAGCGCCCCGACTCCATGCGTCCCCAATCGAGGAGACGTTCGATGAGGCGCGTGAGGCGCGCGGTCTCTTTGCCGAGCCCCTCGACGCACTGGGCTTGAACGGCGACGTTTCCCTTCGCGCGATCCATCGTCTCGACGAAGAGGCGGATCGACGTGAGCGGCGTTCGGAATTCGTGGCTCACCTTCGAGACGAAGTCGGCTTGCAGCTCGCTGAGGTTCGCTTCGCGACGAAGGAACACGAGGACGAGGACGACGCCCGTCACGAGGACGAGGACGAACGAGACGGTGAGCACGCCGAAGAGGACGTTGAACACCTCGCCGACGAACATGAGGACGATGCCGACCGTGAGCAGCAGCACCGTCGGGACGATGATGAGATAGACGAGGAGCGTGACGATGCGGCGGTAGCCGCGACGCTGGCGATTTTTCGTGGTGGCGCCCATCGCAGCTCTAATCCTCGCGCGACGCTAAACCAGCGCCGTCAACATGGCATTGTACGGCGCGGGGACGCCGAGCCACAGCTCGAACGCGAGCGCACCTTGACGCGCGAGCATGCCGACGCCGTTCGCGCATCGAAGACCGTGCGCGGTCGCTGCGCGTAGAAACGGCGTCTCGGGCGGCGCGTAGACGACGTCGAGCGCGATCGCTTGCGGAGGAAGCGCGGGCCAGTCGATGGCGGTGGCCACGGCGTCGCCGGGAGACGCGCCCGACATTCCGGCGCTCGTCGCTTGGACGACGACGAGCGACGCGCCCTCGACGTCGGCGTCGGCGTGGAGATCGGCGGCGACGATTTTCGTTGCGGAGCCGGAGCGTGCGAGGAGGCGCGTCCACTCGCTCGGGAACGCGACGCGCGCGGAGGCATCGGCGAACACGCGGGCGCGGACGACGACGCGCGCGACGCCGAGATCGATCGCGAGCGCGGCGATCGCGGATCGCGCAGCGCCGCCGTTTCCGAGCACGATCGCGGTCGCGCTACGCCATCGCTCGCGTTGGTCCGGAGCGAGCGCGGTGATCTCGGCGGCGAGCGCGGGGGCGTCGGTGTTGTACGCGCGCACGGAGCCGTCGGCGCGGAGGACGAGCGTGTTCGCGGCGCCGCACACGACCGCGCTCGCATCGACGGCGTCGACGTGATCGAGGATCCGTTGCTTGTGCGGAACGGTGATGTTGAGCCCCGCGAGCTCGCGCGCGCGCAGCCGAGCGACGTAGCCTGCGAGCTCGTCGGGCGTCGCGCGGATCGCTTGGTACACGTGCGGCATCCCGAGCGCGCGGTACGCCGCCGCGTGCATCGCCGGGCTCTTCGAGTGCGCGACGGGATCGCCGAGGAGCGCGAACGTCAGCGGCGCGTCACTCATTCGTCGCCTCGCTCGCCAGCTCTTCGACGCTCGTGACCTCGGCGTCGAAGCGCGCGCCGTCGACGCGCACGTTCACGCGATCTCCGGCGCGGACGTCGCGTGCACCGCGCACGGCGCGCCCGTCCGAGCTCGTCGCGATCGCGTAGCCGCGCGAGAGCACCTTGAGCGGACTGAGCGCATCGAGCCGCGCGCCGACCGCGCCGAGCGATCCAGCGCGCCGTTCGATCGCGCCGCGCATCACGACGGCGAGACGATCCGCGATGCGCACGAACGACGCGCGCTCGCGAGCGACGACGGCGCGCGGATGCACGTACGCGAGACGCTCTTGCGCGCGCGAGAGCGTGTCGCGTCGCTTCACCACCGCGCCGCGCGTCGCCGCTTCGAGTCGCGCGCCGAGATCGTCGAGCGATTGCTGGTGCGACGCGATCGCGAGGCGCGGATCGCCGAGCTTGCTCTGGATGTCGCCGAGCGCGACGCGCCCCTCGGTCACGCGGCCGCGAATCGCTCGCGCGAGGCGTGCGCGCGCTTGCACGAGACGCTCGCGTCGCGCGCGCGTGTCGGGGACGAGCATCTCGGCGGCTTGCGAAGGCGTGGCGGCGCGTGCGTCGGCGGCGAAATCGGTCAGCGTGACGTCGACCTCGTGCCCGACGGCGCTGACGACCGGGACACGGCACGCGGCGACCGTGCGCACGAGCGCTTCGTCGTTGAACGCCGCCAGGTCTTCGCTCGATCCACCGCCGCGTCCGACGATGATGACGTCGACCAGCGCGACGCGCTGGAGCGCGAGGAGCGCGCGACGGATCGAATCGGCCGCGCCCACGCCTTGAACGAGCGCAGGTGCGAGGAGGATCCGCGCGCCGCCGCGACGAAACGCGACGCGGCACACGTCGTGGATCGCAGCGCCGTTCGCGCTCGTGACGACGCCGAGAACGCGCGGCTCGATCGGCAGCGTGCGCTTTCGCTCCGCCGCGAAGAGCCCCTCCGCCGCGAGCTTCGCCTTGAGCCGTTCGAGCGCTTCGAGCAGCGCCCCCTTCCCCGTCGCGTCCGCGCGATCCGCGACGAACTGCAGCTTGCCGCGCGGCGGCCAAAACGTCGGACGCCCGCGCATCCGCACGCGCGCGCCGTCGACGAGCAGCGCGCGCATCCGCGGCGTGAGGCTCGACTTGTAGATGACGACGTCGATCGTCGCCTCTTCTTCTTCGTCCTTCAAACACAGATAGATGTGCCCGCTCGGCGCCGCGCGCGCGCCGGTGACCTCGCCCTCGACGAGCGTCGACGCTGCGAAGCTCCGTTCGAGCGTCCCGCGGATCGCGCGATCGAGCTCCGCAACGGTGAGCACGCGCGGCGCTTCGTCGACGGGCTTCTTCGGCGCGGCCTTCGCTTCCGGCGGAGGCTGCGAATCAACCGCGGGCGCGGTGAAGTCGAAGGTGAGGTTGCGGTCGGCCATCGAGCTTCGAGAGTGTACGCTTTCGGCGTGACGGTCGTGAGCGCAGAGACGTGGTTCGGGCCGCTCGATCGCGTTCGCCGCGCGATGCTCGCGATGGTCGCACGGGTCGGCCCGTCGTTCGTCGCGAAGCGCGAGCCGCGCGTCGCGCTCTACGCCTGCATGCTCCTCGCGGTCGCGTTCGCGGCGACGGCGCTCGCGCCGATGTGGCTTCTCCTCCTCGGCCCGATCGTCCTCGGCGTTCCGCACGTCGTCAGCGACATGCGCTACCTCGTCGCGCGACCACGCTTGCACACGCGATGGCCGGTCTGGGTCTTCGTCGGCCTCCCGCTCGTCGCGTGCTTCTTCGGCGGCGGCGTTCGCGCGGGGCTCGTCGCGACGTGCGGCGCGCTCGTCGTCGCGCGCGGCGCGCTCCTGGTTCGCGCCACCGGCATCGCGATCGCCGTCGCGCTCTTCGCGCTCGTGTCGCGCGCGCCCGACGTCGCCGATCTCGCGTTCGCGCACCTCCATAACTTCGTCGCGGTCGGACTCTGGTGGGCGTGGCGACGTCGCGAAGGAAAACTGCACCTCCTCCCGCTCGCGCTCTTCGCGTTCGGATGCGCCCTCCTCCTCTTCGGCGTCGCCGCGCCCGACATCCGCGCGTTGCCGTACGAGATCGGCGTCGGCCTCGTGCCGCTCGAAATCGCAACGTTCGGCGGACGCCTCGTCGCGCTCTACGCGTTCGCGCAAGCGATGCACTACACGGTGTGGCTACGCCTCATTCCGGAAGAGGATCGCGATCGCCCGACGCCGCGCACGTGGGCCGCATCGTTCCGCGCGCTCCGCGGCGACGTCGGACCGTGGATCCTCGGCGCCGCCGCGCTCGGTGCGATCGGCTTCGGCGTGTACGCGATCGTCAACCTCGTCGCCGCGCGCGACGCCTACCTGAACGCGGCGATCTTCCACGGTCACCTCGAGATCGCCGCGTGCGCCCTCTTGTTCGTCGAGCGTCGACTGCCCGTCAGATGCTCCGCACCCACTTGAGCCACGCTTCGCTCGCCTGCTCCGGCGTCAGCTTCGTCACCTCGGCGAACGCGCGCGCACCCGTTGGATCGCTCGCGACGTTGTCGCGCCACTTTCGATAGAACGGCCAGAGCTCGCCGCGCGAATCGAGCCACTGGCAGACGTAGCGCGCAGTTGCATAGTGCAAGCGTTCGTTGTCGCCGCGAAAGCGCGCGTCGGTCATGCCGAAGAGCGCGTCGAGCTTCGCTTCGTCTCTCTCTTTCGGCGATGCGAGCCCGGCGATGAGGCGCGGATGGCGCCAGTTCTTGGCGCCGTGGATCTCGCCCGCGCGCGGCATCACTGGCGCCTCGAAGAGCGACGCGATCCCTTCGTTGATCCAGGTCGGCGCGCGCGGAAAATCCGTCTCGACGATCGGATGCACGAGCTCGTGGCTCAGCGTGCCAATCCCAGGTCCGGCGTTCATCACGATGATGCGCGGGTCAGGATGATAGAAGCCGTACGGCGAGAGACAGGCTTCGTTCCAACGCTTCTTGCAGTACGCCTCGTACGGCGCGGCCGACGCGAACATGTAGATGCTCACCGCACGCGCGGGTCGCTTGTCGAAGCGGCCGTTGAAGTAAGCGGCGAGCGTGTCGCGGACGAACTTGACGGTGCCCGACGCGCCGGGACCCGCGACGACGAAGACGTCGGCTTCGACGGAGGCCGGGGTCGCGTCCCCGAGCTCGCGTTTGGCGTCGGCGACGCGCGAGGCGAGATCGGCGACGAGATCGTAGGTAACGGTGGGCGGGGGCAGCGTCGACGGCGGAGTCGCGGTCGACAACGTCGAGGTCGAGGGCGGAGTCGCGGTCGACAACGTCGAGGTCGGGGTCGGGGTCGATGTCGGGATCGACGCGGCTTTTCTCGCCACCGGCGGCGGGCGCTCGCAGCCGAGAACCACCACGAATGCCGCCAAGACGAACAGTCGCATACTCATGCAACACCATCGTCGCAGCCCGCTTGGTTGTGACAGGCGTACCGTCGATTTTGTCGCGGCCTGTCAGCGCGCGAGCGCGAGACGGTACGGCTGCGGCGTTCCCGATGCGGAGTGAACAACGAGTACATACGTCCCCGCGCCGCTCGACGTTCCGCGAATCTCCGCGGGCGTCGTGTTTCGGATGTGCGCGTACTGGCCGTTCACGAGCTTCCACATCTGTAGGTCCGCGTCGCCCGCGGATTGAACGGCGACGTCGTAGGTGACGCCGGCGCCCGCGACGGACCACGTGAACCAATCTTGATCGCTCGCCGATCCGATCGCGCCGCACACCGCCGCCGCGAGCGCGTTCGGAGACGTGTACGCGTCGTTCGGCTCGCTCTCGACGGTTCCATTGCACCCCGCGTCGACGCCGCTCGCGTCGGGCGGCGCAGCGTCGGGCGGCGCGGCGTCGGCCGCGGCGTCCGGCGACGGGCCCGCGTCGACGCCCGCATCGCCTCCCGGCGTGATTCCGGTCGAGTCGACGACGTCGCCGAAATCGGTCGTCCAGTACCAACCGTACGGGCTCCCCGCCGCCGTCGCGCGTCCGATCCCGATCGCGACGTAGTGCGTGCCGAGCATGTTCGCGTCGTGACCCGGCGAGTTCTTCCATTGATCGAACGTCGCGGCGGCGCTCGCGTTCCCGGCGGCGATGTTCTCCGCCATCCAGCCGCCCGAGTAACCCGCCGCGCGCATCCGGTCGAACGGGGTCTTCCCTTGTTGATCGTTGTGATCGAAATACGCGTGCGTCGCCATGTCGAGCGAGTGGTCGTACGCGACCTGATCGAGCAGGCGCGTCGCGACGAGCGCGCGCAGCCCCTTCGACGCGCGGTACTCGTTGATGAGGCGCAAGAACTCCGCCTCTTGCGCGTCGAGATCGCGAAGCTCGTCCGCGCTCTCTTGCGGCGCTTCGTCGACGTGACGCGCGCCGCACGCAGCAACGCTCGTGACTGCAACGAGCACGCAGACGACTCCAATCGGACCGCGCATGACGACCTCCGCTCGCCGGAAGCTGAGGGCCGCGCGCGTGCGTAGCAAGCTGATGCGGGTGCTTAAACAGACGTCGTTCGCTCGCACTACGAAAAGCCGCCACCACCACCTGTGGCCGAGTGCGCGCGGCAGAAAAATCCGCGTTCAGCGCGCGAGCGCGAACGCCGGACGCGAGCTCTCCGCCGCGGGACGCAGGAACGGATCGCTCGGCACGTCGTTCATCGCCCACGTTGCGCCACCGCCGTAGCTGAAGCGAATTTGCTCGCAGTGCATCTCGTACTTCACGCGCCGAACGTTCTCGTTGCCCGCTTCGGCCTTGTCGGGCGTCATCTTGAAGATCCCGAGTCCGAAGAACGTGAGGGTGATGATCTCTTCGCCGGTCGGAGTCAGGTACGTGAGCGATCCGTTCTTCTTCACCGGCGACCCGTTCGGTCCGGCTTGCACGCTCGCCTTGTGCCACTCCTCGAGGAGCCGCGCGTCGGCGGCGGGGACCGTGACGGCGACGGGCGAACAGTCGAGTCGGTAGATCGGCCCGCTCGTGATCATCTTCACGGTGATCGCGTCGACCTTGGCGACATGCGCGAGCGCGCCGTCGAGCCCGTCGATCTTCAATTTGAAATTCGAAGGGAGCCACGTCTTCTGGTGCGGCGTGAACTCGGCTTTCACCTCGCTTCCGTCGCCCTTCTTGTAGCGAACGCGTTCCGGCGCCCACTTCACCGTCATGAACGCCGCGTCCTTCCCCGCCCCATCGCCGGCGGGAAACGCGATCTCCGTGATGAGCGCGTTGTGGAAATCGGTGCGCCCCTGGAGCTTGCGCGCCGCGTCCATCTCGATCACCGCGAACGTGGGGAGGACGCTGCGGCGTACGAACGCGTTCTTGATCGCGTCGTAGAATCCGCGCGACATCCCGGTGCCGAACGCCAACGTGGCCGAGCTCGCGTCCGACGACGCGCGCATGAGCGCGCCGCTGGCGACTCCGCCCACCTCGAGATGACGAACAAGGACGGGCGACGGCGCTTCGGCCGCCGCGCGCTGCTCCGCGACGATCGATCCGGAAACGGCGAGCATCGCCCCGACTGCCATCACGCGCGCGATCTTCATGGCTCCTCCGTCCTCGTTGGACGGCGAAACCTAGCGCACATTCATCGTCACGCGACTTGCGAGACGCGTTCGTACGCTTCGAGGCCGGGGACCTCGCCGAAGATCACCGCCTCCGTCATCGCAGTCGCCGCGGCAGGCGACTGAATGCGCGCCGCCCATCCGAGCCCGCGAATCGGCGAAGGCTGACCTCGGCTGCGCAGCGGCTCGTGCGTGGTCGTCTTCGACGAACGCAACGGCGCGCGCACGAGGCGCACGGTCCCGCCACTCAACTTTCGCACGAGCGCCGACGGCGGGTCGAAGAACGCGACGACGCCGAATGGATTCGCGACCGGCACCATGTACGTCAAGTCGCCATTGCCGAGGAGGTCCGCAGGAATTGCGAGGACGGGACGAAGCGGTCCGATGCCCGCGCGACGCGCCGCTTCACGCGCGCCAATGTGTGTCGCACCTTCCGACGCGACGACGATCACGTCGGTGCCGTCGCCACAGTGATCCGCGACCCATCGCGCGACCTCGCGACTCGCCGCGTCTTCGCCTACTTCGACGATCACGCCGTCGCACCCCATTCCGATGAGCCACTCGAGCTGCCTCGCGATGAGCGGCAAGCCTGCAATCTCCAGCATCCCCGGCGTCTCCAGCCCGGGCACTTGGTGAATCACGGCGTAGACGGCCTCACGCATTCGCTTGGTTCTATGCAAACCTTCGTGCCATCTCGTGCGGCCGACCTGCGAAAGCCCCATCGCGCACCCCTCGATGTTGCGAACCCTCATTCGTAGCTACGCCCCTCGCGCGCGCGCGGATCGCTTCAGGTGTCCATGATCGCGGTGTGGCTGCGTGAATCCGCGGTCGGAAGCTGGCTCTTCGCGTTCACGTTGACGCAAGCGGTCGAGGTTCCGATCTGGATGCGTGCGCACGCGAAGCCACTACGCACCGCAAAAGCGTTCGGCGCCAGCGCGATCACACATCCGCTTCTGTGGTGGATCTTCATGCCCATGTGGCAAGGAAGCTACTGGAGCTCGGTCGCGTTCGGCGAGGCGCTCGTCATCGCGATCGAAGCGGCGTACGCCCGCGCGCTCGGCGTAAAGCATCCGCTCGCGTGGTCGTTCGTCGCGAACCTCGCGAGCACCACCGTCGGCTTCGCCGTGTACTACGCGCTCGGTTGGATCTAATAGTCGTCGTCCATGCCGCGCCAATTCAAGAAAGTCCTCATCGCCAACCGCGGTGAAATAGCCGTTCGCGTCGCGCGCACGCTTCACGAGATGGGGATCGCCGCCGTCGCGGTCTACTCCGACGCGGATCGCGGATCGCTCCACGTGCGGGTCGCCGACGAAGCGCATCCGATCGGACCGCCGCCCGCGGGCGAAAGCTACCTTCGCGTCGACAAGATCGTCGACACCGCGAAGAAGGCGGGCTGCGACGCGATCCATCCCGGCTACGGATTCTTGAGCGAGAACCCGCTGCTCCCCGAGGCGTGCGAGAAGGCGGGGATCGCGTTCATCGGTCCGCCCGCGAGCGCGATGCGCCAGATGGGATCGAAGACCGCCGCGCGGCAGAAGATGAGCGACGCGGGCGTGCCGATCGTCCCGGGCGCGACGTGCTCGACGACGGACGAAGCGGTCGCGGCCGCGGAGAAGATCGGGTTCCCCGTGATGCTCAAGGCATCGAGCGGCGGCGGCGGAAAAGGAATGCGCCTCGTCGAGAGCGCGGGCGAGATGGCGAACGCGTGGGAGCGCGCGCGGAGCGAAGCGAAGAAATTCTTCGGCGACGACACCGTGTACCTCGAGAAGGCGATCTTGAAGCCGCGCCACGTCGAGATCCAAGTGCTCGGCGATCGCGACGGCAACACGATTCACTTGTTCGAGCGCGATTGCTCCATTCAACGACGCAACCAAAAGGTCGTCGAAGAGACGCCGTCACCGGCAGCGTCGCGCGATCTCGTCGAGAAGATGGGCGCGATCGCGGTGAAGGGGGCGAAGGCCGTCGGGTATTTTTCGGCGGGGACGTTCGAGTTCCTGTTGGCGCAGGACGGCAGCTTCTATTTTCTCGAGATGAACACGCGCCTCCAGGTCGAGCATCCGATCACGGAGCTCGTGACCGGGACGGATCTCGTGCGCGAGATGGTCTTGATCGCGCAGGGCGAGAAGCTGTCGTACGCGCAGAAAGACATCGTGCCGCGCGGCGCGGCGATCGAGTGCCGCGTCTACGCGGAAGATCCGGCGAGCGGATTCTTGCCGTCGCCGGGCGTGATCGATCAGCTGGTGACGCCCGCGGGTCCGGGCGTGCGCGATGACGGCGGCGCGTATCCGGGGTGCACGATTTCGAGCTTCTACGATCCGCTGATTTCGAAGCTGAGCGTGTGGGCGCCGAATCGTGAGCGCGCGGTGCAACGGATGCGGCGCGCGCTCCGCGAGTATGTCGTGACGGGGATTCGCACGAACCTCGCGTTTCACGACAAGCTGTTCGCGCATCCGGATTTCGTCGCGGGGAATTACGACACCGGGTTTCTCGAGCGGAACAAGGACGTGCTTCTTGGGTATCCGTTGGTGCCGGCGGCGGATCGCGAGTCGGTCGCGGTCGCGGTGGCGATCGCGGCGGCGCGGTTGGAGCGCGCGACGGGGCAGAAGGAAGCGAGCGTTGGGGAGAGTGGGTCGAGGTTGGCGCCGTGGGTGGCGCATCATCGGGCGAGGTTGGGCGCGCGTTGAACAAAAGCAAAACGACCACGCGAAACGAATCGCGCGGTCGCGTTGCTACCCGTCGAGCGAATCAGCCGCCGTCGGCCGGTGCGTCCGTCGTGACGTCGCGCGCGGCGTCGCGCCCCGCGTCGAGATTCACGCCGCACGTGCTCGCGCACGGGAACGCGCAGTAGAACATCGTCGGATCGATCGCACTAAGTGTCCCCGCGCACGACTGGAGCGAGCCGCCCATCCCCGTGCAGTTGATGAAATCGACGAACGCGCTCTTGCACGTGCAGTCCATGTTGCAGGCCGCAATCTCGGTCGGGCACTGCGATTTGACGCACGAGATGCACGCGCCGCCGTCCGCGCCAGCGTCGAAGTTGAACGTCGTGAGGTCCGCGTCCACCGCGCAAACCGTCGGCGCGTCCACCACCGTGTCCGGCGCCGCGTCCACCGTCACCTGATGATCTACCGTGACGTCTGTCGATGCGTCCGCGGTCGGCCCCGCGTCGGAAGTCCCTCCGCAGCCTGCTCCCACAGCGCCGATGATGATCGCCGCCGCCGCCGCGAACCCCAAAACGAAATCTCTAGCGCGCATGTAAGCCTCCACTGACTGCTGCAGTTCCCGGCGTTCGTACGTCGGGCCCACCCGCGGCCGGCACAATACAGAATCCTTCGCATGTGAACAATCCACGAATGTTGCTAAATCGTATCCATGCCCTTCCGCTTCCTCGGTCCGGTCCTCCTCGCCCTCGTTCCGTCGTTCGTCCTCGCCACCGGCGCGTGCAGCTCGAACAGCGGCGGCAGCACGCCCGCCGCGACCGCGGGTCCTGTCGCGCGATTTGCGCTCGTCGACGGGACCATGCCCGATTTCATGGCCGTTCCGTTTCCGAGTGACGTCTACCGGAACGCGGCGACCGGGCATCTGATCGAAGTCCCCGGCATGAGCAACGTGTTCCGCGTCGGCTCCGAATTTCTCTCGCATGAGCTCCCGCGCTTGGACGGCTTCTCGCGGATCGCGATGTCGCTCTTCTACGTCGACGATCCCGCGGGCCCGACGAACGACGAAGGGGAGATCGCGATGGCGGCGATCGATCCGACGTCGCTTCCGCTCGACGAGAAGGCGTGCGTCGCCGATGGGAGCTCGGTGTTCCTGATCGATCTCGCGGCGACCGATCCGGCGAAGGCGCGCGTCCCGTGCCGCGCGGCGTTTCATCACGACCGCAGCTTGAAGGTGCGTTCGCTCGTCGCGATCGGACCGGCGCGCGGTGTCGTGCTCGAAGAGGCGCATGCGTACGCGACCGTCATGACGAGCCGCGTGAAGGACAAGACGGGGCACGCGGTGACGGCGAGCGCCGCATTCAAGGCGCTGCGCGACGGGACCGCGGCGGGCGTGTACAGACAGCCGCTCGACATTGCGAAGACGGCGCTCGCGTCGGCGCTCGCGGCGGACAAAGCGGAGATCGTCGCGATCGCGCCGTTCACGACGAACGCGATGACGAAGGAGCTCTTCACGCTGCGCGAGCAGCTCGAGGACGCGCCGATGCCGACGTTGAAGTGGGACGCGGCGTCGATCGCGCCGATGGGCGCGGTGAAGTTCGCGGCGCCGGTCGGCGGCGTCTTGCCCGCGGGGTTCACCGCGACGCTCGACGATTGGCTCGGCGTCGTCGACGCGGCGGCGAAGCTCCCGGACGGCAGCGACGATCCCGACGCGCTCTTGCCGGTGCGCGCGCACGACAAAATCGCGGCGTTCGGCAGTGGCGTGTTCGACGCGATCAACTACCTGCAGATCAAGAGCGACGGCTACGGCTCGTTCGATCACGCGACGTTCGCGCGTGACGGATCGGGGAAGATCGTTCCGGCGCCGGAGAAGCCAACGTCGAAGATTTGGGTGACCGTCGCGATTCCAACCGCGCCGATGCCGGCGGACGGATACCCGGTCGTGATCGTGCAACACGGCCTCGGCGGCTCGCGCGAATTCCTCGTCATCATGTCGAACGTCTTCTGCGCGGCCGGGTTCGCCGTCGTCGGGATCGACAGCGTCACGTTCGGCGCGCGCGCGCCCGAGCCGCTCTACCAAGTCGACGCGCACAGCGACTACGAGAAAGCGCCCGGCGCGAAGTACAAAGGGCCCGACGGGATCGCGGACGCCGATGGGCAAGGCAACCGCAACGGGAGCACCGATCTCTTCGGCACGCTCAAGAACATCGGCGCGCTTCGCGATCAACTTCGTCAGGCCGAGTTCGACACGTCGCAGCTCGTGCGACTCGTGCGGTCGAGCGGGCTCGACCTCGCGCCGCTTCAGACGGGCGCAGCCGCGCCGAAGCTCGATCCTGCGCGCATCGCGTACTTCGGCGATTCGCTCGGCGCGATCGAAGGGACGGTCGCGGCGGCGATCGAGCCGAACGTGAAGTACTGGGGCCTCAACGTCGTGGGCGGCGGGTTGCTCCTCGAGCTCGGCGCGCACTCCGCGTCGATCGGCGCGCTGTTGAACCTCGCGGCGGGTGCGAACTTCGGCTTCACCGAGAACTCGCTCAACGAGTCGCACGCGCTCACGAACATCGTGCAGCTCATCGCGGACCCGGGCGATCCGATCAACTACGCGTCGCTCCTCGTCACGCGTCCGCGCACGATCAAAGGCGCCGCGATCACGCCGCGCAACATTCTCCAGACGTCGGTTCTCTACGACGAGATCGTCGCGAACGAATCGAACGAAGCGCTCGCGCGCGCCGGCGGTTGGGGATTCGCGACGCCGAACGTCGGATCGAACTCCGGGATCCTCGACTTGAAGAACCTCGCGAACAACCCGGGGCGCATTCCGATGATGGACGTCGCGCCCGACGCGATGATGACGTTTCACGACACGCCGATGATGGGGACGACGGCGATCGCGCTGCAGATCTCGCCCGCGCAGCACGGGACGAACATCACGTCGTCCAAAGGCCGACATCGGTTCGGCATCCCGTACGCGAATTTCGACGGACCCGAGCCGTTCATCATCATCGACTTCGGAAAGGAGTTCACCGTGCGATCGCCGTACCGCGAGGTCATGGCGACGTTCGTTCAGTTCTACGCCGACGGGTTTGCGGGGAAAGTTCCGACGGTGACGGTCCGAAAGCCGCCCGTTCGCGATTTCGACGACGACGGCGCGACCGACGACGTCGACGCGGAGCCCGCGAATCCGATGGTGAAGTAGGACTCTTTGGAGACCCGGCCAAGACTCGGGACGGGTGCTACTTAAAGAAGGAGCATGGTCGAGTCCGGCAAAAGTACCTCCAAGTTGCCGCTCGGCCCGACCGAAGAGCGAACGAGATCGCCGCTGGGACAGGCGGCGGCGGCGCTGCTGGTGATTCTCGCGATCGCGGTGTCGCTCACGTCGGCGCCGATGATCGTCAGGTTGATCGTCGCGGGGTTGCTCGTCGTCGGTGGGTTTGCGGTCGCGCGACTCACGGGGCGTCGCGTGCTGCCACCGCGTGGGTGGTTGACGATCGACGGCGCGGGGGTGTCGCGCGTCGACGCGGCGGGCGCGGCGCGGGTCGTCGCGTGGAACGAGCCGTTCGGCGTGAGCGTGCTCGCGAACCACGATCGATCGCGGCTGCTCCTCGCGTTCACGACGACGGTGCAGGCGCGTTACGTCGGCGTGCGGATCTCCGAGGCCGATGATGCGGCGGCTGTGAAAGCGGTCGTCGCGCGCGCGTCGACGGTGCTCGGCGGCGATCCGATCGAGGGCGATCCCGAGGCGACGTTGTCGTGTGCGGACGCGGCGAGCCTCCTCGCGGCGGTCGCATCGCACGCGCCGTCGGCGCTCGAACGGATTTTCCTGTCGGATGCGCGCGGCGAGCAGGTCGTGCTCGACGGCGGCGCGCTCAAGCTCGGCGCGCGTGCGCTCGATTTGGCGATGCCGCTCGAGTGGCGCGCGTTCGTGTTCCACGAGTCGGGCGGGCGCGTCGCGACGCTGTATCAGGCGACGTGGATTCGTCAGGCCGACATCGAAGCGGTGCTCGTCTCGCCGATGCCGCCGGAAGCGCCCGCCGCGCGCGAGAAGCGCGAGCTCCGCCGCATGAACGCGCCGCACGAAGAACCGCCGGCGCGCGAGCTCCGCCTCGCCGTCGATCGCCTCTTCATGCTCCCGCTCCGTGAAGCGCTCGAACGTGCGCCGCGCATCTCGCGCGTGCCGTCGCACCCGTCGATTCAGCGCACCTCGGTTCCCGAGGGCCGCGCTTGACCGGTGTGCTAATCCAGCGGCTGCTATGCCGACGCGCTTCTACGTCACGACGCCCATCTACTATGTGAACGACATTCCCCACCTGGGGCATGCGTACACGTCGATCGTCGTCGACGCGCTCCGTCGCTACCACCTCTTGCGTGGCCACGAAGCGCGCATGCTCACGGGCACCGACGAGCACGGCCTCAAGATCGATCGCGAAGCGAAGGAGCGCGGGACGACGCCCCACGCGCTCGTCGACGCGATGAGCGCGCGCTTTCGCGAAGCCTGGCCGCCGCTCGAGGTCGAGTCCGACGACTTCATCCGCACGACCGAAGTGCGCCACACCAAGCTCGTCCAAGATCTCTGGAAGAAGATCGAGGCCAACGGCGACATCTACCTCGGCCACTACGAGGACTGGTACTGCGTCGGTTGCGAGTCGTTCAAGACGGAGAAAGAGCTCCTCCCCGGCAACCTCTGCCCACTTCACCTGAAGCCGGTCGAGAAGGTGAAGGAGGAGACGTTCTTCTTCCGCCTCGAAAAATACCAAGAGCGCCTCCTCGCGTTCTACGAGAAGCACCACGACTTCATTCGACCGGAGACGCGCCGCAACGAGGTGCTCAGCTTCGTGCAAGGCGGCCTCAAGGATCTCAGCGTCTCGCGCACGAGCTTTTCGTGGGGCGTGGCAGTGCCGGGCAATCCGCGGCACGTGATGTTCGTCTGGTTCGATGCGCTCGCGAACTACCTGACGGCGCTCGGTCCCGACGGCGATCCGTTGCGACGCTTCTGGCCTCCGAACGGTAAGGTCGTTCACGTCGTCGGCAAAGACATCCTGCGCTTTCACGCGGTCTACTGGCCGGCGTTCTTGATGTCGGCGGGGTACAAGGACGACGAGCTGCCGACGCAGGTTTTCGCGCACGGATTTCTCACGGTCGACGGACAGAAGATGTCGAAGTCGCTTCGCAACGCCGTCGAGCCGGTGCGTCTCGCGAAAGAGGTCGGCGTCGAAGTGCTGCGGTACCAGCTCTTGCGCGCGATCGCGTTCGGGCAGGACGGCGACTTCGATCACGCGGCGATGCTCGAACGGTACAACGCGGATCTCGGGAAGAACCTCGGCAACCTGCTGTCGAGGACTCTAGGTCTCTGCGCGAAGAACACGGGTGGGAAGACGCCGACGCTCGGCGCGCGCACGCCGCTCGAGGATGATCTCTTCGCGCTGGTCGAACGCGAGGCGAAGGCGGCGGGCGATCGTTGGGAAGCGATCGAGCCGCACCGCGCGCTCGAAGCGACGTGGGCGATCAGCTCGGCGGCGAACACGTACGTCGATCGCGCGGCGCCGTGGACCGCCGCGAAGAACGGCGATCAGGCGCGCGTCGAGACGATCCTCGCGACGCTCCTCGAAGTGCTGCGTCAGGTGAGCATCATGATGTGGCCGGTGCTGCCGACGAAGAGCGGCGAGCTGCGCGCGCAGCTCGGGCTTGCGCCGGTGACGCACGCGATCGATCGCGACACCTGGCCGAACGGCGTCGCGGCGCGCGCGGCGGGCGAAGCGCTCCATCCGACGGGATCGCTCTTTCCGATCCTCGACGCGGACGCGACGAAGGCACTGCTCGAGAAGATCGTCCCGCGAATCGAAGCGGCCGCAGCAACCGAAGCGACCGCGAAGGACGCTGCGCCGCCCAGCAAAGCGCAGACGACGCCACCGCCCGGTCCCGGCAGCGCGCCGCCGACGCCCATGCTCCTCTCGTACGATCAGTTCGTGGGCGTCGATCTGCGCGTTGGCGTCGTGACGTCGTGCGAGCGCGTGCCGAAGAAGGACAAGCTGCTCAAGCTCGACGTCGATCTCGGCGAAGGCTCGACGCGGCAGATCATCGCGGGGCTCGCGCTCACGTTCAAGCCGGAGGATCTCGTCGGCAAGCGCGTCGTGGTCGTCGCGAACCTCGCGCCGCGCGAGTTCGGCAAGGGGCTCGTGTCGCACGGGATGCTGCTGGCGACGGGCCCGAGCGAAGCGTTGCGACTCGCGACGATCGGTGACGACGTCGCGCCGGGATCGAAGCTGAAATAAGGCGTGCTACGCTGACATCAACTGCAGGACGTACGGGCCTGCGATCGCATCCCGCTTCACTGTCGGACTCATGGGCCGACGTTACACGCCCAACGCTTGGAGGACTGCCATGCCTGCGAACGATTCCGCGCGTGCACCGCGCGAGCTCGTCATCACGTTTCTCGATCTCTCGACCTTCACGCAAGACGCACGCGGCGAAGACGACGCGCGCGTCGCAGACGTCATGGACTCGTTCTACGAGCGCATCGTGATGCACGTCGCACCGGCCGGAGGACGTGCGATCAAGTTCATCGGCGACGGCGCGCTCATCGTCTTTCCGCCGGATCGCGCGGACGACGCGATCGCCGCGCTGCTCGCGCTCAAGGAGGACGTCGACGCTTGGATGGCAACCGAGCGCTGGACGTCGCGGCTCGTCGTGAAGGTGCACTGCGACACGGTCATCGCCGGCGACTTCGGCGCGAAGGACGACAAGCGCTTCGACGTCATCGGCAACGCGGTCAACGTCACCGCGCGCCTTCAGACGCGCTCGTTCGCGATCTCGCCGCAGGTGTTTCGTCTTCTCTCGCCGGAGGTGCGTCGGCGTTTGAAGAAGCACACGCCTCCCGTCACGTACATTCCGATCGAGGATCGGCACACGTAGTGCGCGTACGTCGGATCGCGCTCACGCCGATCGTCGTCGCAGTCGGCGCCGCGTCGTGCGGCATCTTCGGCGGGCACGGCGCAGAGATGCCAACGCGGAGCGGCGCGTGCTTCGACGGGCAAGTGCGCATCGAGCATTTCTGTATCGACAAGTACGAGGCGTACGTCGTCGAGCTGCGCGAGGACGGCGAGCACGATCATTCGCCGTACGACATGGTCGAAGGGCTGCGCGTCCGCGCGAAGGTCGCGGCCGGCGTCGCGCCGCAAGCGTACATCTCGCAAGTGCAGGCGAAGGACGCGTGCGCGAACGCTGGCAAGCGCTTGTGCAAACCGGAAGAGCATCTGCGCGCGTGCCGCGGGAAGACCGAGGACTTCTATCCGTACGGCGGGCGGGTCTACAAACACGGCGTCTGCAACGAAGGGAAAGGGAGCTTCATCGCCGCGGCACACGGCATGGACTTCAAGAATCGATCGTATGCCGAGTTCAACGATCCGAAGCTCAATCAAATGGAGAACGGCCTCGCGAAGACGGGCGCGTTCGCGGGATGCGTGTCACCGGACGGCGTCTTCGATTTGGTCGGCAACCTCCACGAGTGGGTCGACGAGCCGCACGGCAACCGCGGGCATTTTCACGGCGGATGGTACGGCGACGCGGAGCTGAACGGACCGGGCTGTCACTACGTCACGAGCGCGCACGAGATCACGTACCACGACTACTCGACGGGGTTTCGGTGCTGCGCGGACGCAGTGGATTGAGTCACGGCGAAGTCGAGATCACCGCGCATCGCGGGCCGCTCGCGACGAGCGTCGTGTCGCAACGGTTCGTCGGGACGTCGTCGTCGAACGTGCAGTGCGCCTCGCGCGTGCAGTAGCAGGTGCCGGCGGAGAGGCAGCACGTTCCCGTTCCCGTTTCGACGCGCGCGCTGCACGAGTCGACGGCGCGCTCGCCGGTGCAGACGTCGACGCCGGATTTGCAGAGGCAGAAGTCGCCGCCGCTCGACGCGACGCAGCCGACGGAGGGGCACGTGGCGGCGGCTTCGATCGCGGCGCCGCCCGCGTCGCTCCAGGCGCGCGAGGCACCGAGGGAGAGCGCGGCGACGACGGCGATGGCGACGACGGTGACGAGGCGGACGGTGCGGGTCGGGCTCTTCATGGCGTGGGGAAGAGCAAGGCGTGGGCCTTCGCGGAGCGGCGCGATTTCTCGGAAAAAGAGCTGCGTTCGTGCGCGACGGCGCTCGTCACGTGACGACGGCCGTCGTCGCGCGCGTTACTTCTTTCCGAGTCCGAGCGCTTCGAGCCGCCCCGCCAGCGTCGTCCGCGCGATCCCCAGCTCCTTCGCCGCGTGCGCGACGACGCCTTCGTGCCGTTCGATCGCGTCGCGCAGCATCGTCGTCTCTTG
>JBBQXV010000171.1:0-20542 GCA_038209335.1 Polyangiales bacterium | reverse complement strand
CCAACCGTAGAGCGTGTCGGTCGCGATCTGAATCGCCTCTTCGGTCGTGCGAAACTTCGTGACCGACACGACCGGCCCGAAGCGCTCTTCGTGGAAGACGCGCATCGTGGTGTGGCCGACGAAGATCGTCGGCTCGACGTAGTAGCCGCCCGCGAGATCGCCGCCGAGTCGCAGCTGCTTGCCGCCGACGACGACCTCGGCCCCTTCGCGCTTTCCGATGTCGAGGTACGAGAGGATCTTTTCGAGCTGATCGTTGGACGCTTGCGGGCCGACCATCGTCGCGAGATCGAGCGGATTGCCGACGGTCATCTTTCGCGTGCGGGCGATCGCCTTCTCCATGAAGCGATCGAAGATCGACTCGTGCACGATCGCGCGCGACGGGCAGGTGCAGATCTCGCCTTTGTTGAACGCGAAGAGCGCGAAGCCCTCCATGGCCTTGTCGAGGAAGTCGTCGTCCTCGTCGAAGATGTCGGGGAAGAAGATGTTCGGCGATTTTCCGCCGAGCTCGAGGGTGACGGGGATGATGTTCTCCGACGCGTACTGCATGATGAGGCGACCGGTCGTCGTCTCGCCGGTGAACGCCACCTTGCCGATGCGCGGGTTCGACGCGAGCGGCTTGCCCGCCTCGATGCCGTAGCCGTTCACGACGTTGACGACGCCGGGCGGGATCAGATCCTCGATCATCTCGAGGAACATCATCACGCTCGTCGGCGTCTGCTCCGCCGGCTTGAGGACGACGCAGTTGCCCGCGGCGAGCGCCGGCGCGAGCTTCCACGTCGCCATGAGCAGCGGGTAGTTCCACGGGATGATCTGACCGACCACGCCGAGCGGCTCGTAGAAGTGGTACGCGACGGTGTTCTCGTCGATCTCCGAGACGGGGCTCTCTTGCGTGCGGATCGCCGCGGCGAAGTAGCGCCAGTGATCGATCGCGAGCGGAAGGTCGACGTAGAGCGACTCGCGAATGACCTTGCCGTTGCCCCACGACTCGGCGAGCGCGAGCTTCTCGAGGTTCTGCTCCATGCGGTCGGCGATCTTGAGGAGCATCGCCGCGCGCTCCGTCGGCGACGATTTATTCCACTTGGGTGCGGCCGCGTGCGCGGCGTCGAGCGCGCGCTCCACGTCCTCCGCGGTGCCGCGCGCCGCTTCGGTGTATTTCTTCCCGGTCGCGGGCGCGATGTCCTCCATGTACCCGCCGCGAACCGGCGGCGTCCACTTGCCGCCAATGAAGTTCTCGTACCGCGGCTTGAACGACACCTTCGCTCCGGGCGCGCCCGGCGCCGCATAGACCGCCGTCGCCGGCGCGCCTTTACTCGACGAGCGCTCGGCGCGGATCATCTCCGCCGCCTTCTCCCCGATCATCACCGACGGCGCGTTCGTGTTGCCCGTCGTGACCGTCGGCATGATCGACGCGTCCGCGACGCGCAGCCCGTCGATGCCTCGCACGCGCAGCTCGGGATCCACGACGGCCATCCCGTCGATGCCCATCTTGCACGAGCCTGCCGGGTGGAAGAACGTCCACGTGCTCATCCGAATGAAGTCGATGATCCCGGCGCGATCGCGCTTGCCGGGGAGGACCTCGCGTTTTCTCCACGGCGCGAACGCGCGCGCGTTTCCGATCTCGCGACACAGCTCGACGGCGCTGAAGAGCGCGCGCACGTCCGCGTCCTCCGCGAGGTACGCCATGTCGATCTCGAGCTTCGCGTCCGGATCCGACGAGCGCAGCTTGACGTGACCGCGGCTCGCCGGGCGCACGAGCGCCGGGGCGATGGCCCAGCAGTTCGGCGGCACTTCGGCGGCCAGCTCCGGCGTCGCGAACGGGAACTCGATGATCGTCGGCTGCAGATCTGGCGAACGGAGCGCTGCGTTCGACTTCCACCACATCGTGCTCTCGGCGCCGTTGTTCTTCGGCGGCGGCAGATCGCCCGGAGTCTCGTAGTTGAGGCCCGCGAGGAGAATGTGATCGTGCAGATTCTTGCCGACGCCCGGAACGTCCGCGACGACGGGGATGCCGAGCTTGCGCAGCTCCTCGGCCGGGCCGATGCCCGACAACAAGAGGAGACGCGGCGATCCGATCGCGCCGCACGAGACGATGATCTCGGTCGTCGCGCGCGCCGTGACCGCGCGACCCTGACGCACGTACGTCACGCCGACGCATCGCGTCCCCTCGAAGACGAGCTTCGTCGAGTCGGCGCCCGTGAGCGCGGTGAGGTTCGTGCGCGCGAGCGCCGGGCGCAGGTACGCCGTCGCGACGCTGAAGCGCTTGCCGTTCTTGATCGTGAAGTTGAAATACCCGACCCCTTCCATCGTTCCCGCGTTGTGATCGTGGAAGCGCGGGATGCCGCACTCGACGGCGGCGTCGATGAAGGCTTGGCCGATCGGGTTCGTGTCGGTCGGGAGCTCGACGTGAAGCGGCCCGGTCCTGCCGCGGAAATCGCTCGCGGTGCCGGTGAACGACTCGATGCGTTTGAGGAGCGGGAGGACGCTCTTGTAGTCCCACCCAGGGTTGCCCTGGTAGGCCCAGTTGTCGAAGTCGGACGGATGCCCGTGCACCCACGCGTTCGCGTTGTGGCTGTGGCATCCGCCGATCATCTTGCCGCGCGGCACGGGGACGACGCGTCCCTTGCAGTGCTTCTGCGGGATGGTCTCGTAGCCCCAATCGAGCGGCCCCGGAAAGAGCGTCGGCCACTTCGTCGGATCGGCGATGTCGGGATGATCGTCCTGACCGCCAGCTTCGAGGAGCAGCACGCGCGTGCCCGCGTCCTCCGTGAGACGCGCCGCGATCACACACCCCGCCGAGCCCGCACCGATGACGATGTAGTCGTACGTATCTTCGCCCATGGTATCGTCGACCCTCCCGTAGACGGGACTACGATACAGGTCGGTCCACGCGGTCACAACAAGGCATGCCGAAGCTCGAGCGTTGCGGACTCTGCCTCGCGTACGTCGACGCGGGCGCAGGATCGCCGGTCGTCCTCCTTCATAGTGGCGGGCTGTCGTCGCGGCAGTGGTCGCGGCTCGTCGAGCGGTTGGCGCCGTCGCACCGCGTGCTGGCGCCCGACTTCCTCGGCTACGGAGGATCGAGCGCTTGGCCGCGTGACGCGCCGTTCCAGCTCGACGACGACGCGCGGCTCGTCGAGGCGTTGCTCGATCGGTTGGGCGAGCCGGCGCACGTCGTCGCGCATTCTTACGGCGGCCTCGTCGCGCTCCGCATCGCGTGCCGGCGCGAGCTCCGATCGCTCGCCATCTACGAGCCGGTCGCCTTCGGCCTCCACCACGACGGCGCCGATCCCGAGGCGCTCGCGGACATGGCGACGACGCAGCACCTCTGGGACGATCCCGAGCACGGCGGCGACGAAGCGTGGCTTCGCAGCTTCGTCGGCTATTGGCGGCGCGATCCGGGGAGCTGGGACGCGCTCCCCGCGGCGTTTCGTGAGAGCTACCTCGACGTCGGTCGCAAGGTGTACCAAGAGGCGCACGCGGTCTGGTCGGATCGCACGACGCTCGCCGAGTACGCGCGCATCGCGGCGCCGACGCTCGTCCTGGCGGGCGAGACGTCTCCCATCGCGGAGCGGCGCGTCTGCGCGCGCCTCGCGAGCGCGATCCCGCACGCGACGCTCGCGGAGATCGCGGGCGCGGGGCACATGGGACCGCTCACGCACGCGGACTTGGTGAACGCGCGAATCGCGGCGCACGTCCGCGACGCGACGCGGTGAACCTCGACGGCGACCTCAGACGCCGCGAACTCGGCTCTGCGCGCGTCTTCGCGCTACGCTTTTGCGGTGCCGAAGACCGTACGCCCGCCGAACGATCGCAGCGGGCCGCCGCCGCCGAACGAGGCGACGCGCGGGCTCGACGAGGTGGAGCGCGCGCTGTCGGTCTTGGACGGACGGCACCCGGAGCATCATCGCGTCGCGCGCGAGACGATGGAGGCGGTGCAAGAGAAACGCGATCGGACGTTGGCCGAGCAAGCGGACGATCGCGCGCGCTCCAGGCGACGCGCGATCATCATCGGAAGCGGCGCGGTCGCGGCGATCGCGGTCACGTTCGTCGTGGTCGGCATCGTGCGCCGATCGAGCAAGACGAGCGAGCTCCTCACGCAGGCGTCCGCTCCGTGGCAGGCGGCCGGGTTCGCGATCGTGGCGTCGTCGGGCTTGTCGAACGGCGCGCGTCTCGAGGCGAACATCGATCCTGGATGCGTCGTCGTGGTCAGCACCGTCACTGGATCGCTCGCGGTGGACCGCGGCGGCGCGCACGTCGCGGGGAGCCGATCGATCGGGTGGTGCACCTGCAAGGAAGAGCACATCGTCGCGACGACCGATCTCACGCCGGGCGAGCCTGGAGGGATCCGCGTGCTGCGAATCGAAGGCGGCGCGATCGGCGGGAGCAAGCTGTTCCCGCTCGCTCTGCTCCGCCCCGCGACGTTCGCCGCGGGGGGCGAAGACTGCGCGGAGGCGATGCTCGACGAGTGGGTGACGTCCGGGCGTCATCCTCCGTCCGAGGTCGACGATCGCTCGCTCGAAGGGGACGGGCCGCGCGCTGCGCTTCGACGCGTCGGGCTTCACGTCGTCGCCGCGGCGTCTGGAAGTGCGGCGTTCGTCCTCGCGACGCTCCCACCGGCCAGCTGCGCGATCGCGGAGAGCGCGACGGTGACGGATCGGCTCTCGTTGCGCGCGAACGGCGGCGCGCGCGTCGTCGCGGCGAACGGCGTGCTCGCGTGGTGCGATGCGGCGGGCGGGACGTACACCGTGTGGCGCGAGGGCGACGGCGCGCTGCGCGTGCTCGCGGCGCCGTCGAAGCGCTTCGGCGGAATGCTCGGGCTTCGCGAGGCGGCGAGCGCGGCGGGGATGAAGACGCTCACGACGTGGACACGGCCGGACGATCGCGGGGCGGACGCGGCCGACGCGCTTCGCGCGAGCTTCGTCGCGGACGTCGTCGTGTCGCCGGACGGAAACGCCGCGCCCACCGGCTCGCAAGATCGGCGCGTCGTCTCGATTTCGCGCGAGCCCGACACGGAGATCGTCGTCACGTCACCGCCGGGCGCGTACTACCTCTGTTCGCCGCCGCTCGATCCGGGGGTGACGCATGCAGTCTGCATCGAATCGTCGCCGCACATGTGGCGGCCGCGCGCCGGTGGAAAGGTGGGGCTCGCGTACGCACCGCTGCCGTTCTGGATGTCGCCGTTCGCGACGATGCACGAGCCAGACGCGCTGAACGGTGCGCTAGCTCTCCTCGGCGTCGCGCGTCGACTCGGCGCCGATGGCTTCGCGCCGACGATCCTCGGCGGTGCGACCGAGACCGCGAAGGGGGTCGACGTCCTCGGGCGCGCCGGCGAAGACGCGATCGTCGCGGTCGGAACGCAGCCGAAGCCGCCGTGGCTTCTCGCGTACACGAACGGCGCGCCGTGGGATCTCTCCGGCGAGCCGCGGATCGTTCCGCTGAAGCCGTTCGAGCATGCGATGCTGACGACCAATCCGCCGCCGAGCGCGCCGAAGGAGACGCGACGGACGGTCGTGTTCCGCCGCACCTTGCGCCCATGACTGCATGACGACGAAGACGAAGAACGCGCTCACGCTCCTCCACGCCGAGCTCGACCGATGCCGCGCCTGCCCGAACATGATCGGACCGGTCGTGCACGGCCCGCCCGTCGCGAGCCGCATCGTCCTCGTCGGACAAGCGCCGGGACCGAAGGAAGGATCGTTCGGACGACCGTTCGCGTGGACGGCCGGACGCACGCTCTTCCGTTGGTTTCAGGAATCGATCGGCGTCGCCGAGGAAGAGTTTCGCGCGAAGGTCTACATCGCGGCGGTCGCGCGGTGCTTCCCGGGCAAGGCGAGCGGCGGCGGCGATCGCCGACCGGATCGCGACGAGATCGCGCGCTGCCGTCCGTGGCTCGAGCGCGAAGTGGCGATCCTCGCGCCGCGGCTCGTCCTCGCCGTCGGCGGTCTCGCGATCCAACAAGTGCTCGCGTACGACGGCAAGCTCGACGCGATCATCGGCACGTCGCGACGCGCGCGTTGGCTCGACGCCGACGTCGACGTGATCGCGCTGCCGCATCCGAGCGGCGCGTCGCCGTGGCACAAGATGGAGCCGGGGAAGACGTTGCTCGGCAAGGCGCTCGGCCTGGTGGCGAAGCATCCCGAGGTCCGCGCGGCGTTCGGCTGACGGGGCGACGCGCGCGCTTTCCCGCCGCGTGCTACGCCAGATCGCCGATGCACCCTCGCCGACCGTCGCACTTCACGTTCGCCGCCCTCGCCGCGCTCGCCGCACCGCTCGCCGCGCACTGCGCACCGAGCGCGTCCCCTTCGCCGCTGCGTCCACGTCCAAGCGCGACGACGCTCGCGTCGTCGACCGCGCCCGACGCCGCGACTGACACGTCACCGAAGCCTCCCGTCGCGGCGCGCGTCCCGGTCGTCGACGAATACTTCGGAATCAAGGTGACCGACGACTACCGCTGGCTCGAGAACGCCGCCGATCCGCAGGTGCGCCTCTGGACGATGGCGCAAAACCAATTCGCGCGCGCACACCTCGACGCCCTCGCGATGCGTCCGCAAGTGAAGGCGCGCATCGCGGCGCTCCTCGGGCACGCGTCGATCGATCGGTTCTCGCTTCGCGCGCGCGGCAAGCTCATTTTCGCGCTCAAGGACGAGCCGCCGAAGCAGCACCCGTTCCTCGTGACGATGACGTCTCCCGACGATCCGTCGAGCGAGCGCGTCGTCTTCGATCCGAACGTCTTCGATTCGAAAGGCCGAACGGCGATCGATTTCTACGTCCCGTCGCGCGACGGCAAGCTCGTCGCGGTGTCGCTCTCCGAAGCCGGGAGCGAAGCGGGCTCGGTGCACGTGTTCGACGTCGCGACGGGCAAGGATCGCGGCGACGTCGTCCCGCGCGTGAACGGCGGAACCGCAGGTGGCAGCGTGGCGTGGAGCGCAGACGGTCGCGGCTTTTTCTACACGCGCTATCCGCGCGACGGCGAGCGCGCGCCCGTCGACATGGAGTTCTACCAGCAGCTCTATTTCCACGAGCTCGGCAAGCCGACGAAGGACGATCGGTATGAGCTCGGCAAGGAGCTCCCGCGCATCGCGGAGATCGCGCTCCGTCCGAGCGACGACGGGCGGTACCTCGTCGCGTCGGTCGCGAACGGCGACGGCGGCGAGGTTGCCCACTACGTGCGATCGCCGGCCGGCAAATGGACGACGCTCGCGCGCTTCGAGGACAAGGTCGTGCACGTCGAGCACGGACGTGACGACTCGCTCTACATGCTCTCGCTCGCCGGCGCGCCGCGCGGCAAAGTGCTCCGCGTCTCGACGCACGCGCCGTCGCTCGAAAAGGCCGAGATCGTCGTCGAAGAGAGCGAGGTCGTCGTCCACGACTTCGAAGCGACCGCGACCAAGCTCTACGTCACCGACATCGTCGGCGGCCCTTCGCAGCTCCGCATCTTGCCGTTGCGACGCGATCCGAAAGCGAAAGCGATCGTCGTACCGACGTTGCCGGTGTCGACGGTGGGGCAGCTCTTGCGCCTGGGCGGAGACGAGCTGCTCTTTCGAACCGAGAGCTTCACCGAGCCGCCCGCGTGGTACCGCGTGAAGGCGGACGGCGCCCCGCCGAAGAAGAGCGCGCTCTTCATGACGAGCGAAGGCGACTTCTCCGACAGCGAAGTGCTCCGCGAGACGTGCACGTCGAAAGATGGAACCAAGGTGCCGATGACGATCGTGCGCCGCAAAGGGACGCCGGCCGACGGCTCGGCGCCTGCGCTCCTGAACGGCTACGGCGGCTACAACCTCATCGAAGAGCCTCGCTTCGTTCCGGCGATGCGCGCGTGGCTCGAGCAAGGGGGCGTCTTCGCGCTCGCGAACATTCGCGGCGGCGGCGAGATGGGCGAGCCGTGGCACGAACAGGGGAAGCTCACGAAGAAGCAGAACGTCTTCGACGATTTCTTCGCGTGCGCGACGACGCTCGTCGAGCGCGGACACACGAAGCGCGAGCGCCTCGCGATCATCGGCGGATCGAACGGCGGGCTCTTGATGGGTGCAGAGCTCACGCAACACCCCGACGCGTTCCGCGCCGTCGTGTCGTTCGTCGGCATCTACGACATGCTCCGCGTCGAGCTCGCCCCCAACGGCGCGTTCAACGTCACCGAGTTCGGCAGCGTGAAGGATCGCGCGCAGTTCGACGCGCTCTTCGCGTACTCGCCGCTTCATCACGTGAAGGACGCGACTCCGTATCCGGCGATGCTCATGCTCACCGGCGCCAACGATCCGCGCGTCGATCCGTACCACTCGCGAAAGATGACGGCGCGCCTCCAAGCCGCGACGACGTCCGGACGACCGGTGCTCTTGCGAACGAGTGACGACAGCGGGCACGGGATCGGCACGTCGCTCGCGCAGCGGATCGAAGAGCAGACCGACGTCTACTCGTTCCTCTTCCACGAGCTCGGGGTCGCGGTTCACTGACGAGACCGACGTGCCGAACCAACCGCCCGAGCGCTCGACCGATCCGTACGACGACGTCCCGTACACCGATCACGCGTACGCCGAGTCGCATCCGGATCGGCTCGCCGTCGTCGCGAAGATGTCGGGGTGGGGCGCGCCGCCGATCGAGCGCGCGCGGATCCTCGAGCTCGGGTGCGGCGTCGGCGGGAATCTGCTGCCGATGGCGGAGCAGCTCCCGGAGGCGACGCTGGTCGGTGTGGATCGATCGCGACGTCAGATCGCGGAGGCACGACGCGTCGCCGACGCGGTCGGATTGAAGAACGTCGTCTTTCACGAGGCGAGCTTCGACGCGATCGATCTCCCGGCGGGTTCGTTCGACTACGTCGTGTGCCACGGCGTCTACTCGTGGATCCCGATCGAAGCGCGACGCGAGCTCCTCCGCGTCGTCGCGCGCTGCCTCGCGCCGGACGGCGTCGCGTACGTCAGCTTCAACACGCTCCCCGGTTGGTACGCGCGGATGGCCGCGCGCGATTGGCTTCGGTTCGCGGAAGCGGAGTCGAGAGACGGCGCGACCGGCATCGCGTCGCTCGCGTGGCTGAAGGAGCGCGCTTCGCCCGAGCTCGACGCGTACCGACGCCAGCTCGACGACGTCGCGAGTCGCCTTCGCCAGACCGAGAGCGCGTACCTCGTGCACGAGTACCTCGCGGCCGAGCACCACCCCGAGCTCGCGACGACGGTGCTCGCCGAGGCCGACGTCGCGGGGCTCCGCTACCTCGGCGACGCGATCCCAGCGTCGACCGCGGTCGAGCTCCTCGACGACGAAACGCAAGCGCGCGCGCGCGGGCTCGACGTCGCGGCCACGCAGCAGCTCGTCGACTTCGTGAAGTGCACGTCGTTCCGGCGTGCGCTCTTCGTCCGCGCCGACACATGCGACGCCCGTGCGTGGACGTGGCCGATGCGACTCGCGCCGACCGCGATGGACACGATGCGGATCGCGAGCCGGCTTCGCATCACTGCGGATCCCGCGGGCGGCGCCGACCGCATCGAAGGCGCCGAAGGGATCGTGCACGTGTTCGATCCCGTCGCGCGCCGCGCGCTCCACGAGCTATCGCTCGTCGCGCCGCGTTCGCTAGCATTCGACGAGCTGTGCCGTCGCACGGCAGCCGCGCTGACGACATCGCCGGACGCGACCGCGCTGCGCGACGCCGTGCGCTCCGAGCTCTACGATCTGTGGCTCGCCGTCGGCGGCCTCGATCTCCACTCGTTCGAGCCGACGATGACGACGACCGCGTCGGAGCGCCCCGAGGCGAGCGCCGTGGCGCGGCATCACGCGCGAACCGACGGAACGCTCACGAACATTTGGCACCAAGAAGTGCGCCTCGCCGAAGACGTCGTCCGCGTCGTGCTCGCTCGTCTCGACGGCACGCGCACGCTCGGCGCGTTGACGCGCGAGGTGAACCGCGAGCTCCACGCCGACCTCTCGTCGTCCGACGTCGAGTCGCTCGTACGCGCGACGCTCGATCTCCTCGCGAAGAGCGCGCTGCTCGTTCGTTAGCGGCTAGCGCGTCGCATTTCAGAACCGAACGAGCGGGCCCGACACCTTGCCGGGCGCGAAGTCTCCGCTGCCGGCCGACTTCTCGGTCGTGAGCGCGATCGTCGTGACGACGGCGCCGACGACGATGACTCCGACGCCCGTCCAGAACCACCACTTGGACGTGATGCCGGGCGAGCTGGTCGGGTTCACGGTGATGTCTTTTCGCTCGCCGGCGTTGATGACGACGTTCGTCTGCGCGTCGTCGTAGCCATCGCGGTGCACGCGAACGGCGTGGCTCCCCGGATCGAGCGGCGCCTCGGCCGGCGACACGCCGACAGCGGTTCCGTCGACGAAGATCTTGGCTCCGGCGACGGTGCTACGCACCGTGAGGATGCCCCCGCGATCCTTCGCGACGAGCGTGAAGTCGAGGAGCATGTTGCCACCGCTCGGGAGGTCGACCTGACGCCGGACGGGGAAGTATCCGTCGGCCGAGACCTCGACGGTCGCCGCACCGGCGTTGATCCCGACCGACTCGGCGAATGGCGTGGTGCCGACGACGCGATCGCGCACGAGGACGCGCGCGCCGCTCGTGTTGCACTTGATGGTCACCATCGTCACGCGCGAGCGCATCTCGGAGATGAACGACTCGAGCCCCGGCACCTTCGCGAGGAGCTCGGGCGACGCTTCCTTCTTGAAGCGCTGCAGCGTGGCGAGCGCGTCGGGAAATTGGCCGAGCCCTTGGAGCGCCCGCGCTTTGTTGAAGAGCACGGCGGGATTCGGCGACGCTGCGTACGACGCGTCGTAGGCGGCGATCGCTTCGGCGTACTTGAGATCCGCGACGAGCGCGTCTCCCTGCTTCTTGAGCTCCGTCGCCTTTTCCTCGCCGCCCGGCGCGGGCGCCGATGGAGCTGGCGGCGGCTGCGCGAAGCCCGTCGCCGGAGTCAGCGTCGCGAGGGCAAACGAAGCAGCAATGATCGCGGAGAGCGCCCGTACACGCTTCGTCATGCACGCATCATAGTAGAAACGGCGTGCTCGATGTGGGTCGAGGAGGAGGCGTAGGCGACGACGGCGCCGAGGTCGGATCGGGCGCCCTTCGTCCAGTGCTCGGTTGCGGCGGCAAACCGAAGCGCGCACCCGATGTCGGCTTTGTCGAAGGGGCGGTCGAAGGGACGGGCGCGGCCGTCGAGGCGATGGGCTCGGCGGTGGACGCGGTCGGCACGGGCGGCGATGCCGCGGCCGACGCGCTCGTGGATCCCTGCGCCGCCGTCGCGGGCGGGCTGCGACCCGGATCGCGAAGGAGAACGATGGCGCCTGCGACGATCGCGACGATCGCGACCACCGCGACGAGGACCCCCACGAGCACGCGACTTCCTCCGCGCGCGCGCTGCGTCCCTTCGCGTTCGCGCGCGAGCGTCTGCCCGACCGCGTCGAGCGTCGCCGACGCGTTTTTGTTCGGCGACGTCGGGACGGGCGGCGTCGCCATGAGTGTCGACGCGAGCCCCGCTCGGTGACGATGACCGGCCTCATCCGACGAGCCCCTCACGTCGGTCAGCGCAGGATTCGAAACTTGCGACGAACGCGCGGGGACGATGACGTCTTGCAACGCGCGCCACGCCGAGCCCGCCTCCGGAAAGCGCTTCGCGAGATCGCGCGTGACGCAGCGATCGAACCACGCGTCGAACCCCGACGGGATCTTGTCCGCGACGCCGTACCCGCGCGCGCGCTCGGACGCCGTCGCGAGCTGCTCGAAGAGCACCTCACGCACGACGGAGAGCGCCGGCTTGTCCGGATCATTTGCCGATACCCAGTAGAGGCGCCCCGTCAAAAGCCGAAACGCGATCAGCCCGAGCGCCCACACGTCCGCCGCCGGATTGATCGGCGCGCGTGGCTCGGACTGCTCGGGCGCCATCCAGAGCGGCGTGCCGAGCGCGGCGGTCGTGCTCGGCGCCGCGCCGACGATCTTCGCGATGCCGAAGTCGAGGACCTTCACGAGCGGACGCGCGTCGGAGAGCCGCGGCCGCGCGAGGAAGATGTTCCCGGGCTTCAAGTCGCGGTGGACGATCGGGATCGCGTGCGCGGCCGCGAGCGCGTGGCAGAGCTGCGCGAAGATCTCGTGAAGCTCGCTCGGCGTGACCGAGCCGCGCCGTTCGATGAAGCTCTCGAGATCCTCGCCGTCGAGGAGCTCCATCGCGAGCCACGGGATCTGCGAGCGCGCGTCGATCCCCGCGGCGATGACGTCGACGACGTGCTCGCTCGGAATCATCGCGCCGACGCGCGCCTCCTGCTCGAAGCGCTTTCGCATCTCGGGATCGGCCGCGCGCGCCGCGAGCATCAGCTTGAGCGCACGGCGCTTCTGCGTGCTCACCTGCTCGACGACGTAGACCGCGCCCATGCCGCCCCGGCTGAGCGGCGAGATTACCTTGAAGTCTTCGCCGAAAATCGTTCCGGGGACGAGGTCGAACGCGGTCAAGGCGAGGCAGTGTAGCAAATCCTTCGCGGATCGCTTGACGGGCAGGAGCGTCCGCGCTTTCCATCCCGCCGCCATGTCATTTCGCGGCGCGCTCAGCGCGCTCATCCTCGTCTTTCTCGCGCTTTGCCCGATCGCCTGCCACAAAGGGAGCGGTGCGACCGGAGACGACGCCGCCGCAGCCTCCGCGTCGGTGGTCGCCAGCGCGTCCGCCGCGCCGCCCGCGACCGCGAGCGGAAGCGCGTCGAGCTCGAAGAGCAAATCCGATCCGCCCAACGACGACGACGTCGAGTGCGAGAACGAGGTGTGCCGCGTCGGCATCATCACCGAGGACGCGAAGGCCGAGCTCGAAAAGCTCTCCGGCTACAAGTCCAAGCGCATCCACTTCCGCGACACGACGTCGAACGAGCAGCTCAAGACGATCACGATGATCCCGTGGGTGACCAAGCTGTCGCTCGACGGGTGCAAGAACGTGACGGACATCTCGCCGCTCGCCGAGCTCAAAGGGCTGCGCGATTTCTCCGCCGACGAAGCCGAAGGGGTCGTCGACGCCTCGCCGCTGGCCACGCTCGTCGAGCTCGAGAAGCTCGTCTTGTCGAAGACCGCCATCGAGAAGATCGATTTCGTGAAGGCGCTCGTCAAGCTGACGAAGCTCGACATCTCGATGACCAAGGTCGTCGACATCGGGCCGATCGGCGCGCTCACCAAGCTGACGATGCTCGGCATCTCGCAGCTCAAGCCGAAGGACATGTCGCCGCTTCAGAAGCTCACCGGGCTGAAGCATCTCGACATGACGCACTCGGATATCAAGACCGCGTACATCCTCGGCGGGATGAAGGGGATGAAGACGCTGAACCTGTCGGCGAGCAAAGAGCTCCGCGACATCACCGCGCTCCGCATCATGACGGAGATGGAGAACCTGAAGCTCGACGACTGCCCGATCAACAACGTGGCCGCGCTGTCGGGGATGCTCGATCTGCATCGGTTGTCGATCGCGGGATCGAAGGTGACGACGGTCGCGCCGTTGTCGAACTTGACCGAGCTGCGTTCGTTCGACGCGCAGCGCACGGCGGTCGCGGATTTCGATCCGCTCGCGGGGAGCGCGAAGTCGCTGCACTACCTCGGGCTACCGAAGGGGACGACGTCGGATCAGTACGCGGCGATCTCCGAGGCGAACCCGCGGCTCAAGCCGGACATCTCGAAGAAGCGGTGAAGCGCGGCGGTGACAGCCGTCTATGATCTCCGACACGACGATGCGCCTCGGTTGATACCCTCCGTGCATGGTGGTTCGCCCCGACCCTGCGCTCGACTTGCTCTTGCGTCGTTCCGACGCCGAGAGAAAGATCGGGCCGTTCGTTCTGGTGAAACCTCTGGGCCGCGGAAGCTTCGCGCCGGTTTGGCTGGCAAAGGAAGTGTACGGCGACGTGGAGCTACGCGCCGCGGCGGTGAAGCTCTTCGGCGTCGCGGACGATGCGACGGGGCGGGCGAGCGACCGCATCGCCGAAGAGGCGCGCGCGCTCTGCCAGATCGAGCACCCGAACGTCGTGCGCTTCTTCAGCTTGGCTTCGGACCCGTCGGGTCGCGTGCTCGGACTCGCCATGGAGTACGTGCGCGGGCGGTCGCTCGACCAGGCGCTCGCGGAGCAGGGACACGTTTCACCGCTCGTTGCGGTCAAGGCGGGACTCGCGATCGCGTCGGCGCTCGCCGCGGTGCACGCGATCGGTCGCGTGCATCGCGACGTGAAGCCGGCGAACGTGGTCGAGGCAGACGGGACGTACAAGCTCATCGACTTCGGTATCGCATCGGCGCCTCGCCTCCCCGAGCGCGTGCGCGAGCGACGCATCGTCGTCGACGATCTTCCGCTCACGATCGTGGGCTCGCGCGCCGCCGATGTCGGTGCGGAGGGCGGAGACGCGACGGATCTGGACCTGCTCAGCGGAACGATCGGGTACGTCGATCCCGTGTGCATGGCCACGCTCGCGCCTGCGACGCCCGCCAGCGATCTGTACGCACTCGGTGCGACGCTCTTCGAGTGCCTCACCGGTTCGTTGCCTGCGGCGGCGGCTGCGCGCGCCCGCGGCGAGAGCGGGCTGCGAGGCGAGGTGCTCGACGGTCGTGCGCCGGCGCCGCCGATCGCAACCATCGTCTCCGACTTGCCTCCGTCGCTCGCGAGGCTCGTCGACGCGCTGCTCGAAGCAGATCCGTCGCGACGTCCAGCACGCGCGGAGCTCGTGAGCCACGAGCTCGCGTCCATCGAGCGATCGATGCGCGGTCGCCCGCGCGCGCTCCCTTCGGAAGACATCGGGCCATTTCGTCGTGTGCGCAGGTTCGAGCGCGCGGACCAGGACGTATTTTTCGGTCGCGCCGCGGAGATCGCATCGGCTCTGGAGATCCTGCGCGGTCGCGGTCTCCTCTGCCTCGTCGGGCCATCGGGAAGCGGCAAGAGCAGCGTCGCGTGCGCCGGCGTGTTGCCGGCTGTCGAAGACGGCGCGCTCGGCGGTCCGTCCCGTTGGGACGCCGTCGTCGTCTCCGCGATCCCCGATCCGCGCGCCGACGTTCTCGACGCGCTCGCGCAGTACGTGGATGCACGCACGGACACACCGCCCGAGTCCCTCCCCGCGATGCTCGCCGACGCAGCGGTAAGGCGCGGGCGCGGCCTCATCGTCTTCGTCGATCAGCTCGAACGCCTCGGGCGCGCGCGCAACGTGGAGAGTCAATCGTGGCTCTTACGATTCATTCGTCAGCTCGCTGCGCAGGTACTGCCATCGTTGCGCGGGGCCGTCGCCGTACGCGCGGATGGCCTCGGCGCGCTCCTGCGAACGGAACCGAATCCACGGATGATCCTCGCCGGCGTCATGTACGTGCAGCCACTCTTGCCGGACGCATGGCGAGACGTCGTGGACGAAGCAATCGGCGCCTACGGCTACGCGATCGACGACGCCGCGCTGCGACGCCAACTGTCGCGCGATCTCAGGGGCACGTCCGTCGCGATGCCGCTCGTGCAGGCGGCGCTCGCCGAGCTCTGGAATCACCGCGATCGCGTCACGCGGCGGATCACACGCGAGGGCTACGACGCGATGGGCGGGCTACACGGCGGCATCGAGCTGCACGCCGACGCGGCCTTGGCAGCCATCGAGACCATGGGGCCCGACGCAGCGCGACTCGCGAGGGAGATGCTGCTCTCGCTGACGACGACGAAAGGTCAACGCGTCGCATGCGATCAAGGAACGATCCTCTCGCTCGCGTTCGCGGAGGAGGGACGGCTCTTTTCGAACGAGCTCGCGTTCGATGTGTACCGCGTGCTCGAGCAGTCTCGGCTCGTCGTGAAGGAGGGCGCGACGGTGATGCTGGCGCACGATGCCCTCGTGCTGCGTTGGCGCACGCTGATGGCGTGGATGGACGAGACCAAGCTGGATCGACAGCTCCTCGCGGAGCTGGAAGCCGAGGCGGGCGCTTGGACGGAAGATCGTTGGGAGGAGCGCCTTTGGTGGGGCCGGAGGCTCGCGTTGGCGACGGAGGCCGCGCGTCGAACCGCGAGGCCGGTGTCGTTTCGCGCGTCGGAGTTTCTTCGCTGCTCCGAGGAACGTCAGCCGCGCTGAAGTCTCTCGAGCGCGTCGACGTCGGCGAGATCCTGCGGGCGAGCGGCGGCGCGTTTTGCTCGCAGCAAAGCATCGCGCCCGATCACGCGGACCGCACGGCCCTCGATATCGAGAGTGCAGCCGTCCGCGATCGCGTCGTCGAAGGAAACGCCAATGCGGTTGAGCACGTCCACACGCAAGGGTGGAACGCCGACCTGCAGCACGCCGTCGTAGGTCGCGAAGTCCCGATCGGACACGTCGAACGCGGCGAGAGGCGCTCCGAACGCGGCGAGTCCTTCGTAGACCTTCGCGGCGTTCTCGGGCGTCGCACGCACCAGCACGTCGAGATCCTTCGTTGCGCGCACGTGACCGTGAAAAGCGACGGCGTACCCGCCGACGATCACGAACTCCGCGCCTGCCTCATCAAGGCAGGTGAGCAGATCGCGGAAGTCGGTCGGCAGCTCGATCACGATTCGCCACGCGGGACGAAGCGCACAATCCTTCGCGACGCTGCCGGCCACTCCTTGCCCGCCATCGCCCATGCGGCACGCGTGAGCACGACGACCTGCGCAATGCGCTCTTCCGGCGTCCCGTGCGCAGCCTCGGCGGGCTCGTCACCCAGCTTCGTGCGACGGAGCACAACTCGCCCTCGGCGCACCTCGGCGCGGGCACGGCGGTCGGCGTCGCTCATGGGAGCATTCTACTCGACCTCGACCTCGACCTCGACCTCGACCTCGACCTCGACCTCGACTCCTCCCCGCATCGCGCCCCCCTCGCCCTTTCGGGCGAGGAGGGGCTGCACGGCGGCGCACGTCAGTGCGTCACCGTCGGCGGGCTCGGCGGTCCCGACGTCGGCGCGATCGCCTCCGTCGCGGCTACCGCCTTCGCCTTGGCAGCGCGCTTCTTCGCGCGCGTCGCTGCCGCGCGCAGCGCCGACTCGCTGCGCGATCCGAGGAAGCGCACCGTGTGGCGGTAGCGCTTCGCGATCTCGGGATCGTCCGCGACGGCGAGATCGAACGCCGTGCGGAACTTCTCGAGCTGCTTCAGCGTCATGCCCCACGCCGCGCGCGTCCCCGCGCCGACGTGATCGGCCCACGCCGACGCCGCCTCGTGCGCCGCGGTCCACGCCGCGCTGCGCACGAGATTCTCCGCCAGCACGTCCGCCGGCGCGACGTGCGCGCCGAAGTCGTGCGCGAACGACGCGGAGCCCGCGAGCTCCGCGGCCGCGGCAGGTGCGTCGGTCAGCTGACCGCGCGTCGGACGCGCCCCCTTCTTCGGGTCCACGGTGGACACGATGCCGCTCGGCGGCTTCGGCGCCTCCGCGATCGGCGCTGCTTCGACGAGCAGCTTCTGAATCGCGACGGCGCGGTGGTTGCCAACATTGCCCAGCTTCTGCTTCGAAACCTTCTTCATGATCGTCTCTCCTGCTCGTCGACGGCGTGATTGCCGGCTTGAAAGAACAGTAGCCGCGGGGTGTCTCAAAACCTGAGACGCCTCCGCGCACGATCTCCGCGGACACGCGAGCCTCCGCACGGAGAGACGAGGCTCCGCACAGACGCACGAGTGTCTGTACAGACAGGCGAGCATCTGCCCCGACCCACGAGTGTCTGTACAGACAGACGAGCCTCCGCGCAGAGACAGCTCTCCCGTTTCGAGACGCTCCTCTCTCTCCCCACGTCGCGCTAGCTTCCGCGAATGCCTCGCGCCCGCGAAACCGCCGCTCAGTACGCCCCCGCGCAGCGACTCGCCGCGCTGAAGCGCCTCCTCCAATCGACGGGCGGTCTCACCGTCCGCGAGATGATCGAGCGCCTCGCCATCTCGCGCGCGACGGCGTTTCGTTACTTGAAGGCGCTCGGCGAGACCGAGCCGCTCGTGGAAGCCGAGGTCGAAGGACGCAAAGTGTGGCGCCTGCTTCCGACCGCATCGAAAGAGACGGTGCGCCTCTCACGCGCCGAGATGGTCGCGCTCTTCCTCTCGATGCGCGTCTTCGATTGCCTCGCCGGCACCGGCTTCAAGGAAGATCTCGACGCGGTCTACGAGCGACTCGCGACGACGCTGAAGAAGAGCGACGCCGCGCTCGCGACGAACCTCGATCGAAAGATCTTCGACGTGAACGAAGGCCGCCACCTCTATGAAGGTCGCACCGATCTCGTCGACGACGCGCTCACCGCGCTCCTCTACGAAGAGCGCCTGCTCGTCACGCGCGCGAAGCCCGCGAAGGATCGCACGCCGTTCCTCTTCGAGCCGTACAGCCTGCTCTTTCATCGCAAGGGGCTCTACCTCGCGGGCTTCAGCCACGCGCATCGCGCGGTGCGCCTCTTCGCGCTCGACGCGTTCGAGACGGCCGAGCGACGGCGCGCGGATCACTTCGAGTACCCGAAGGACTTCCATCCCGCGAAGCTCGTCGAAGGCGCGTTCGGGATCATGGTCGGTCCGAAGACGCGCGTCGTCGTCCGCTTCGACGCGAGCGTCGCGCGTCATCTCACGCGACGCATGTGGCACGCGACGCAGGCGTTCAAGACGAAGAAGGACGGCGCGATCGAGATGACGATGACCGTCGCGGGGACGACCGAGGTGAAGTCCTGGGTGTTGTCGTGGGGGGCGAAGGCGGAGGTGATCGCGCCGAAGGAGCTGCGCGAGGAGATCGCGCGGGAGCTCAGGGACGCGGCGCGGGCGTATGGGTGAGGCGTGCTACGCTTTCGTCGATGAACGCGCGCGAACGCGCCGAGTGGCGGAAGACCCATTGGACCGGCGGCGTCGCGACGAGCCACGACGAAATGGACGCGGTCGATCTCGAATGGTGGCTCGCGCAGTCCGCCGAGGAGCGCCTCGCGTGCGTCTTCGACATGTGGGACGAACAGATGTCGCTCAAGGATCCCAGCCATGAAGCTGCCGGCCGACTTCAGAGATCTATTGGAGGAGTTCGCGCGCGACGGGGTTGAGCACGTCGTCATCGGCGGCTACGCATCTCATCGCGAACAAGAGCGCAGCGGCGCGGCCGCAGGACTTGGCAGACGTCCGCAAGCTCGAGCGCGTGCGCGCGAAGCGACGTTGAGCTCACTCCGACGCGTCACTCCAACTTCGACGCGACCGGCGCGACCGCCGCCGCAGCCGGCACGCGCCCGAGCGCGACCGCGAGAAGCAGCACGACCATCGCGGACACCGCGCCGACGATGAACGGCCTCCCGGTATGCGACTCCGCGTACAGCAGTCCCGCGAACGTCGGGCCGACCGTTCGCGCGAGCCCGCCCGACGACTGCGCGTAGCCGAGGAGCGCGCCGCGGTTTTCGTCGCCGGCGTACTGCGCGGCGAGCGACGCGAGGAGCGGCTGCGTGACGCCGAGACCGAGGCCGAGCATGCCGAGCCCCGCGAACAGAACGTGCACGCTCTCGGCGAACGCGATCGCGAGGAGGCCCGCGCCGCTGAAGATCGCCCCGGCGATCACGACGTGGAGCTCGCGGAAGCGCTTCGCGATCGGGCCGATGAGCGCGCCCTGCACGACGAGCATCACCCCGCCCATTCCGAAGAAGACGTAGCCGACCTCGGTCGCCGTCCACCCGAAGCGCTTCTCGGTCATGAACGCGAGCACGGCCTGCAAGTTCGTCATGTAGAAGAACGTGAAGAAGAAGAGGAGCAGCACGATCGCGAGCGCGGGCCTTCGCACGACCGTCATGAGCGAGACCTTCGGCGGCGCGATCGACGTTCCGTCCGCGGCGAGGGCGCGCGGTGCGCGTGTCTCGGGCATCCAGAAGAACGCGGCGATCAGATCGCCGAACGCGAGCGCCGCGGCGCCGAGCGGTGGCGCCCACGCGCCGAACCGCGCGTTGAGCACGGCGCCGAGAAATGGACCGAGCATGATCCCGAGACCAATCCCCGCGCCGAGCCGCCCCATTCCCTTCGCGCGGCTCGATCCCTGCGTCACATCCGCGATCGCCGCCTGACACGCCGACAGATTCCCCGCCGTCCCGCCCGCGACGATTCGCGAGATGAAGAGCAGCGGCAACAGCTGCACCTTCGTCGCGAGCGCGAAGAGCACCATCGACACCGCGTTCCCCGCGAGGCTGATCAGGATCACCTTGCGCCGCCCGACGCGATCCGACCAACGCCCGAGAAAAGGCGTCGCGAAGAACTGCGTCCCCGCGAAGCACGACAAGAGCACGCCGACGGTGAACGCCGAGCCGCCCATCGACTGCACGTAGAACGGCATCAGCGGGATCACGATCCCGAAGCCGATGAGATCGAGGAACACCGTCACGAAGACCAGCGCGATGACGCGGGTCGCGCGCGGATCGTCCTTCGCCTGGCTCGCGTCGCTGGGCTCTGCCATCATTGCCTTGCAGAGTCGGATACGCGTCGCACGTTCATTTTCGTCCGCACTCTAGCAAAGGGTCGATGCTCCGCTTTCTCTTTCCGCCGTCACTCGGCCGCGCTCGAGCGAGCGCACGCGCCGAGTTTCTGCAAGGGGCGTTGTCGGAGGCGCTCGGCGATGACATCGAGGTCGACGTCGCCGCCGATTACCATGCGCTCGAGGAGC
>JBBQXV010000170.1:0-20558 GCA_038209335.1 Polyangiales bacterium | reverse complement strand
TGAGATCGTGGATGACGCCCGACAAAAGACGCCCAATCGTCGTCAGACGCTCTTCGCGTTCGCGTGCGTCGCGCGCGAGCTGCAGTCGAATCGCGGTCGACGCGTTCGCCGCGATCAGCTCGAGGAGGCCGCGGTCTCCCTCGACAACTCGCCTGAAGCTCGCCGAGGTCAGCGGTGTACGTACCGAGCCCGAATCGAATTCCATGCAGCCCCACACGCAGGCCGCGCCACCATCGCGCCAGCGCTTCGAGCGGCACGACGAGCGCGGTCTCGCAGTCGATCCCGATGCGCGCGTTCAAGTCCGAGCTGCGACGCGGATCGTTGTGCGCGTCGCTCGAGAGAAGCACCTCGTTGTGGCGGATCGCCCAGCCAATGAGCCCTTGATCTTCCTTGAACGGGAAGCGCTTCAACTTTCGTGTCTTGCCGTCGAAGAGATAGAGCGCGCCGGTGTTCAGCTCGGGATCGTGCAGCGCGACGCCACCGATGCGCGCCTCGCACGCGCGGATGCCTTCGCTGAGGACCGCGATGAAGAGATCTTCGAGCGAGCCGGCGCGCGCCATCGCGCTTTCGAGATCGAACAGCAGCTTGAGATCGCGGACGCGATGCTCGAGCTGCTCCTTCGTGTCGAGGAGCTGGATGTTCTTCTGCGTGACCGAGAGAAAGAGGCGCGAGTTGTCGAGGGAGACCGCGGCCTGCGTCGCGAGCGCCGCGAGGATGTCGATGTCGAGGTCGGTGAAGTCGCCGCGCTTCTTGTTGAGCACCTGTACGACGCCGATCGTCTTGCCGAGGTGGTTCTTCATCGGCGCGGCGAGGATCTGGCGCGTGCGGTAGCCCGACGCCATGTCCCACTCGGGGCTGAAGCGCGTGTCCTTGTACGCGTCGCGCACGTGCAGCGGCCTCCCCGTCTTCGCGACCGTCCCCGCGACGCCGTCGCCGATCTGCAGACGGATTGAACGCACCTCGTCGCCTTGGACGATCCGCGACACGAGCTCGTCGTTCGACTCGTCGAGCAGATAGAGAGTCGCGCGATCGGCGTCGAGCGCCTCGGTGATCTTTTCGAGGATGAGCTCGAGGAGCTGATCGAGATCGAGCGTCGACCCGAGCGCGCCGAGCGCGACGCCGACCTCGCGGAGGGAGCTCGACACGCGCATCTCGCGGGCGAGCGCCACCTCCAGCTCCGCGATGCGAAGCTCTGGCGAGCGAGCGGCGTCGGATTTCAGTCCCACGGGGCGATAGTAACAGGGTTCGCCCGCGTCCCGGGACCCCCGGAATGCGCCGGCCCGGATGCACGCGGCGCTTCTCTTCCCGGGCATTTGGCGCTACTTCCAACGCGCCCATGCCGATGCCGAAGACGCTCATCGTCACCCCCACTTACAACGAGAAAGAGAACCTCCCGCGCTTCATTGCGGCTGTACGGGGAGCGCTCCCTGAGGCGCACATTCTCGTCGTCGACGACAACTCGCCGGACGGGACGGGCGACCTCGCGGACGGCATCGCGGCCAAGGACGATCACGTCCGCGTGATGCATCGCGCGGGCAAGCTCGGCCTCGGCACCGCGTACTTGCAGGCGTTCGATAAAGGGATCGGCGAAGGGTACGAGCGCTTCTTCGAGATGGACGCGGATCTCTCGCACGACGTGAAGTACCTGCCGGACTTCGTGCGCGCGCTCGACGACGGCGCCGACGCGGTCATCGGCTCGCGCAACATTCCCGGCGGCGGCGTCGAGGGTTGGGGACCGGGGCGTCACTTCATCTCGAAGGGGGGCTCGCTCTACTCGCGGACGATCCTCGGACTTCCGATCAAGGATCTGACGAGCGGGTACAAAGCGTTCACGCGCCGCGCGCTCGAAGCGATCAACCTGCCAACGGTGAAGTCGAACGGGTACTCGTTTCAGATCGAGATGACGTACCGGCTGCTTCGCAAAGGGATGCGCGTGAAGGAAGTGCCGATCGTGTTCGTCGATCGCACCGCCGGCAAATCCAAGATGAGCCGGAAGATCTTCGTCGAGGCGATCGGCATGGTGTGGAAGCTGCGCGCGGACGCGATGATGGGGAAGTTCTAGCGCGACGCGGCGTTGTGTCTCGGTAGCTCACGCGTGTCCCACGACGATTCGTCGGCGGCGACGCGCCGTACGCCATGATGACAAGAGACCGCGACGTGGGAACACGCGCGGCGCGAGACGCGCTTCCGCGAGGAAGGCGACGCGACCGTTCGCGCGAGAGCGCGGAACGCGCGCGACCACGCCGTCTCTTCGAACCCGCGCGACGCGCGAGAACAGGATTCGTCCATGCGTACCTCCATCATCGTGCTCCTCGCGGGCGCGATCGTTTGCACCTCTTCCACCTTCGCGAGCGCCGACGACACGACGTCGGTCGCCCCCTCGCCGCCTCCGCCTTTGTCACCTCCGTCGATCGAGGACCGCGGTCACGTCATCTTCGATCGCGTCTTGAGCTACGGCGTCGCCTCCGGACCGCTCGGGGGTTTCGGTTTCGGCGGGATCGCAGGCTATTCGAGCAACTCGACGGACGGAACGTTGGGGACCGCGATCGACGGGACGCCCGCCCGTTCGTCGATGCGTTCGGCGTACGTGTGGCTCGCGCCGTCGCTCGACTATGTCTTCGCGAAGCGACTGACGATCGGCGCGACGCTCGCGCTGACGAACATGCACCAGCGCTACAGCAGCGGCTCGGGCGCCACGGGCGGCTCGACGCAGATCGATACGTTCTCCGTTGCGGTCGCTCCACGCGTTGGGTACCTGCGCGCGTTGACCGACGACATCGCGCTTTGGACGCGCGTGGGGTTCGGCGCCACCGAGTCGCTCTCGGGCTCGCTCGAGAGCAGCTTCGGATGGCAGCTCGAGGCCGATTCGCTCCTCGTCTTCCGCGCCGGTCGCCATCTGATCGCGACTCTCGGCCCGACGCTTCGCTACGGGCACACGACGACGCACGCGGTGGTCGGGGCAGGGTGGCCCGACGGGACCTCGGATGGGTTCAGCGTCGGCGGCCGCGCTTCGCTCGGTTTGATCTTCTGATCGGATCGCGCCGAACGTAGCCTTCTACTTCCCGGCGGCGCGCATCCGGTTGTTCTTCGGGAGGTGCTCGACCTCGGCGAGACCGAGCGCCTCGAGCACCGGCGGGACGTAGACGCCGAAGCGACCGCGAAGCCCCTTTTTCAAGCCGTACCATCCTTTGACGGGGTTCTTCGGCGAGCGGCCCCACGACTCGACGCTGCCCTCGGCCGCAGGCTTCTGCTCGTCGGCGCCGCCGAGCGGCATCCAATCGGCGTGCTTCTTCAGCATCGCGTGGAGATCGTCGATGCATCGAAGCTGATAACGGAGCTCGGTCTTTCCGACGCGCACGACGAGAGCAGGCGGATCGAGCGCGTCGTCGCGGTACGCCTCGAACTCGGACGAGCCGGGCGGCGTCGTGAGCTTCCACGGGCTCGCCTTCGTTCCTGCTCCGGTCTTCGTCGCTTTGCTCGCTGCCTTCTTCGCCGCCATCGCGTCCTCCGTTCGAGTCGATCCCGAGATCACGCGGGCTTCGCGCCCATCGCGAGAAGGCATCGCATGAGCAGCGATGCGTTCGGCATCTCGCCCATGATGAAGCGCGCATCGTAGAACGCGGTCGCGCGGAGGACGAGGTCGAGGCCGCCGTCTTCGAGCGCGAGGGTCAGATCCTCGGGGCGCACCGAGTCGACGCGCCCCATCTGTTGAACGTCGACGCGCTGCGGGTAGAGCGCGACGCCGCCGAGCGGCCCGGCCCAGAATCGCACGCCGACTTGGTTCGCCGCCGCGAGCCATCGCGGAAGCGCGTGCTCGTCGAACGCGGTCTGCGCGGCGCGTCCCCACACGTCGTCGTCGGTGCGGAGCATCAGCTTGTTCTGCGCGTCGTAGTAGAGAAACTCGTGCGGTGACTTGGCCGCCCCCTTCTCGACGAGGATCTTCGTCGGACGAGCGACGAGCCCCACGACGTCGACGAACCGCACGACCTCGAACGCCTGGCGTGTCGCGCGTGCGATCCCTTCGGTGCCAACGAACGTGCACTGCTCGAAGTCGTCTTTGCTCCAGAGCGGTTGTCCGAACGTCGATGTGACGCTCTTGATCTGTCCGATCGCACCGCCCGGATCTCCGACCTGCGGGGACTCACCGGACTGCGGCCTGCCGCTGTGGTTCGGATACTTGGGGACCTGATCGGGATGGCACGGCATGGTTCACCGATTCGCGAACTGGACGTTTTGCGCGAGCTTGCCGCTGCATCGCGGGCACGTGAGGCTCGCGAAGCTCTTCTTCGCGTGATCCCACGCGAGCCCTTCGGCTTGGAGCTTCGCGGCGACCTTCACCGCGTACGGAATGTGATCCGGCATGACGTGCCCGGACGGCCCGCTCTTCGTCGCCGCGCCCGTGCCCCACACACGAACGGGCGACGCATATCCGCACGCGGGGTTTTTGCATTGGTAGAACCCGTCGAGCGCGACTTGTCGCTGCGCCTTCGTCTCGAGGTAGTAGCGCCTTGCCATCGCCGCGCGATGTTAGCGCTTCGTCGCCGCGATCACGACATGCGGATACGGCAGGACGTCCGGCACGCGCACCATCCGCACCGCGAACCCGAGCGCTTCGAGCATCTCGCCCCACGCGCGGTGATGCCGGTACGCGAGCGGCTCGCGCCATCCGACCATCGCGCGATCGAGGAGCTCGGTGAAGACGAGCTGATGGCGCGGCTCGGTCGTGATGTCCTTGATGACGAGGACGCCCCCGGGGACGAGCAAGTCGCGTAGTCGCGCGAGGACCGGCACGTGATCGTCCGCCGGCAAGTGGTGCATCACGTCGAGGACGTACGCGCCGTCGAGCGGCGCCGTGAGCGGCGCGGTGCGAATGTCGCCGACGATGAACTCGTGGCGCACGAGCGAGAGCGCGACGGCGACGCGCCGTGCGATGCCGATGCGGCGCTCATCGGGATCGACGCCGACGATGCGCCGCGCGGGCTGCGTCTGCGCGAAATAGCCGGCGAAGAGCCCGAATCCGCAGCCCACGTCCAGGATGCGACCGCGATCCGGGAGAAGGAGATCCATGACGGACAAGAGCTTCGGCCGCAGGATCGAGAAGCGTACGTGCGAGTACGCGCGCTCGAGCGGGGGCAACGCGCGCACGACGTTTCGGATCGCGTCGCGGCCGTAGATCTCGGGCGCGTCGATCACGGGCGGAAGCTACGCGGGCACGGCGCGGAGGGTCAAGGCAAGGCGCAAGGCGACGGCGCGCGTTCATCGACTGGACGGCTCACGCGTCGTGAGGTACCACCTGTTCCCACGCGCCCGTAGCTCAGCTGGATAGAGCAGCGGCCTTCGAAGCCGCGGGTCGTCTGTTCGAATCAGACCGGGCGCGCTCAGTGTTTCGCGGAGTTGCGCGTGAGCGTCGGAACGGTGGGAGGCCGAGCAACGATTTCGTCGGGTCGTGTGCATTTTGTTCGCAACATCCGAAGCGCCTTGCCGACAAATAGATCGTGAACAACAGGGTCGACTCGGTGCTCTGCATGACCGGCAATCACTTCTTCCGTGCCGGCGGCGGCCGCTTGCTCCTCGCGCTTCTCGTCGTCCTGGCCGGATGCGGCCACGAGGCTCCGCCGCCGAGCTACCCGCCGGTCGCCTCCGCCAAACGCACCGTCGCGGACGGCGAGGCGGAGGTCTCGGTCTCCCTCTTCCGCGTCACGTACCGCTTCAGCGCGGACGGCACGTACACGAGCACGGTCGACCACACGTACAAGATCCTCACCGAGCAGGCGGTCGAAGACTGGGGCGCGACGTCCGCGCGCTGGTCGCCGTGGCGAATGGATCGCCCGGTGATTCGCGCGACCGTGACGTCGGCCGAGGGCGCGAAGAGCCGTCTCGAGCCCGGAGCGTTGTCCGAGTCGGCGGCGTATCCGGAAGCGCCGGGCATGTACGGCGACGAACGCGTCCTGCGCGGACCGCTCCCCAACGTCGCTGTCGGCTCCGTGATCGACGAGCAAATCGTCACCAAGACGAACAAGCCGTTCCTCGGAGACGCCGAAGCGCACAGCGTGGTGTTTCAGACGGCGATTCCTCGTGAGAAGGTCGAGCTCGTCGTCGATCTGCCCGAGGGCATGCCGCTCAAGTACGAGGTCCGCGGCGCGAAGGTGAGCGTGTCCGATGCGCGGCGCGAGGGCCGTCGCGTGATCGCGTTCGCGGGAGGTCCGTACGACGCGCTCGCGCCGCTCGAGCCGAGCACGCCGCCGAACGTCATCGCGTGGCCGCACGTCGCGTTCACCACGGGCGTCGCGTGGAAAGCGATCGCCGCCGCGTACGCGCGCGTCGTTCGCGAGAAGACCGCCGACGCACGTTTCGACGAGATCGTCGCGAAGGTCGTGGCCCCGTCGGATGCGCCGTCCGCCAAAGCCGACAAGCTCCTCGCGTGGATCCGCGACCGCGTGCGCTACGTCGGCGTCGAATTTGGCGAATCGAGCATCGTCCCGCGCACACCCGCCGAGACTCTTCGCAACGGATACGGCGACTGCAAAGATCAGGCGGTGCTCCTCGTCGCGCTCTTGCGCGCCGCAGGTTTGTCGCCGCGCGTCGCGCTCCTCGACGCCGGGCCCCGCGAGACGATCGACGCGAGCCTCCCCGCGCTCAACGTGTTCAATCACGCGATCGTCGTGCTCCCCGGACAGGCGCCGCTTTGGATCGATCCCACCGCGACGCGCGCGCGCGCCGGCGAGCTGCCCGTCGGCGACCAGGGACGCTATGCGCTCATCGCCGACGAGGAGACCGAGGGGCTGACGCGAACACCCGGTGGCTCGGAGCGCCTCAACACCTACCGCGAGGTTCGCCAGGTCTTCTTCGACGAACGCGGCGGGGCGCGCATCATCGAGGCGTCGTCGGCGACGGGCGCGCTCGAGCGCTCGTTCCGCGACACGTTCGACGCGAGCACGGCGGACAAAGACAAGTGGCTGAAGGAGTACGTCGCGAGGGCGTATTCGTCGAAGGAGCCCGTTCGCATCGAGGTGTCGAAGGTCGACGATCTCTCGGCGCCGTTCTCGATGACCGTGGAAGCGAAGAACGCGCAGCGTTCGCCGTTGGGCCTGCTCTCCGGCGTCGTCGACATCGACGCGGCGCCGGTGTTCGGGTGGGTGCCGAAGGCGTTGAGCGCGGCGGACGAGCGCAAGAACGACTTCGCGCTGTCGATTCCGTACGAGGCGGACCTCGTCTACGAGATTCATCCGCCCGCGGGGTACCTCGTCGACGACAAACCGGACTTCGCCGACGTCGTCTTGGGACCGGCGAAGCTTCACCAAGAGATGCGAACGCGAGCCGACGGCGTGCTCGTCGTTCACTATCGCTTCGTGCTGCCCAAGTCGGCTTGGGCGGCGCGCGAGGTGAACGAGTTTCGAAAGGCGTACGCGGCGTACGTCGCGCAGCACGTGACGTCGTTGTCGCTCGTGCACGAGGGCGAGAAGCTGCGCAAAGCGCGGCAGCCCGAGAAGGCGATCGAGACGTTCCAGCGCGAGGCTCGCCTTCGTCCTACGGATGCGGCCGCGAAGATGCGCCTGGCGAACGCGCTCGTCGACCTCGGCTTCGGGACGACGGCTCGGAAGCTCGCCACCGAAGCGATGAAGCTCGCGCCCAACGACGCCGAGCTCTGGGGCTACGCCGGGTACATCCGCGGTCGCGACACGCTCGGTCGGTGGGCGATGCCGGGATGGGATCCCGACGGCGCCATCGCCGCGTACCGTGAGATGCTTCGGCTCGATTCGTCCAACGTCTTCGCCGCGACGAGCCTCGGGCAGCTCCTCGAGTTCAACGCCGCCGGCGTTCGCTACGGACCCGGCAGCAAGCTCGAAGCGGCCGCCGCCGCGTTCGACGCCATCGATCCTGCGCAGCTCGCCGCGTACGACAACGGCGCGTACGTCAACAACGCCGTCTACGATCTGATGTGGCTCGGGCGCTACGAAGAGGTTCGCGCGCGCATCGCGAAGATGGATCCGAAGAAGGCGCCCGCCGTGCCGGCGATCGTGGCGGCGGGAATGCTCGGCGGTTCGGCACCGAGCCTGGCGGAAGCGACGCGACGGCGACTCGCGGACGCGGAGCGGGCGACGGTGCTCGAGACCGCGGCGAGCTTCTTCGCGACGCGGCGACGATACGTGGAGGCCGCAGCGCTCCTCGACGCGGCCTCGCAGGGATCGAGCAACGAGACGCTTCGCTACCGAGCGAATCTGCTCCGCAAGACGAAGAAGATCGATCCGGCGTCGATGCCCACCCTGCGACCGGAGGACGTCGTCAGAAAGACGATCGCGATCTGCGCGCTGCGTCCGCCGACCATGAAGGAGGACTTGCGTCCGCTGCTCTCGACGCGCGACTACGAAGGGACGGGACCGTCGGGCATCGAGCAATACTGCGAGGGCCTCGGGAACGGCGCCGACGACATCTCGCAGGAAGTGTTGGCCGACCTCATCGTCGCGAACACGACGCTCGCCACCGAAGGGAGCGACACCGTCGGCCATCGCGTCACGATGTCGATCCTCGATGCGCGCGGGACCATGTACGTGCTTCGCGAACGCTCCGGGTATCAGGTGCGCTCGACCGGCGTCTTGCCGTCGGCGCTCGGGTGCGAGGCGCTCACGCTGCAAAAATCGGGGCGTAAGGATGCGGCGGTGCAGTGGCTGACGTGGGCCAAGGAGCTCGTCAAGCCGTCGGGCGGCGACGATCCGCTGCGCGATCCGCCGTTCCTCAAAGTCTGGACGGAGAAGAAGGACGAGGTCGAGCTGAGCGCGGCGGCGCTGTGCGCGGGGCTCGGTCACCCGGACGCGACAGTCGCGACGCTGAACGCCGCGCGCGCGAAAGCGTCGGGAGAGCGCGCGACGATCCTCGACTACGCGCTCGCGCTCACCCGCACCGACGGCACGCACGACGTCGACGCGCTCGCTGCCGCGATACAGCTCGAACGGAGCGCGCCGACGTCGGACACCGCCTGGTTCCTCAAGCGCCGCGCCTTGGCGAAGCTCGCGCGGTTTCAGGAGCTGCGCGACGCATCCGCCGCGAGGCTCGCGAAGGATCCCGACGACGCGAATCGCTTGGCCGATCTCACGAGCGCCGAGGACATGCTCGGCAACTTCAAGGAGTCGCGCGCGCTCGGCGAACGTTGGATCGCGACGAACAAGGGAGGCGCGGGCGCATACAACGCGCAAGCATGGCGAAGCCTCTACGTCGGCGTGACCGAGAAGGATCTCGAGCATGCCCTCAAGGCGGTCAACGCTTCGCCAAACGTCGTGGGGTTTCTCAACACGCTCGCCGCCGTCGAGGTCGCGCTCGGGCACACGGCGGACGCGCAAGAGCACCTCGTGCGATCGATCGACCTTCGGCCGGGGAAGAAGGTCGTCGCGAGCGATTGGTACGTCATCGGGAGAATCGCCGAGCAGCTCGGGCTGATCGAGGAAGCGAAGGCCGCGTACGCGAACGTCGGTCCGGGCGTCAAGTCGCTCGGTGCGAACACCGAGGCGCGGCTCGTCGAGGCTCGCATGAAGGCGCTCAGGTGATCCCCGGCCGAGAGGCCCGCACGGCACGTCGACCCGCGCCGTCACGCGCCCCTGGCTCGTGACGCAGGATCACGCCGGGGCCTTCGTGAGGCTCGACGAAGGCGCAAAAAGCGGGCGACACGTGACATGAAATCACACGGCATGCGCAATGCGCGCCGGCGCCATGACGTAGAGTCACGTCCTTCTCACGAAAACGCGTCGAAACGTGATCTTCGATCACGAGACGTCAATCACGCGCCCACGACTCGTGACACCACGTCACGTCGCCCTCAGCCATGCGCTTCCGCGAGCGCCGGGGGATCAACGGTCTTCGCTGCTTCACTCGCCACGCGATCCTTGCTGTGGTCCTTCGCGAGCAGCACGTACACCGACGGGACGACGAACAGGGTGAACAGCGTCCCGATCGACATGCCGCCGACGAGCACGATGCCGATCGAGTTTCGTGCGACCGCGCCCGCGCCCGTGACGAGCGTCAGCGGGAAGTGACCGACGACCGTCGCGACCGTCGTCATGAGAATCGGCCGAAGGCGCGTCGTCGCCGCGGCGCGGACCGCGTCGAGCTTGCTCATCCCCTGCTCTTGCTGCTTGTTCGCGAACTCGACGATCAAGATTCCGTTCTTCGACACGAGGCCGACGAGCGTCACGAGCCCGACCTGCGAATAGATGTTCAGCGTCGTCGTCCAGCCGTCCGTCAGCTTGAAGTGCATCCCGGGCGGGCCCGAGAACTTCAAGAAGGTGAAGATCATCGCGCCGAACATCGCGAGCGGGACCGAGCCCGCGAGGATCACGAACGGATCGCGGAACGAATTGAACTGCGCGGCGAGCACCAAGAAGATGAGGAGGAGCGCGAGGCCCATCGCCGGGAGAAACTTGCCGCCCTCTTGGCGGAGCTGGCGCGATTCGCCCGTGTAGTCGACGCGGTATCCAGCCGGGAGGATCTTCGCCGCGGCGTCCTCGAGCACGCGGAGCCCGCCTTCGACCCCACGCGGCGCGACGCCGGAGATCTTGACCGCGTTGAGCTGCTGAAATCGATTGAGCGTGCGCGGCTCGACGCCATCGCGCAGCGTGGCGACGGCGCTGAGCGGCATGAGCTGCCCGTTGGGACCGGTGACGTGGATGTCCTTGAGCTGATCGGACGTGAGGCGACCCGCACGCTCGATCTGCGGGATGACTTTGTAGCTTCGGCCGTCGATGTTGAAGCGATTGACGAAGTTACCGCCGACCATCGACGAGAGATCCGCGCCGATTTGCTGCATGCTGAGGCCCATCGACGCGACCTTGTCGCGATCGATCACGATGTCCGTCTTTGCCTGATCGATGCGCACGTCGTTGATCGGCGGGAAGGCGAACAGACCGCTCTTCATCGCTTCCTGCGTGAGCTGTTGCGCGAAGCGAATCATCTCTTCGTGGCTCGCCGTCGACGCGATGACGAACTCGATCGGGAAAAATCCCGCGCTCGGCAGCGCCGACGGCAAGAACGCCGGCGCGCGAATGCCCGCGACCTTCGAGAGCTTCTGACTCAGCTCCTCTTGAATCGGAAAGATGCTCCGCTTCCGCTCGTCCCACGGCTTCGCGAGCATTCCGCCGAAGCCGCCTGTCGCGAACGTCAGCTGGAAGCTGTGGTCGAACTCCGGCTCGCTTTGGAAAATGCGATTCACCTCGGCGGTGTACGGCGTCACCTGCTCGAGCGTCGCGTTCGCTTGGACGTCGATCGCGCCGAAGACGACGCCTTGATCTTCGTTCGGCGCCAGCTCGTTCGGCGAGAACATGTACATCGGCACGACGAGAATGGTCAGCGTGATCCACACGACGTAAACGGCCGGTCTCATCCTCAGCGTCGCGCCGAGCGCGCGGTCGTACGTGCGCCGAATGGCGTCGAACCCGCGTTCGATGAGCTTCGCGAGCAGGCGCTGCTCGCTGTGCGGCCGCAGCAGCTTGGACGACATCATCGGCGAGAGCGTGAGCGCGACGATGCCCGAGATGAAGACGGCGCCCGCGAGCGTGAACGCGAACTCGCGGAAGAGCGCGCCGGTGAGGCCGCCCTGGAAACCGATCGGTGCGTAGACCGCGGCGAGCGTGATCGTCATCGCGATGATCGGACCGACGAGCTCGCGCGCGCCCGCGATCGACGCTTCGAGCGGCGACTTTCCGTCGCGCATGTTCCGCTCGACGTTCTCGACGACGACGATCGCGTCGTCGACGACGAGCCCCACCGAGAGCACGACCGCGAGGAGCGTCAACAGGTTCACCGTGAACCCGAAGACTTGCATCAAGAACACCGCGCCGATGAGCGACACCGGGATCGCGACGAGCGGCACGAACACCGTGCGCAGCGATCCGAGGAAGAGGAAGATCACGACGACGACGATGAGCACCGTCTCGGTCAACGTGACGATGACCTCGTGGATCGCGTTGTCGATGTACTTCGTCGAGTCGAACGCGACGCCCGCTTCCATCCCTGTCGGCAGCTCGCGCTTGAGGGTGTCGATCTCTTTTCGGACGCGCGCGATGACGTCGACCGAGTTGGCGTTGGGCAGCACCCACACGCCCATGAAGACGGCTTTTTTTCCGGAGAGTCGAACGTCCTGCTCGTAGGTGTCGGCGCCGAGCACGACCTCGGCGATGTCTTCGAGTCGAACGAGCGCGCCGTTCTGCTCGCGGATGACGAGCTTGCGAAAGTCATCGACGTTTCGCAGATCGGTCGACGCCGTGAGGTTCAGTTGAACGAGCGCGCCCTTCGTCTGCCCGACCGCGGAGAGGTAGTTGTTCGCGCCGAGCGCCTGGCGCACTTGCGCCGGGCTCACGTTGAGCGCCGCCATGCGATCGGGCTTGAGCCACGCGCGGATCGCGAACGTGCGACCACCGAGGATGTCGGCGCGCTGCACGCCTTGGAGCGCGGAGAGGCGCGGTTGGACGACGCGAATGAGATAGTCGGTGACCTGATTTTCTTCGAGAATCGTCGAGCCGAAGCTCAGGTACATCGCGGCGATCTGCGCGTCCGACGGCTCGATGTTGATCGCCGGGACCTCGGCCTCGGGCGGCAGATCGGCGCGCACTTGGTTCACGCGCGCGCTGATGTCGGAGAGCGCGTTGCCGGCGTTGAAGTTGAGCTTCAGGCGAACGTTGATCGTCGAGAGCCCCTGCACGCTCTGCGACTCGATGTAGTCGATGCCGTCGGCGGCCGCGATCGCGCGCTCGAGCGGCGTCGTGATGAAGCCACGCACGAGGTCCGCGTTTGCGCCGACGTACGCGGTGCGAACGGTGACCGTCGCGCTCTCGAGCTTCGGGTATTGGCGCACGTTGAGCGTGCGCACCGCCTGGAGCCCCGCGATGATGATGATGAGGTTGACGACGATCGCGAGGACCGGTCGACGAATGAAGATGTCCGTGAGCTTCATCGCGCTCTCAGCGGTTGGTCGGGTGCGGCGCGAGCTCGGGCGTCTGCTTCACGTCGTTGTTGACGACGACGCTCGCGCCGTTGCGAAGCTTGAACGCGCCCGCGGTCACGATATCGAGCCCCTTGGTCACGCCGTCGAGGATCACGACGAAGTCTCCGCGCGCCTCGCCGACGCGAACGAACTGCTGCCGTGCGATCTTCGCCGGCGCGCCATCGGCCCCGAGGACCGGCGCGCCCTTGTCGTCCTTCTTGTCTTCGACCACGTAGACCGAATCGCCGTACGACGCGTGGACGAGCGCCGTTGCCGGAATCGTGACCACCGTGCCGCGATCCGGAAGCACGACCGAGACGGTCGCGAACATACCGGGCCGAAGCTTCTCGGCGGTGTTTGGCACCGTCGCGCGAAGCTTGATCGTGCGCGTCGCCGAGTCGATCGACGGATCGATTGCGGCGATCTTGCCGTCGAGCGCGACCCCCTCCACCCCCTGGACCACGACATGTACGGGCATCCCGACCGACACCTCGGCGAGCCGCTGCTGTGGAAGGGTGAAATCGACGTACACCGCGTCGATCGCCTCGAGCACCGTGAGGCTCGTCCCCGGGTTCAGGTACTGCCCGATGTTGACGGCGCGAATGCCGAGGCGTCCCGCGAACGGCGCGCGCACCGTCTTGCGATCGATCTGCGCCTGCAGCGCGCCGAGATCCGCGTTGGACGATTTGAGCAGCGACTCGTCCGTATCGAGCTGCGCCTTCGGGATCGCGGCGGACGCGACGAGCGCGCGCGAGCGGCCCACGTTGAGCGCGGCAAGATCTTTTCGAGCGACCGCCGACGCGAGCTGCGCGCGCTCGACGCGGCTGTCGAGCTCGACGAGCACCTGGCCCTGCTTCACGACCGCGCCCGACTCGAACCGGATCGCCGAAACGACGCCCGGCGCATCGTTGCTGACCGTGACCCCCTTCGCCGCCGTGATGCTGCCGACGGACGAGAGCGCCCCCTCCCATTTTTCCTCGCGCGACGGCGCCGTCGACACGGTCTCCGGGGGCGGCCCTGCGGCCTGCGCTTTCTTGCCGTAGCCGATGAGGGAGGAAATCTGCGTGTATTTCACCCCCACGAGCGAGCCGACGACCAGCACGAGACCGATGACCACGAACACGTACCGCATGCCCTACCGATGCCACAGACGCGAAGAACGCGTCGCCTCAGAGGCAGAAATCGTCACCCGAGCTGTGGCAATTTTTCCCGTAAGCGCGCGGCTAGCTTCACGAAGTCGAACCGATCCGGGCGCCCGCCCTCGGGCAGGCACGCGATGTCGTTGGCGGCGACGGCGGCACGGACGCGGAGCGACTTTTCGAGGCCGAGCGCTTCGCCGAGCTGCGCGAGAACGTCGCGCTCGTCGGTCGACGCGACGCCGTCGAGCGACGCGAACCAGGAAGCGAGCGCGTACGTGAGCACTTGCTCCCACGAGCTCATCCCGCCGAGCTGCACCGAGTCGAGCGACGTCTTCGTCTTCGCCGCGCGTTCGATCTCGGCGAGGTCGGCGTCGCTGACGCCGCATTCTTTGGCGGCGCGCACCAGCCCGGTCGCCTCGATCTGCTGGAGCGATCCGTCGGCCCAACCGATGGCCGCGAGCGCGAGGAACGACTGCTTCGGTAGGGTCATCGTCGTCATGGCCGCGAGGATATCATGCGCCCGTGAACCGCATCCTCCTCGGCGACAACCTCGACGTCCTGCCGACCCTCCCCGCGCATTTCGCGCGACTCGTGTACGTCGATCCGCCGTTCAACACCGGCAAGACGCAGAAGCGCGATCGCATGCGCGCGACCGCGACCGACGGCCCGGGCGATCGCGGCGGCTTCGGCGGACGTCGCTACGCCGTCGAAAAGATCGCGAGTGGAACGTATGCCGACACGTTCGCCGATTACGAAGCGTTCTTGATCCCGCGCATCGAAGCGGCGCTCCGCTGCATGACGCCCGACGCGTCGCTCTTCGTTCATCTCGACGGCAACGAGGTCCACTACGTGAAGGTCGCGCTCGATCGTCTCCTCGGTCGCGATCGCTTCATGAACGAGATCATCTGGGCGTACGACTACGGCGCGCGCTCGAAGAACCGCTGGCCGAAAAAACACGACACCATCCTGTGGTACGCGCTCGATCCCGAGCACTACGTCTTCGACTTCGACGCGATGGATCGCATCCCGTACATGGCGCCCGGGCTCGTGACGAAAGAGAAGGCGGCGCGCGGCAAGACGCCGACAGACGTTTGGTGGCACACGATCGTTCCGACGAACGGGCGCGAAAAGACGGGCTACCCGACGCAGAAGCCGCTCGGCGTCCTCGAGCGAATCGTGAAGGTGCACTCCGAGAAGGGCGACACGGTGCTCGATTTCTTCGCGGGGAGCGGGACGACGGGCGACGCAGCGGCGCGCAACGGACGCGGCTTCGTCCTCATCGACGAGAGCGAAGAGGCGGTCCGCGTGATGAAGAAGCGCCTCGCCGCGCACTTGTGATCGACTCGCGACGACGCGCGAACGCGTCGCGCGCGGTCGCGTGTGGATCGACGCGGAGCCACGCGCGGATCGCTGTATTTTCGCGCGTTTGAGCAAGCGCGGCGCGTGGACGCATTCTTGCGATGACAGCGGACGATGGCTCTTCGCAACATCATCCTCCTCGCGTTCGCGGCCGCCGGTGTCGTCGTTGCCGGTTGCTCCGCCGATGCCCCCTCGGGCGATCCCGCGCCCGCACCGACCGACACATCGGGCACGACTCCGCCCGTTCCGACGGGATCGACCGGAGCCGACGGCGGTACGGAGGAAGGCGGTCTGCGTCCGCTCGGTCCTCCGCAATCGGGCGGCGTGATGCTCGACTCGCACGGCGGCTTGCATCCGTTCGGCGGCGCGAAGATCGACACGACGAACGCGGCGAGCTGGCCGACGCAAGACATCGCGCGCGCGCTCGTCGTCCTCTCCGACGGATCGGGCGGCTGGGTGCTCGACGGCTACGGCGCGATTCACGAGTTCGGTAGCGCGCCGAAGATCACGAGCCCGAAGTACTCCGCCGGAATGGATTGGGCGCGCGCGCTCGTCGTCTTGAACGATCGACAGAGCGGTTACATGCTCGACGCGAAGGGCGCCCTGATCACGTTCGGCGCTGCGCCCGCGCTCACCGGAGCGCCGACGTGGAACTTCGACATCGGTCGCGGCCTCGACGTGCACCTCGACGCGCGCGGCGTGCCCGACGGCGCCTGGGTGCTCGACGGATGGGGCGGCGTTCACAAGCTGGGCGCGGCGCCGGATCTCGGCGCGGTTCCGTATTGGGAGAACTACGACGTCTGGTACAAGCTCCACGTCGTCAAAGACGGCGCGTGGGCGATCGGCCGGTGGGGGATCATCCAGCCTGTCGGCAAACCGTCCGGCGTGCCTCTCAAGGATCTCGTCGACTACAACGAAGCCGATACCGTCCGCGACATCGTGCCGCTCAATCCGACCGCGGCGTGGGATCCGGCGCGCACACTCGATTGCCCGACAGCGGGCACCTACTGCGGCTTCGACGGACTCCGCGGCGGGAAGAATGTACTCTACAAGTGTGACGCGACCGGCGGCGCGCCGAAGACGGCGACGGTGTGCAACAAGGGTTGCAACGCGAGCCCGCCGGGCGTCCCCGACTACTGCCTCGGCATCGTCGCGTGCTCGATGGAGCAGTGGTGGAACACGCCGCTGACGTATGGGCCGTACATGAGCAGCGGTTGGTGGGACACGGATCTCGCGGTGCGCGCGTCGTCGAACGTGCAGCTGCGCCACGACTCGAAGCTCACGAAGACCGGCGTGTATGGCTGGGGGTACATGCCGGAGTTCACCGACATGGTGACGGGGAAACAATTTCGGATGCTGCACCTCAGGCCGCAGCACCAGTACGTGACGAACGTCGGCCAGATCTATCCGGCGGGGACGCTCGTCGGCGTATCGGGCGGCGATACCGCAGATACCGGGCTCGGGACGTACTCGACCGGCGCGCATCTCTGCATTCAAACGCTCGACACGTACCGCTCGGTGTTCCCGACGGGCACCGATCCCTGCAACTGATTCAACGTACGTCGTAGAGGATCGACGTCGGCTTTCCACCGCGTTGGATCACGACGTCGATGCGCGGCGCGCTGCGCAGGTACGCCATCGCTTGCACCGCCGCGGACGGATCGGTGAGGTCGTAGCCGTTGATCGTCATGATGCGATCGCCGTTCTCGACGCCGAGCACACCGAGCACCGACTCGGGGCGAATGCCGAAGAGGCGCACGCCGACCACGCGGCCGTTCTCTTTGTCGGGCGTGACCATCGTCCCCTTCATGAGCTCGGCGTACTGCTCGATGATGAGATCGACGGTGCCGCGGTCGACACGAAACTCGCGCGGGCCAATCTTGACGATGCCTTTGGCGATCGTCGGATCGAGCGGCTTCGCGTTCGGGTCTTTGCGCACTTGGCCACTGACGTCGACCGACGCGGACGGCGCCGGCGGCGGAGACGGCGGACGCCACAGCATCGCTTGGCAGAGCGCGCCGCTCTCACTGCGAAGCCAGACGCGATCGACGCCGACGTGCGCGACCTCGCGATCGCCGACGCTTCCGCCGCGTCGTCGCAAGAGCGACTTGGGCGATCCGGGTGCGATGAGCGACGCGAACGACCAATCGGGATCGTCGGACGCGACGATGATGTGCGGACGGTAGCCTTCGCACGAAGGGGGCTCGCGATCCGCGACGACCGTGGTGTCGTCCTCGACGGGCCGCGCGGTCGAGTCGAACGGGTTGCGACGCAAGAGCGTGTCGGCCGACGTCGCGTGATCGCTCGATGGCGTGGGAGCTGCTGCGGGAAGCGGCGGGCGCGTGAGATCGGTCCCCGCGACGAGCTGCGCGGCGATCAGCGACGCGAGCCCGCGCGCGTCGAGGAGCGCGGCGATCGCGAGGAGAGCCAGGAGCACGATCCCGAAGCGGCGACGGAGCCAACGCGAGACGACATCCATGGCGCGCATGCTGCGAGCGGCGTGCCGGCGAAATCGCGAAGTCTTTCGCGAGGCGCGAACGCATGCGAACGCGCGATCGCGCCAACTCGTCAGCGGGCCGATGCGGGTGCTGCGGAGCGCGACAAAGCGTCAGCGCGTGCGACGCGGACGAGCGCGAGATAAGGCGGCACGAACGCCAACGTCCACGCGACGAGGGCGGTGTCGTCGCGACCGTAGAGCGCGAGGAGGAAGAAGAAGAACGCGGCTCCGGGAAGGCGCATCGCGAGGACGGGCAACGGAACGCGCGCGCGAAGCTGGATGCGCCACGCGACGGCGCCGGCCAACGCGAGGACAGGCCACACCGCGACGACGCCGGCCCACGACGCGATCGGACCGTTCATCCACTTGAACGCGATCCACCACGACGAGACGAGGAGCGCGTGCGTCGCGATCGGCGCCGCGAGAACGACGCCGGCGTGCGCGCGCCCGTCGCGTCGTTCGAGCCACGCGAGCGCCGCGGTCGCGAAGAACGCCCACCCGAGGATCCCGACGAGCGGCACGTCGAAGAGCCCCGGCTCCGTCCACGACCAGAGGCGCGCGTGCACCGCGATCGGCTCGATGAGCGATGCGTCCGCGAGGACGATCGCGCCGCCGACGATCGGGAGCCACGCCGCGCGCGCGCCGACGAGACGACGCGCGAGCTCGCCCGCCGAGTCGACGACGACGGGCCATATGAGAACGATGAGGAGCGGTGTCCGGTCGAGGAAGACGCTCCACTCGCGGCTGTACGAGTAAAATCCGTACGCGCGAATGACGCTGTCCTCGCCGACCCAGCCCGCGACAGCGAGGAGCGCGAGGCGCGACACGACGCGCGCGGGTGCATCGGCGCGACGCACCCGGAGCGCGACGTAGAGAAGGACGATCGTGAAGCACGCGAGCTCGAGCGCGCGCATCAGACGACACCCGGCAGACCCGCGACGACCCACAGGTGGTACGCGACGAGAAGCCCCGCGCCGAGCCACGTGATCTGCACGCAATCGGACGACGTGATGGTTCGCTGAAGCGCGCGCTTGTAGAGGAAGAGCTGCAAGAGCGGCGCGACGCCCATGACCGCGATGCGCCACGGCACGACGCCGGTCGCGAAGCCGACCGCGAGGATCGCGATCGACGTACCGATGAGCACGTCGATGATGCGCACCGCGCCGCGCTCGCCGTGCACGACGGGATAGGTGCGAACGCCGGCTGTCGCGTCGCCGGGCGCGTCGCGGAGATCGTAGATGACCTCGTAGCTCAGCTCGAAGAGGAAGAAGAACGCCGACGCGCACGCGACCGTCGCGATGGTGATCCCGTGCGCGAGCGGGACGTGCGCGGCGATCCCCCAGGTCGCGATCGGATAACCGAACACGGTGAGCATGAAGCCGATCGCGGACGCAGTGTTCTTCCAGAAGTAGAGCTGCTTGATGCGACGCCGTCCGGGGAAGACTGGCCAGTTGTACGCGAAGCCGAGCAAGTGGTAGCCGGCGCGCAGCGGTGTGATCGCGGGGACGACGAGGTGCATCGCGACGAGCGAGCCGAAGAGGACGCCGAAGCCGCCCCAGAGGATCGCGCGGCGATGACGCGCGACGAAATCGGTGCCGGCGATCGCGTTCGCGCGGTCCTCGGGGAGATCGACGACGCGGTTCAGCAGATTCACGAGGAACCAGTCGAGCGCGCACACGCCAGCGAGGAGCCACGGGTAGCGATCGAAGAAGAGCCAACCGAAGGTGAACGTGCCGAGCGCGGCGATCGCGACGATGTGGAGCCGGCTGACGGTCGCAAAGAGCTTCACGGCGCGGACTCTACAACGCGCCGCGCACATTTCCAGACAGACATGATTGTTTCGTGAGAGCCTTGACGTAACTTGGTAACCAAGTAACCTAGTTGGGTGATCGAGGCCCCTTCCACGTTTCGCGAAGTGCGGCGGGCGCACGCGGCCGACGAAGTGTTCGATCAGCTCGCGGCGGCGATCCTCCGCGGCGAGCTCGCGAACGGCGACCTTCTCCCGCCGGAGCGCGTCCTCGCCGAGCGCTTCGGCGTCTCGCGCGTGATCGCGCGGCAAGCGGTGCACCGCCTCGCCGAGACCGGGCTCGTCCGCGTGAAGCAAGGCGGCGCGACGCTCGTCCTCGATCCGAAAGAGGCGCGCGATCTGCGCGTCATCGAGCTCTTCTTTCGGCTCGGCCCGCACACGCGGCGCGACATCCGCGACATCAACGAACGGCAGCTCTTGCAGGGGCTCGTGCTCATTCAGCTCGCGGCGCTGCACGCGACGCAAGCCGAGCGCGAAGAGGTCGCGGCGATCGCGGACGCGTACCTCGAGGCGGGCGCGACCGAGTCCGCGCTCCTCGCGTTCGAGAAGCGCTTCTGGACGGCGATCGCCGAGGCGGGGAAAAATCGGATCTACGTCTTCGAGACGAGCTGGTGGTTTCGCCTCCTCGAAGAAAATCCTCGCGCGCATCACGAGACGTTCGGCCCGCCGGCCGCGCGCGCGTTCTTCCTTCGTGAGCTCACACGCCGCCTCGTCTCGGGGGAAGACGCGGCGAAGTTCTATCTCGAGATCGTGACCCAAGTGCTCGCTGGCTCACAGACCAAGCGCGCA
>JBBQXV010000169.1:0-20816 GCA_038209335.1 Polyangiales bacterium | reverse complement strand
GAAAGGGGGAAGTGTGTCGACGAATCGGTCCATCGACTCCAAACGAGCGGCGACAACCGATTCCGAACGACGATCGCGCGCCAAGCCTCGATCGCAATGGTGTACGCGAAATCGAGGTTAATTGGATCCCCGACCAGGGAGATCTGTATATGGCCGACATCATCAACAAGATGCGGTCGATTACTCCCGGTTTCGGGAACTTGGTTGGCAATTGGTACGCCCTGCGACAGTCGTCGGAGACGACGTGCGATCAAACGACTCTGGCGCCGGTCTCATTTCAGCTGCCGTCGGCCGCCATCATTCAAGAATTTATTGATCCGGGGAACGACGCAACCAAGTTGACCGCAAACCAAGAACTGCGCTTGGCTGCGGTCAACCTTTGCATCGCTCAGCGACTGCGCGCGGTAAGCCCCGGAGCTTCCGGCGGCGAAGCGTTCCTGTTTGCCGAGGCCGACCAACGAGAGCTCGTCGAAGTCATACGCGAGCGGTCTCAAATTGCGATGCTGCAATATGCGTTGCTCGGCGAGGTATTCGCAAAAGCGACACCCGGACCGACATTCGGTCAAAACGGCAATCTGTATCTTCCCTATATCAACAACTGGTCACTGACGAACCCCGCAGCCCTCGGTGGCATGGGCAGAGATTTCGCGACGGCTGTTCAACTCCACAGCACCGTTACCGCGGAACTGGCCTCTCTCTTTGCCCGCAACCGGAGCGCAAAGACATCGCGCGGAGACAATCCGCTGCCTCCTCCGGCGATCGATACGTGGGGGCAGGGCTCGTGGCACCAACGTGACATGGCGCTCATGTTCGGTGGTGACCCACTCGCCATCCATCCTGGCGGCGCGTGGGCGCCCTTGCGGAGCACTCAGCTTGTTACGAAGCCGGGAACGTTCACCAACACGGATTGGCCGACCTTCGAACGCGCGCCATTCGTATCCACGGCGCTCGACCAGCCGCAGGTCCTTGAACTCCTCAACCTCGCGCGCCGTTACGACGCGCTCACGCTTCAACTCGGAACGGGAAATGTGCTCGCGTGCCCTGGCGTGAACTTCGACCTATCGGCGAGCACCTTGTTCGAGAATGTCGAGCGGCGACTGCGCTTGGATGATTGCTATCCGGCTCAGAATCACGTGTGCCCAACGGTCTCATCGTTCGGCGCCCCATACTTGTTGACGCAGAAGTACAGCATCACCCCCGAGCATGCGAAGACGCTCATTTCGTATCTCGCGAATGCGACAGTAAAGGCTGAAGGTGGCGGCAATGTGCTCGGCTGTGCCGCGGATCCGTCCGACACGATGACTGGTGGCTTGGATGTAGCCGGTCAAGACGCAAACGGATTGATCGTAACGTCGCCGCCTCCTCCTGCGTCGCCAACGACGCTCCATATTTCACCTAAGGCGCAGCTGCTTGGACGCACGCTCGCGGAGCTCGCTCCCGCCTACACGCGCAACGCGCCACTCCGATTCCCACACGTCGAGGAGTTGGACGCGACTATCGACGTGGGGAGTCAGGGATTTTCCGGTCCCTGCGGCAGCGTACAAAGTTGTCCGGGCACGTTGCTGAATAGCAACGCGGAGGCGAAGCGAACAATGGGAGCAATGTCCGCGATCGCTGCCACGCGAGAGATGCTAGCTGATGCGCTGAGGTTTCTCGCGGCGGGAAACGGGAACCAACAGCGACTCAACGACTTCTTCGCGCCAGCGATCGCGATTCTCAAGGCGGAGCGCGGCGCTATTGGACCCGACAACGTCACCGTCGAGCCGGTCCTGACGCCGGATACGACGAGCTTTCCTCCCTCCTATCGCGTCGCAGGCTCTCAGTTCCTTAGTAGCTGGCGCGTCAGCGTGAGACACGACGTCAACGATCCCTTCTGGCAGCCCGGTTCCTTTCGCGTCTGCGGGCTGAGCGGGTACTACGCCGCGAACTTGGCTAGCCATCCTGAGGCGGTCATCGACGGGCACACGTTGGCGGCGGCGCTCGGCACGGGTGCGTGCGCGCGCGCGGATACCGCTCGCAACGACCTCGAACAAGATCGCGGCGACGGCACGATCAGTTGGCACTCCGTGGGATTCTCACTCCTCTCGGGGGACCGAGCCACCACTCTTTCGTACATCGCCGAGCGAACAGATCCAACGCGGGGTATGGCGAGTTATCGCTTGCTCGCGGGTGACACGTACGTCCTGGACGACGACGCGCACGGGGGTCAGCAGATCGCAGTCGGCGGAACGCTCGGTAAGTGGATTGAACACCAGTCGACCGTAAACCCGGTGAACCCCATCGAACCGGCTTACGACGGATTCGACTTGCCGCTTCATTGGGTTCCGCCCTTCACCGGCGAGCTGATCGGCGGTACACCGGATCAGAGCAGCGCTCAACAGTATTTGCTACTGGCGCAACAGGCCTCTGACGAGGCCACGCGAGCGACCCAATCGGCCATCGAAGGACTGCTTAAGGAGCAACAGGACGCCGCGCAGTTGCAGGCTGCGATCGCGCGGGCGGGGCTGGCGGTAAAACAGGATCGAGACACGCTTTGCGGTAGCAATCCTGGATCGTGCAGCCCCACAGCGATTCGCACGACATCAACAACGCTCAGCTCGCTCACCATCTATCCGGCAGTTAATCTGCCACCCGTTCCTATTACTATGTGGGCGCACTCGGGTGACACGAACGACCTCCGAGCGTTCGTGACCTCCGTCGTCAACGACTTTCTGACCACCCAAGTCGACATCGCTCAGCCCGTCCTGGACCACATCAATGATTCGGTGGTCCCAGCGTTTGAAGACTTCTCTGGGGGGAGCCTACAGAGTGACTACATCGAGCAGTGGCGCGCGTTGCACGCTCCTGCCGAGAAGATCCGCGCGGTCTTGGCGACGGAGACCGCAGTAGAACAGCAGATTCAAACGGCAGAGGTTGTAATCGACAGTCTCGGCGATGAGATTCGTCAGAATTGCGGTGCTGGGGCAAATTTCGGAGCACTCCTTCAGGGAATCAGTATTACCGGCGTTTTCTCCCTTGCGCCCACCGCCGCTCAGATCCAACGCTGCACGTCGCTGCGGTCGCAGCTCGCGCCGGCGAAGCAACGCCTGGTTCAAGCGCACGCGGACGCGTTCGCTGCACTCGCCACGGCGACGCAAGGATTCACCGACTCCGAGGCCGCCATCGTGCGTAGTGGTGCATCGGTCGCAACGCACGTGAATGAGGCGCAACTCGCCGATGCGAAGGCACAGCTCGAGGTGCAGCTCACAGGTGCCGGCCAGAACACGTCGTTTGGCCTCTATCGGCGATATCGAAGCTATGATGTCTGGCGCGCCAAGGCTCTAATTGACAACGCGCGACGTTACGCCATCGCGGCGCGGCGAGCGATCGAAGCGCGATACGTAGTGGACCTCTCCACGCTCAAGCAGCCCGAGGCGTTCGTTGCGAGTCCGGCAACGTGGGCCGATGAGATCTATAGCTACGATCTGAGTCTGCCGTCGGCGGTTGGTCTGTCCCTAGGAAGCGCCACTCCGGGCGGGATCTACACGAATAAGATCAAGGACTACGTCAGCAACCTGCAAGGGTTCGTTAGCGGCTATGCGGCCACGCGACCCGCGGCGGTCGCCAGGAATGAGTTGGACGTGCTCTCTCTCCCCGGACTCGCTGCGGGAGCTCCGTTCGCTGGCACGACGGCATTCTTTCCCGACGCGACGCAGTGGACGCTGCATTGCCCTGGTGCATCGACGGCGTCCAACGGTACGTGGGTGGTGGCTTCACCGCTGGACGGGAATCCGGACGGGGCCTGCGGAAGCGGTACCGCCGGGGTTAAACCAGATCGAGCGCGACTCGACTTCTCACTCGACCCCTGGGGCCGAGTGAACGGGGCCATCGCAAACGCGCCCTTCGCGCGACGGTTCAATGCGCGCTGGGGAATGCTCGCGGTGAACTTTGTGGGGACCGGCGTCAAAGACTGCACGAAAGCGCAAGACCCGCAGGGGTGCTACGCGCAAGCCTTCATTCCATTCAACTTGACGCACGTCGGGCCGGCGTGGGTTACGGACTACACTGAGATCTGGCGGTTCCTGGATGTCCCGTCGGGCCAAGTCGAAGCGGGCAAGGCTCTTGCTGCCGAGATTTGGCTCGACCCGCTCCGTGACGGCTGGAACACGAGCTACATCAGCCCCGTCGCTCGGACTGAGTTCGAGCTCCGACCACTTGGTGGAGCGTATGAGCTCGAGTTTCCGGTGGCACCGGAGGTTGTGCTCGGTCGAATCGAACGAGTTCAGCTTCTCGTCGGCTCGTCGAGCTGGGTCAAACAGCAGTAACCGGAGCCTCCGCAATGAGCCCCTTCAAGCCCGGGCCGGCGCGTACGCCGGTTGCCATAGCTACGCTTGCGTCCTTCCTCTTCTCGCTCGCACCGATTCGCTCGGCGCGAGCGGCGGAGACGGAGGAGCGGGCCGAAGCGCCTGCGGCGTCCGCAACTACATCGCCGGCAACGCAGGGACCGCCGCCGCACGTTGCGCAGACGACCGATGCCGTAGCATCGACCGGCGGGGGTCCGCCGACCATCCCGCAGGCCGTCGCGAACGGCAACGATCCCGGGCCCGGGCCGACACAGCCGACATCGCTTCCAAACGGCGCGGACAAGACGGGCGTGTCGAGTCAGGCCATCTCGCTCCCGCAGGGAAGCGGGAAAGTTCAAGGGATGGGCGAGAGCTTCTCGACGCAGATGTCGACGGGCGTCGCGTCTTTCACGGTTCCGTTCGCGTTGTCGCACGCGCGCGGCGGCGCACAGCCATCGCTCGCGCTCAGCTACAGCTCGGCGGGTGGTCACGGCGTCGCGGGCGCGGGTTGGGATGTCGGCGTTCCGTTCATTGCGCGACAGACGGATCGCGGCGTGCCGCAATACGACGATCCCGCGGTGGGCGAAGCGTGGCGCGCCACCCAAGACCGATTTGTCTTCAACGGCGGGCAGGAGCTGGTGCCCATCTGTCTCGTCACGGGGGGGGCCTGCTCGGGCGCGCTCGCGGGAGAGGCAATGCCAGCCTGGGCCGAAGGCTGGCGCTACTTCCGCGCGCGCGTGGAAGGATCGTACCTACGCTTCTTTTGGTCATCCGACTTTCGCACATGGCGCGTGCAGTCGAAGACGGGCGAGACGATGGAGCTCGGTGCGCCGCTCGCCGCTGCGGGTGCAACGTCGAGCGAGGGGGTGCTCGAGACCGACCCAGCGAATCCCTCGCACATCTTCCGTTGGAACATTTCGCGCCAGTACGATGCGCAAGGTGGCGCGAATGCGTCGCCTTCTACGCCGGTGAACATCGTCGTCTATCGGTACGACTACCGCTTCGGCAACATGGCGTATCTCAGCGACATCTACGACACGCCGCCAGCTGCAAGTCCGGGCGCACAGGTCCAGTCGTATGCCCACCACACGGCGTTGCGATACGACGATCGCCCGGATACGTCGTTCTCGTTTCGACGCGGGTGGCGCGTCGATCAGACGAAGCGTCTGACATCCGTGGAGGTCGCCAGTGCGCCGTTCGGTGGCGTCGGACGCAAGCGCGTGCGCTTCTACCAACTCGTTTACAACAGCCTGATCAAGCATCCGTCGCTCCTCGACTCCGTACAAATGGAGGGCCGGTGCGGACAGAACGAGTCTTCGGCAGCCACCGAAGGGACGCCGTTCGGCGCAGGCTGCACCAAGCTTCCCGCGATGACGTTCGCGTACCAGCACGTCACCTCGGGCACGTCCGATCTCCCCGGTTTCGAGCCGTTCGACGAGACCGTGCACCCCATGAACCTCAGCCCGCCCCACTCGATCGACGAGGAACTCACCGATCTCTTCGACGTCAACGCCGACGGTCTCCCCGACGTCGTCGTCACGGCGCCCGGTATCTACAACGGCATGCACGCGGCCTTCTTCAACGGCGAAGGCGGGCTCGCCGACAAGTTCAGCGCAGCCTTCCGTCCGATGAACGTGCTCGGCGTGCCGGCTGAAGACACCAACATCATCAAGCTCTCAAACTACAACGTCACGCCTCACGACCTCGACGGTGACGGCATCATCAACTTGCTCCACATGCCAAAGGCGCTGACCTATTCGGTCTACGCACCGGTCTGTCCGGGGCAGGGATATTCGTGCAATTGGATCGGCCACCAGGTTTCGACGGCGTCGCGGCAGAGTCCGAAGATCGATTTTCAACAGAACCAGTCGCGCATCCGCGTCATGGACGTGAACGCCGACGGCCTCGTCGATGTCGTCTTCAGCTCGGGGACCGAATACCAGACGTTCTTCGCGCTCGGCCGCTATCCCGGAGGGGACGGCCAATTCGGACAGGCGAAGTGGACCGGAGCGACGTCGAGCACCGCCTCCGCGCACGAGCCAACCGTGAACGATCCGGTGGCGTCGTGCCTCCCGTGGAGCGCCACGCCGGCGCTTCTGAGTGATCACGACGTTCGCATCGGCGACATGAACGGCGACGGCTATCCCGACATCGTGCGCGTACGACCGGGCGACGTGCGGTATTGGCCGGGGCGCGGAAACGGATTCTGGGGGACGGGCGATCCGACGAACTGTCCGGGCGGCACGTTCGGCCAGAACCGCGACATCGCGATGGCGACGAGCCCGCAGTTCGGCGTCGTCGGCAGCGGAGAATCGTTGCTACTCGACGACATCAACGGCGACGGGCTCGACGATCTCGTGAAGGTCGCGTTCAACGCGGTGAGCATCTACCTCAACGTCAACGGCGACGGATGGACGGATCGGCACATCATGTCGAACACGCCGCCGCGGACAGGCGCGACGAACCGCGTTCGGCTCGTCGACATGAACGGCTCCGGGACGCGCGATCTCTTGTGGGGCGACGGCAACGACTACAAGTACATCGACGTGCTCGGCGGGCAGCGGCCTTGGGTTCTCACCAACATCGCCAACGGGAACGGCAAGACGACGGACATCGAGTATTCGACGTCGACGGCGCAGATGCTCGCCGCCGAGCACGAAGGACAAGCCTGGCAATCGAAGTCGCCTGTCGTGCATCACGTCGTCAGTCGCGTGACCGATCACGACAACCTGCAGCTCGCTGGGCGTCCCGCGGGAACGTACGTAACGGTGTACAAGTACCGCGATCCTGTCTTCGACGGTCGCCAGCGCGAGTTCCGCGGTTTCAAGTCGGCGCGCGCGACGCGCGTCGGCGATTCGAACAGTCCGACCTCGGTCACGTCGTCGACGTTCCTTCTTGGTGAATGCAAGAACGACGAGGGCTCCGCGACGTCGCCATGCACGCCGGATGGGCTATGGATGGACAATCCGCGCGAGGCGCTCAAGGGGCTGCCGATCCTCAGCGAGACTTCCGACGAAACCGGCGCGACGTACCTCTCGACGGTCCATCACACGTATCGGCTTCGCAAGCTCTACACGGGGCTCGACGGGCGCGAGGTTCGCGTCGCGTTCGAAAGCGGCACCGATTCATACGGCTACGACACAGCCCCGTTCACTGGCAATGCGCAAACGCTACTGGCGACCGCGCAGACGACACCGGCGGAGGTCGACCTCGAGCTCACGCCCCAGAACGTCCAGTCCGCGGACACCAGGCTCGGGTACACGCTCCGATCGACCACGGGGCGCGCGCACACGCGCGGCTCCACGGTCGTCGATTTCTTCGGCAACGCGACCACACACATCGCGGAAGGCTGCGTCGATACGTCCACCGCGTGCCCCATGACCGACGAGACGATCCTCTCCATCACCACGCCAGGTCGGCCGCCCGGCGACAACGGTCGCTGGCTCTGGCGCACTGTCGAGTCGTACGTGCAGGGCAGCGACGGCGTGCCGCGCAATCACACGTACTTTACATATGACGCGAGCGGTAACCCCACGACGACGCAAGCCGTGCTCGCGGGATCGCTTGGACTCGATCGAGCAACTCCGGTCGCTCCGGTCGGAGCTTCGAGCGATGGCCTCGTGACCGTCTCGCGTGTGGCTTACGACGGAGTAGGCAACGCGGTCGCCGCGAGCGGGCCGAACAACCGATGCCGCACGATGGGGTATGCGACGGACTTCGGCGACCTCGTCACCGACGAGTACGTCTACGTCGGCGCCGTCGAACCGGGCGGACAATGCGCGGGTGCAGGGGGCACGTCGGTGGGCGGACGCGGGCATACCACGCTGCACGCCCAAGCCATCTACGACCGCGGCCTCGGCGCTGTGATCTCCGTCATCGACATCCACACGGAGAAGACGTCCGCGGTCTACGACGATCTGGGGCGCGTGTCGCAGCTCTTCAAGCCGAGCCCGACGCGCGTTGGCTCGGTGTCCGCGCTCCCGTCCGCTCTCATCGACTACATCCAGCCCACGACGAATCGGCCCTTCTGGATCGTCCACACGCAGACGCAAGACGGCGTGGACGACTCGGATGGGAGCGTGCGGAACGCGTACGCGTACGTCGACGGTCTCGGCCGCGCGATCCTCACCATCCAACAGGCCGATCCATTGGCGGGCGACAAAGGGGCGTGGATCGCCGGCGGGCTCACGGAGTACGACAACAAAGGAGCGGCGCGGCGCGCGTTCCTGCCGTGGTTCACGAGCGAAGATCCGCTTCTATTCAATCTCGCCGCCGTGCCTTCGACGGCGTACGGACGGCAACGCTACGACGCCTTCGGTCGGCAAGTGCAGACGTTCGGGCTCGACGGCACGATCACGCTGCAGAGCGCTTATCACGCGCTCGGCGTCGACAAGTGGGACGCCGCGGACCTCACGCCGGGACCGCATCAAGGCACCTACGCGAGCGCGCGCCAGGACGGCCACGGTCGCGCGGTCAGCGTCACGGAGCGCATTCACGTCGGCGGCGCGATCGAGCTTCGCGAGACGCAGACGAAATACCTGTCGACGGGCGAGCCGCAGATCATCACACGCGCGCGCGGCGGCGACAGGGTCGTGCGATGGCTCCGTTACGACACGCTTGGACGCATGGTGCTTAACGTCGAGCCGAACACGACGCGCAACTTCAACGAGTCTCCCGCCACCGATCCAGGGGCGATGAAGGCGTGGCGCTATGCGTATGACGACAACGGCGATCTCGTCGGCACGAGCGACGCGCGCGGCTGCGGGAGCAACTTCCTCTATGACGCCGCGGGGCGCATCCTCGCGGAGGACTACGTCCCGTGCACGCCGGAGCATCAAGCACACTCGGCGCCCGACCTGGCGACCGGTGACGGCGCCGAAGTCTTCTATTTCTACGACAGCGCGGATCCGTCGATGCCGCTGCAAATCGACGATTGCACGATCAACCCGGGCCTGCTCTTGGGACGCCTCGCATCGGTGAGCGATCGCGCCTCGAAGACACTCACGAGCTTCGACGGCCGCGGTCGCTCGACGTGCGTAGCGCGTCAAGTCGCGAAGCCCGGCATCCCCGACATCGTGCGCGCGAACCGCTACGCGCCGCGCGCCTACACGCAGACAGTCGCGTACGACGCCGACGATCGACCGGTCGCGGCGTCCACTGGCGCGAAGGTGACGGAGCTGCTCGGCACAAACCAGCAGAGCTTCGTCACGAGCGCATACACGAAGCGCGGCACGGTGAAGAGCGTCAGCTCGAGCTACGGCGATCTCGTGACGTCGATCACGCGCGACGCCGATGGTCCGGTCACGCAGATCGTCTACGGCGATACCGCGCGGACGACGACGTCGATGAGTTACGACCAGCGCCGTCGGCTGTCGAGCGTGCAGACGTACCGCGGACCGCCCGCGCTTTGGTCGACTCCGAATGCGTACGTTTCCGCTGCGCCTCCCATCGGCGGTCCTCCAACGAGCTTCCAGAGACTGCTCGATGACGTCGATTACGTCTACGATGTCGTTGACAACCCAGTCGAGATCCGCGACTGGCGCGATCCGAGCGAGTGGCCCGATGGCGCGAAGCCGGTCACGCGGAAGATGCAGTACGACGATCTCTATCGCCTGACGCACATCGATTATCAATACGCGGCGGGCGACGATACCTGGATATCTCCGTTTGCCGCGGAGAACACCGGGGCGTCGTCGCAGCAGGATCCGCGACGCGCAAAGCCGAGCCCGCACGTGGCGTTTGCGAAGCGCGTCTTGTCGCAGTCGTTCCAATACGACTGGCTCGGCAACACGATGAAGACCGATGACGACGCCAAGGGCTTCTACGATCGCTCGCTCGGGACGATCACCAATGGCACCGCGAGCGTCGGACCGTATCAACTGCAAGGCGCGAGCGGCGGTGCGTACCCGCGCGATGGCGCGCTGACGACGAAGTACGACGACTCCGGGAACCTCCTCGGGCTCAGCGCCGTGCGCAATCCGGCTGGGACATGCCTGGGTGGCGCGTCGTGCTCGCAGCGGTATGCGTACGACTGGGACGAGGTTGGCCGCATGTCGCGCGCGCGGCGATGGGACGGCAGTGGACTTGGGGTTGCGAGTGATCCTGTCCCCGACGCGGCATCCGCCGTCGAGCTTCGGTACGCGTACGACGGGGCCGACCAACGCGTCTTGAAGACAGCGGTCGATCCCGCGACGGGAGATACGCGGCACACCGTCTACATCTTCGGCGGTCTCGAGCTCCGGCGGACGCACTTTGACGGCGCGGACTACGAGCGGTCCGCGTTCACCGAGGTCGTCTATCTGTTCGCACACGGCGTGCGCCTCGCGCGGCTTCACTACGCGACCAACGACGTTCCGACGCTGAGCAGTGGGAATCTGCACGTTCTCTTCGACCTGCCGGATCATCTTGGTTCGAGCAGCGTCGTGATCGACGGCGCGACGAGTGAGCTCGTCGAGGCGAGTACGTACCAGGCGTATGGCGGCGCGGAGAGCGACTATCGGCCGGAGCGGTGGGACGCGTATCGAGAGGACTACCGTTTTACCGGCAAGGAAGACGACGTAGAAGTTGGACTCGCGTACTTCGGGAAGCGTTACTACGCGCAGGCACTCGGCAGATGGATCAGTGCAGATCCGCTCGCCGTTCATGCACTCGGCGCAGATCTAAACGTCTATGCATACGTTCATGGGGCGGTGCTCCGGGCCACGGACCTCGCCGGCCTCACCGCGACAGAGCACGTTGCAGACGGGAAAGTGGACTCTGGCGCGCTCGATCAGGACTTTGTGGGGCCAGTCCAAACGCCACCGGCCGATCCTCCACCTGCATCTGGACATGAGCCGCCGCGAGCTCCGCCAGCGCGATGTCGGCCCATGCCCGCCGTCGCCGCGGGACCGTCTGCTGTGGACTACACACCAGGCGGTGTGACGCAAGAGCAGAAGTTTCAAGCGATGGTCACCAAGGCGGAGAACGGACTCGCAGGATCCTACATTCCACTTGCGTACGCAGCGAACGCCGCGGGAATTGTCTTCGACGTCTCACCGGAGGAAGAGCATGCATTAGTTAACGGCAGCGTCGCGATTTGGGGAGCTGCAGCGTCAGTAGCGGGAGCGGGCGCCGGCCGGCAGCCCCAATACAATACCACCCAGCCGACGGCCATCGTTCCTGCGGCGACGATGGTGACGCCGGCGTCGGCCGCACCTACGACATCGTACACGCCCTACGCCATCCCCGTTTCGCCAGGAACGCGTGGCCCAGACCCGAGGCTCACCGTAGACACGCGAACCTTCGATCCGACGATGTTCGGTAGTACAGTCACCGCTAACGGTGGAATCAGGAACTCCTTTCAATTCTGGCAACAATTCGACCAGCAGGCGCCCGAAGCAATCAGTCATACCAATCGCATGCTGATGAACGGATTCAACCCTCGAACCTGGGAACCTCAGATGCCCTCCGCGCCTCGCGTGGACAGCCAGTTCATTGAGTCCTTCCCGCAGTACGGTGGATACAGCGGTGATCGATTGCTCCACCATCATATTGGGGAAGGTCCAATTGCCGTTCCAGTTCCCGGGCAGACTCACATAGGCAGTGGTGGCCCCTGGCACGGTAGACAATGACGAACACGACGGCAGTAGGAGAGTTCTTCCAGCAATACCAGCGAGCGCACTCGCGCCGTTGGCCGATGCCCGATTCGCTCAAGACACGCCAAAGCCTGATGCCGCCGGTCCTCGCCGATAGCGATCTCGATGAATTTGAGCGTCGGAACGGAGGCAATCGCCTACCTTCTCTTTACCGCGAATTCTTGACGACGTTCGGCTTCGTTGAGCTCGAGCTGCCGTGGATCATGTTCCCGAGTGCGGATCGCGCGGGTCTGGACGTGCTTGAGGCCGCGCGCGCACAGACACCTTCGTGTCTCCTACCGTTTGCGATGGATCCGGATCAGGTCGCTTTTTTTTGCTTCGATTTCGGCCCGACCGTTGGTCAGGCCGACAGCGGGCAAATATCGCTTTACGTAAGTCAGCTTGAGGACCGCATCGAGAAGAGGATGGAAGAAGACGTGGTAATCCCGCGTGTCTTTTCGTCATTCTCGTGCTTACTCGGCGTCATGCGACTCGTACTCGAATCGCCCGTTGTGCCATGGGTGCGCCCCGGAACATCGCCGTCGCGTGAGCAGCGGGCTCTTCTTCAGACTCTAAAGAACGCAGATCCAGAGGGATTCGGAGGAGCTTCGTGGGATCGCTGGTGGAAATGGAACGCGATAGGTTACGACACGTAATCAGGGCACTACAGGACGGCGGAAGAGGTCGTGCGCGACACCTGACGCGCGGCCCTGGTTAACAGAAACGCGTTCCGGTTAACAGCTCGCTCCCTGCGAAAATGGCTCCGGCGTCGATTCTCTGTTAACCAGGTTAACAGCCGCCCGCGATTCAGCGGTACCGCTCGAATGGGTGTCGCCACCGGCGAAGTTGGGTCCCACTTCCACCGGGATCACCGGGGACCAGGAGCCCACCCGTTGGCTCCGGCGCGGATCACCGCGTTCGTCGCGTGAGCCGCGGACGCGCGGCAACCTCGCCGCGACGAATCATGAGAGCGGAGTAACCGTCCGAGCCGGGACGTTCAGCCCGCGGTCGGCGCCCAGCGGTGCGGCAGCAGCTCGTCGATCTTCGGCGACGTCCCTTGTTCTGTTGAAATCGGGTGGCGGCGTTCATCGAATTACGCAGCTTCTTTGGACTCGTCAATCGGCAGCGGCTTGAGCGTCGCGTCGTGAGCGCGGAGTGCGGCGACGAGAGCGGGCATTCCCTTGTAGCCGCGCAACTTCCGGAAGGTCTTCGACGCCTCGCCCAGCGCGACGGCGAGCCATCGGAGCACCATCGTCCCGCCGTTCCACTTCGTCACGTTGTGCGTCGTCTTCCTGATTCGACTGTTCACGAATTCGATCGCATTCGTCGTCGACAGCGTTCGTTCGAGCCACGTCGGCAGCTTGAAGCGCATCACCGTCAGCGTCTCGTCGAGGCCCTCACGCATCGATGCGGCCGCCGACGGGTGCTTCTTCTCGAGCTGATTGGCGAGCGCGTTGAGGAGCCGCTTCGCGCGCTCGGCGTTCCCGCACTGGTACGCCGTCGACATCGCGCGGCCGACGTTCTTCTTCATCGTCTCGGGCAGATGATCCTCGACGTTGCGTCGCTTGTGCACTTGGCACCGCTGCACGAGCGCGCGCTTGCCGAAGACCTTGCGAATCGCCGCGACGAGCCCCTTGCTCCCGTCGATGACGAAGAGCATCGAACGGTTCAATCGCACGCCCCGCGCGACGACGTCCGCGAGCAGCGTCTTGCACACGGCTTCGTTCTCCGTCGCGCCTTCGTGCAATCCGAGCACGTGTTTCTCGCCTTGTTCGTCGATGCCGAGCGCGATGATGACGAGGTGCTCGCCCACGTGAATGCCGTCGATGATCATCGCGCGCAGCGAGAGCGTGCTGAGATCGCGGCTCATCATCGTCGTGAGCGCTTCGCTCGTTGCTGCGACGAAGCGGCGACTCACCGCGCTCTTGCTCGCGCCGCGCGTCGCGATCTCACTCGGCACAGCTTCGAGAGAGCGAGCGTAGTTGCGTGTCGAGACGCCGAGCACCATCTGCTCGACGGCGCGTTCGGTCAGCGGATCCTCGCACGCGAATTGCTCCCACGTCGGCAGCGCGATCTCGCCGTCGGCGCTGCGCACTCGCGGTCGACGAACGCGAACGCGGCGACCACCGAGCACGAGCTCGCCGTCGACGTGACCGGCACGATGCGCGCGACGCTTCTCGTCGTGCACGTAACGCGGACCGCAGAGGCGCACGCGATCGTCCTCCATCATCGCGCTCACGACGTTCATGCCCGCGCGCACGATCGTCGAGTACAGCGACGCGCGCGCATCGAGCATCGCGGCGAGCGCAAGCTGTCCGACGTGCGGCGCCTCTTGGCGTCGCGTCCTACTCCTGGCAGTGTCCTTCATTGGCGGTTCCTTTCGGGTAAGCACCCCGATCATCCGATCGGGGCCGGTGGAACCGCCACCTTCAAATTTCAACAGCTCGCGGGACTACGCCAGCGTTGCGAGAAACGATCGAAGTAGAAGACTTGGTTGCTGTCGCCGCGGAGCATCGAGCGACTGCGACTGAGACTCTACGCGAACTCAAGGTGAAACTCGGTTGGCTCGACGCAAAAGCCGCTGACGTCGCGAGAAGGGTTCCGCTCGGAACCTGGTCGGAGGTGGTGTGCGCGTTCGTTGACGGTGGGTTCGAGGCACTTGAGCGCTACGTCGCTGATACTAGCCACTCAGAAGTTGAACGAGGGATTGCCATTCGCCTTGTTGGACAACTCGGCGGAGTTGGCGCCGCGCGTGCGCTCAGCTCACTCGGAATGGTGCTTATTGACGAAATTCATCACTCGAATTTGGCATTTCTCGTTGCTCGCGCCCTGAATGAAGTACTCAGTTTCGAGCGCGATTGGGTACTGTCACATGTGGAGGCGGCAACGGTTAGAAGTTACTTACATCGGCTCGTCACTCAGGCTAACTCAGACGAACGGCGCGCAGCTATCTACCTCGCACTACGAACGGTGGGCGACGAGATATCGCTACAGCTGCTAGGAGACACAGCCGATCTCTCACCTCCGTGGGAGGAAGCGCGGCACGTCGCTATCAAGGCAATTCGCCGCCGCTTGTCACCGAAGCCCGGTCGATAGACTTCGCACACCGACGATGATGCGAAGGGGTTTTACGACCGGTGGCTCAGCGCCATCACGAATGGGTGTGGTGGCGAGAAACGCGTTTTGCAGAGTATCTGCTCGCCTGACCCCGTCTTGACGGCGTGATCGCTTCGGCGCCGCGAGCAGTCGCTCTGGCTCGTTGTTCCGGACAACTCTCCGCTGGCGTGCTCCTCTTGCGGCGGCCATGCAACAGCATCGGAAGCACCTGGTCGAGGCGGAGCGCGCCGCGGGAGGCCGGACTGCGAACCGATCGACGACGCTGTCGTCGTGTTCAAGCAGCGCGACAGTCGGCATGTTCGCGCCGGCGGCTTCTCGATCGCTCGCGTCGCGAAAGTTCGAGCGGTGCGAAGAGCCGGCGGGCGACGTCGAGCACAGGCGGTTGCTCGAGAGCGTGGCGGTTGGTCTTCGTGCAAGCGACTGAGCGCGGCAGACGCCGACGCGCCGATCGGCGCGCGGAATTCAAGGCGGTCCGTCTCCGGCGACCGGGACCCTCGTCGCATTCGGTTCCAATTCTTTCGCGATCTCAGTGGGCCTGGCGAGCGGGTCGAGCTTCAACACACGACTCTCCGCCCACCGAAACCACGCGTTGAACCCCGCCGAGCGTTGATCGTCCGTAACGTCTCACCTCGTAACATCGTAGCACCAGACGCGCGTGTATCCGCATCTAAAATAGCCATGTTCAGACTCTCATCGACAGACAACGGCCTGTATTTTTTTCGCGACCGTCGCGACGTCGCGCGTTGCGGGGGTTGCCATTCGCTCACGAGCAAACGGTCTGAGGATCTCGCGTCGGTTTCGATCGCGAGAGAACTGCCGTTCGATTTGTCGACTAGCTACGACGGGGTGCTTGTCGCGTCGAAGCACTTCGTTTCGGCTGCGTCGGACGTCGACAGTTCCGCGTTGGAATTGCGAAATCTTCAGAAGGGATTGCTCGCGATCCGCCCGACGGTCGTGGTTGCCTTCGATTCAAAGAAACGGGGAACCCGATTCGAACGACAGTGCGCGGCGTGCGGACAGTATGAGTCCGTCATCGGCGCGACCCCCGTCCAACTCGTCGAGGGATCGGTAGTTCCCGAGGACGGATTCGCCCGAACGGATGTGGAGTTTGGATCCGGAGACGAAAAGACTCCTATCGTTCTGTGCGGAGCCCGAATGGCAGAGCGGTTGAGTAGAGAGAAGCTCCGAGGTCTGGAGTTGGTGCCCGCTCAGTGATTTAGCGACGGATCACACCCGCCGCAATCTGACCGCCCCACCCGCACGAGCACCACAGTCGACGTATCCGTTCGGCGAATCGCGTCCCACGAAGTTCGCTCGAACGAGCTGGACTTCAGCCTCGCGCGTCGAGCGTCGACGAACCGCGCCGCGCTCTTCTCAGGCGCGGCCGCTGAAAATTCAGCCTCGCGCGTCGAGCGCGAGCCGGAGATCGGCGTGTCGTCGAGGACGACTTCCGCCTCCGCGTCGCACCACGAGAAAAGGGCGTCGACGATATGCCGCGATCGCTTCTCGCAGATCTTCTTTTTCTTCTTTCGCGGCGAGTCGGCAATGGTGCGCTCGATAACGGGCTCTGCAAAACCGAGGGCATCCGACCCTGCGAACCTTGCGCACCATCGATGACGTCGAGTTCGCCACGCTTCGTTGGGTCCATTGGTTCAATCACAAGAGGCTCCTCGCGCCGAACGGGTAGGTTCCGCCCATCGAGTTCGCGAGCACCTACTATCGGCACGCGACGGAACCGCCTCAGTGGCGGGACTCACGCAAATCGGTCCCCGGGAAACCGGCGCGGTTCGGACGTCGGAGGGATTCGATGATTGTGTCGGTAAAGGGGCCAGGTCTGCGGTGGACGATTGGCTGCGTGAAAACGGCAGCGCATTTCGCTACGAACGCCTCTCCGCGAACCGGGATTCCCACGACTGGATTGTCGTTGTAGCAGTAGAGGGAGATACTGATGCTGCGTGATGCCGAAGTGCTCGAGGAAGTTCTGATACATGCGAGGATCCTGGCGGATCACGCGTCTGAGTATAGGGCGCTCGTGAGCCTGGGAGACGGAGCTTGCGCTGGAGCGGACGCCGCACATCTCCGGCAGGTCTTGCCCGGACTTCCGGACTCGTATCTGGATGCCGCACGGCAGTTGAACCTCTTTCGTCTGACTATCGGCAACTTCGTGTTCTCACCACCTGGCGCGGTGTGGCCTTCGTTGCGCGAGGCGCTCATCGAACGCAACGGAGATAGTCACCCGCGCTTCGAAGATTTGCGTGCGCGGCGTCTATACGACGTGGGGGTGTCAGACGAGGAGTCGCTCGTCATCGCGGGGCTCGGTTCTCCCACGGGTGCAGCGGGTGCAGTATTCCGCGCCGACATCGAAGCCGAGGATCTCGACGTGCAGCCCGTCGCACCTAGCATTGCGAGCTGTCTCCTCCTCGCCATCGCAGTCGAGGACGTGTTCGAGCGCAGCTTTGTCCTGGGCATCGAGCCTCAGGGTTGGCAAAAGGACCTCGTAAACCTCAGTTCGAGACTCGCGCTCTCCGATCGCGAGCGGATGACGTGGGAAAAGCTCGCAGAAGGGCGCATGGCCGTCGTTCGTCGGCGACGCTAATTGTTGACTAGGTCATCTTGGGCGGACGGCACGTTCCCGGAACGCAAGCACCGCCGCCCCCACCACCGCCACCCCCACCACCGCCACAAGCGGTGTGGCTCAAAGCGACACCAATGGGCGGACCGGCAGTGCAGATCGTCCCGCCGGCGTTTATCGCGCAGACTCTGTAGGACACGGTGTCGCCGGTTGCCGTCGTATCCGTGAGAAATGGGATGTGAAAGCGCGACGGGTCGTCGTCCCGCGCGACGGTCCGATAGTCGTTCACGCCGGGGCCCACCCAGCGTCGAAGCTCGAAGACATACGGCGCGTTGTCGCACTGCATCGTGACCGCGTCGTCGCACCCCGTCATCGGCGTGCAATTCGTGGGCGCCGTTGTCGGCGCGGGCGGAAGCGGGCAGGCGAAACCGCGACCGAGGCCGACGATCGGATCTTCGCCGCCCTCTTGGCCGGGGTTGTACTTCATGGGGCAGTTGTCGTGGACGTCGAACCAGTGGTCGCAGTCCGCGTCGCGATTCGCGTCGCAGGGGCCTAGGTATTCGACCTCGCCGCTCCAGAAGTCACCGGTGATGCCATGCGCGTGCTTCCAGGAAGCCGTGTGCTGGATGATCATCACGTTGCGAATGAACTGCGCCACGTCACCGCGCGTGACGTCTGTATAGAAGTCGTCCGCGAACGTGTGATCGGGGCTCGGCACGGGGCGTTCGCTTTGGGCGCGGCCGCACCCGTTGCACCCGGGGTCCTGCTCCGAGATCACGCCACTGTACACACCGAGCACGTCGCGGGAGCCGTCGGGCCGCACGAGGAAGAGCGGCCCGCCGGAGTCGCCCGGACCGCCCTGGCCGTTGGTTTTGTCGATGTTGTGGCTCCACGTCTGCCCGTGGGCGCCGACCGGATAATGGTATATCGAGTTGATGGACGCGACTTGACGTCTGGTGCGATCGTGATTGCCAATCGGAGACCATCCAGCGATTCCGATCGGGCCGTCGTAGACCGAGCCGCCCGGATCCCCGCCTTGAGGCATCGGCGCCTGGAGTGAAGGCCGGACGATGCGAGCGGGGGCGACGACCGGGTCCTTCGAATCGATGAAGATGATCGCCACGTCGTCGCCCGAGCCGACCGTAGTGAGCGGTCCAGGGTCGCCCATCACGGCGGGATCGCCGACCTGTTTGAACGGCACCGCATTCCAGTAGGCCTGCGGAAGCTGCGCTCCGACGACGACCTTCATCGGTTGCGTAAGCCCCGGGCCGTCCGTCGTTCCGTTGACGCAATGTTTTGCCGTGAGAACGGCCGTCGGGGTGATGAGCGTTCCGCTGCAGCTCCGGGCCCACGGGTCCGCCGGGTCGGCGTTCGCGTCAATCACGCGGACGACGACGTTGTTCTCGGGCGTGTCGAAGTCGTTGGACGCTCCGGAGCCGCTGATCGCGGAGGACGATACGGCGACCGACTCGATCGGACGCGAGCCGGCGTCGCCGCATCCGACCGCGAGCGCGCTTGCGCCCATGAACATGAGAGGAGACTTCGACCCGATGAGGCTTTGACCGTAGAATTTCATTTTTGAGCTCCGTGCGAGCCGAACGCTCGCTACGTAGGGACACACCGCGAGGCGGCGGGTCCCGAAGAAAGTGTCGAGCGTCACTCGCGCTGCGTCGCCCCCGTCTTCCTCCGACACCGACGTCGCCGTTCGGGCATCCTAGAGAGTCCGATGTCCTGGTTCGCAGCGCTCACCCTCGGCGGTTGGGTCACGGTCGTCGCCGTCGCCTACTTCGGACGCACGCGGCCGTTCGCGATGTTCGTGGGCGTGCTCCTCGGCAGCTACTCGCTCTCGGCGCTCGCGATCGCGCCGCACTTCGCCGCCATCATGCCCGTCGTGACGTGGCTGCACGCGGCGGTGTACCTCAACTTCCTCGCCCTCGCGCGCCCGCGCATGCGTCCGCTCTTCTTCCGCGTGCTCGTCAGCTGGCCCGCGTCGTTCGCCGTCGCGGGCACGCTGCTCGCGTTGCCGTGGGCTGTGCTCTTCGCGGTCGGTCTGTCGCCATGGGCGCCGTGGTTGCCATACGCGCTTGCGGCGGTGGGGATGGTGCAATCGCTCACGACGAAACGCGAAGAGATCGATCTCGTCGTCGGCGAGTGGCATGACGCCGCGTTGCCGATCCCGCATCCGCGAGGCGCCGCGCGCGTGGAGCGGCCGCTTCGCATCGTGCAGATCTCCGATCCGCACTTGGGGCCGTTCATGAGCGTCGCGCGCCTTCGCCAGATCGCGCAGCGCGCGGTCGACGCGAAGGCGGACTTGGTCCTACTGACCGGCGATTTTCTCACGATGGAATCGCAGAGCGATCCGGATCTCCTGCTCCGCGCGCTCGAGCCGCTCCGCTCGATGCCGGGCCGCGTCTTCGCCTGTCATGGCAACCACGACCACGAGGCGCCCGAGGTCGTCGCGCGCGCGATGGCGGAGAACGGCATCAAGCTCCTCGTCGACGACTCGCACGAGATCGATACCGACGCGGGCCGCGCGCGGGCGCGACGTGCACCTCGCGCGCGTCTGCGCGGAGCATCCGCGCAAGCCTGGGATGACCCGCATCGTGATGTTGCACGATCCCGGCGCGTTCAAGCACCTGCCGGCGGGCGAGGGTGACCTGGTCTTATCCGGCCACACGCACGGCGGCCAGGTGGGGCTCCTGAGCCTGGGGTCGTCGTGGACGTTCCTTCGCCTCTTCGGTTTGAAGATCCCCGACCACGGCTTCTGGGCGCGCGGCAACGATCGCATGTGGGTCCATCGCGGAACCGGACACTACGGATTCCCGTTGCGCCTCGGCGTGCCGGCGGAAGAGAGCCTCCTCCGCGTGCATCGCGCTCGGTGACGCAGCGATCTCACGCGCGCGCCGCATAGGGCGCGGTGTATCGTCTCGTCATGCCGCGCCGCTGGGCTGCACCGTTCGTCGTCACCTTGTCCATGGCGCCTCTTGCCTGCCATCCCGACGTGCCATCGAGCACCGTCGAGCTGCGGCCCACCGCGCCCACCGCGCCCGATGCGCCCGTCACGCCTGTCGCGCAATCGTCCTCGCCGCCGAGCGCGAGCCTTTCGACGGCGCCGCCGCCGCCTCGACCGACGACGACGCCGACGAGCGCGGAGCCGACTCCCCGCGCGGGCGGGCTCAACCCGATCCCACC
>JBBQXV010000168.1:0-20891 GCA_038209335.1 Polyangiales bacterium | reverse complement strand
TCCGCCGGCGTGCCCATCACGAAGAAGCGTCCGTTCGTCGCGTACCTCGGATGAAACGCGATGCTGAGCAGACCGCGCTCGCCCGCGTTGGTGCCGATGCCCGCGGAGATGTCGAGGAACGGCGTCGCGAGCACGGCGCCGTTGCGGATGATCTTCACCTTGCCGGTCTGATCGACGAAGTACCAATCGGTGGAACCGAGCGGCTGCTGCGCGTATCCGCCGGTGCCGGCAGGCGCGGCGTTCACGGGAACGATCTTCAGCGCAGGAATCGTCGGCGCGGCCGCCGTGCAAGCTCCCGCGTCGCCCATCGCGCCGTCGTGCGGCAGCGGTCCGTCGAGGCTCGCGTCGGCGCTCGTCGCGTCGCCTCCGCCCGCGTCGCCTCCGCCCGAATCGCCGCCCGCAGAGTCGCCACCTCCGGTCGCATCGCCGCCGGACGCGTCCGTGTCCACGCCCCCATCGGTGTCGGGATTTCCGTTCGTCGTGTCGTCGCTGCCGCATCCGATGAACATCGCGACGACGCCGCCTACGAGAATGAGCTCTGCGAGCGTCGGAGTCTTCATTGTGGAAACCTCTTTTAGGAGCGGAAGGCGAGAAAGGATCGATTGCGGCGCGGTGCACTGCGTGTGCCTCGGCGCGTATCGCCGAGAAACCGCCGCATCGGCGTTCGTCACCCGACGCGTCGGGGGCACGCTCCCGCGATCCTATGCGTCGAGCGGGGGCGTTCCCCCACGCGATCGACCGATGCAGAGATGCGGGCTACGCTGTCCGTCGAGTGACGCGCGCCGCAGTTCTGTTGCCATTTCCTGTGGAGCGCAGTCGCGTGCCGACGGTAAAACGCGTTCGCAGCGGATTGCTCTGCTCGTCGATTCAATCCGTCCGGACGCGCGGGTTGTTCGACGACTACCTCGCGAAGCTGCCGCGCGAATTCCACGAGCGCATCCTCGCGCTCACGGCGGCGGAATGGATCGGTCCCGAGCTCGCGTTCGTCCACTACGAGGCGCTCGACAAGCTCGGAATGACCGACGATCAAATCGAAGAGAACGGCGTGCAGGTCGCGCAGCAACTGCAGCGCGGCTTCTTGTCGGTCGTGCTTCGGTTCGTCGTCGAGTCGGGCGTGACTCCGTGGTCGGTGCTCGAGCGCTATCAAAAGTTGTGGGACCGCTACTTCGACGGGAGCGCGGTCGGCGTCTGGAAGACCGGACCGAAGGACGCACGCGCCGAGGTCGTCGGCTTTCCGCTCGCGCGCGTCGGCTACGTTCAGATCGGCGTCGGCGGGATCATGCGCGGCGTCCTCGAGCTCGTGTGCAAGCGCGCGTACGTGCGCATTCAGCGAAGTCAGTGCACGTCGACGAGCCTCACTTACCGCATCTCGTGGGCGTAGCGCTTCACGACGGCGATCGCGCGATCGCGGAGAGCTTCTGACGCAACGACGATGCCTGAGCGGCCGGGAGCTCGTCGAGCGCCGCGCGCGCTTCGCCGAGCACCATCTCACGACGCGGATCGTCAGCGGGACCGAGCTCGACGTAGAGGAGCGCCGCTTCGGCGAGCGCCTCGGGCTTCCGAAACGCACGAGCGAGGAGCACGCCGTCGAGGCACGCTTCGAGCGCGCCGCTCGAGTCCCCTGCCCGGCCACGCGCACGCGCGAGCTCGATCTGCACGACCGATCGCCGCGCGTCGTACCCGCGCAAGTAACCGAGCGCGTGCGCCGCGTTCACCCAATTTTTCGCGGCGGCGTCGTTCGCGCCGACGAGCGCGTACTTCTTGGCCGCGAGAATCGAGAACGCGATCGCGTGCTCGGGGTCCGCACCGGGGAGCGCGCGAACGCAATGATGCGCGAGCTCGACGGCGTGAAGTCCGGCGTCATCGCCGTAGTGCGCGAGCAGTCGCGCCGCGATCGCCCCGTGGCGCATCGTACGCGCGGCGCTCGGGAGGCTCTTCGCGAGCACGTCGGCGACGAGCGCGTACGCGAACTGGAAGGTGTCGTTCTTCTTCTTGATGACGAGCCGCGCGCGCACGGCCTCGTCGAGGCGATCGAGGAGGTCGGCGCGGGGCACTCCGGTCGCCGCTTCGAGCGCGTCGAACGCAAACTCGTGACCGAGCAGCGCGGCATCGGTCAGCACTTCGCGCGTCTCGGCGGAAATCGCGTCGATGTGCTGCGTGATCGATTCGATGAGCCCCGGCTGCAGATCGATCGAGCTCGCGACGCCGTGCTTCTTGTCGCGCAGCGCGTTCTCGGCCCAATTCGTCTTCATGAGCTGGTGCACGTAATAGGGATTGCCGCCCGAACGCTTGTGGATCGCCGGCACGAGCGCACCCGACGGCGGCGCCCCCGCGACGCTCTCGACGACGCGCGCGACCTCGTCGATCGACAACCCACGCAACGGAATCGACAGCGTCGCCGAGTCGCTCAGCAAGCTGCGCATGGCAATCGACGGAGTCTCCTCGCCGGCCGGAGTGTCGCGGTGCGCGCCGACGACGAGGATGCGCGCCGTCGACGCCTCTCGCACGAAGAAATGGAGGAGCCGCAGCGAGGCTTCGTCCGCGAGGTGAAGATCGTCGATCAGCAGGACGATCGGACGGACGAGCGACGCGGCGACGAACGCGCGCGTGACGATCTCCGCGAGCTCGACGCCGAGCGAATCGGTCGGCGCAGTGGACTTCGCGATCGCGTCGACCGCGGCCTGCATCGCGGGATCGGCTTGCTGCGCCGTGTGCGCGCGCGCGAGCTGCGTCCATACGAAGTGAGCGACACCCGCCGTCGCGGCTTGGCAACGAACGCTCAACACGGACGCGCCGCGCGCCGACGCCATGCGCGTGAGCTCTTCGAGCACGCGCGTCTTGCCGATCCCCTGCGGTCCCGACACGATCGCGATGCGCCGCTGCCCGAGCATCGCGTCCTCGAAGCGCGCCGACAGCGCGGCCATGCACGGTTCGCGACCGATGAGCCCCGATGCCTTGTGCGTCGCGCCGGGAGCGCGCACGTCGAGATCGAGCGCGAGCCGAAATCCGCGCCCGCGCACGGTGACGAGCTTCTCCTGGTTGCCGTCACCGAGCGCCTTGCGCACCTCCATGACGACGCGCGCGAGCGCCGCGTCGGTCACGATCATGTTCCCCCAGACGGCCGTGATGACGTCTTTCTTGTCGACGGCCTTCGGATGCTCGCGCGCGAGATGAAGGAGGAGCTGAAGCGCCTTCGGCTGCGTCGGGATCCGCCCTCCCTTGGTGCGAAGCTCGAAGAGATCCTCGTCGAGTTCGAAGCGATCGAAGCAGTAGATCATTTCATTCGGGCCTTCGCGCGGCGCGCCGTCGCCTCCACGCCATTGCGAGGGCGAGCGATCCGATCGCGGCGGCGGCGGGCCAGTCATCGCGCGCGCCGCCCGTCACGCAACCGACGCACGCGCCAGGCGACGGCGCGGGGGTGCTCGAAGCGGGGAGCGTCGCCGAGGAGAGCGTGGTCGGCGACTCGGCGGACGCCGTCGCCGTGGGTCCGAAGCTCGTCGGCAAAGGGACCGGCGCGCCCATCGCGATCTCCGGGACGGGCGACATCAAGAGCGACGCGAGCTGCACGCCTTCGCGTGGCGCGAACGCGATCTTCGTCGCCGGCTGCGCGCGCGGCGCCGGGCCGATCGGAAGCCCCGCGTCGCCCGTCGCGACCGGTCCGCCCCACACGCCGCGCACCGGCTTCTCGCACGCGATCGCCCCCTTCCACGGATGTCGAATCGCGTAGCGCGCTTGGAAGTTGTTCGTCGCCGCGGGGCGCGAGCCGGGCGCCGCGCCCGTAGCGCCTTTCGGGCTCCATTCGCGTCCGCCTTCGATCGGATCGACGGCGCGGAAGACGAGGTCTTCGCCGAGCCCGTTCTTTCCGTACCGAACGTGGAGTCGCGTCAGAACGAAGCCGCGACCGCCGCCGAACCCACTGAGGCCGATGTTTCCCGAGCTCGGCTTCTGCGGTGAAGGCGGCGGCGCGGTCGCCGGCACGACGTCCGCGCCGAGCACCGCGAGATCTTGCGCGTTGAGGGCGGGGCCCGGACACGGATCGCACGAGCCGGTGTCCCACGAGTACTCGGTGACGACCGCGCGCGGATGCGTCGCGACGACGCGATCGAAGAGCGCATTGTAGAATGCACCGAACTTGTCGCGAGCCCCTTCGGCGACGTCGAGGTTCGTCGGGATCGTGACGTTCGGATAATTCGCCGCTTCGTACCGCTGCGCGCGCGCGACGACGTTGACGATCAAATCCTGCGTGCCCGACGAGTTGATGAGGCCGAGTCGCACCGGCAACGTGAAGCGATCCGAATCGTAGTGAAACCGAAGCGGCGAGAGCACGGCTTGGCCATTTTCGAATTTCACCTTCGCGACGTTGACCTTCGCGACGAAGAACTTCGATCCCTGCGTCACGTACGGACGCAGATACGGCTCGGCACCTTCGGGGATCTTGTAGTTGCTCGCGCGAAGCCATCCGTCGAGACCCGTCGCGTCCTTCGCGCTCAGGATCACGATCTCGTATTCGCCGACTTCGAACTTGGCTTCGACCTTCACGTTGAAGCTGCCGAGCCCGAGGCCAGCGCCCCTGCCGCCTCCACCTTCGCCGATGCCGCTGAGACCGAGACCACCGGCGCCGAACGAGTCGCCGATCTCCATGCACGGATCCTGCTCCCAGTACTCGACGAGTCGCGGCGCGCCGAGCTGATCGATCTTGTCGAACACCGCGCGTGGGAGCGTCTTCACGTCGTCCTTTTGGAGCACGACCGGCACGGGCACGATCATCGCGAAATTTTCGGGCGGGCCTTGATACGCGTTCTGCATCGCGAGGACCGTCTTCGTTCCGCCGCGCATCATGACGACCGTCGTCGCGTTGGCGAAGAGCTTGGTGTCGGCGCCGCTCACGTAGAAGCCGCAGAACGCGTCGGCCGTCGCCGGCACCATGCACGCGAGCGCCCCCAACACGCACATCCCGATCGTCTTCATGATCCCCCAACGATACCTGGTCGCGTCATGGCGCGATCGATCTCGCGAACGGCCGCGATGGATCGCCCGTGAACCGCGATTCTGCGCAAGGAAAACTGCGCCGTCGCTGGTACGGATGTCGCACCAGCGAGATGCGTGAAAACTGCACGTACATGGTACCTCTTCGCCGCGACCGCCGGAATCGCGCTCCTCGGCGCGTGCTCGAGCGCCGACACATCCGAGCCGACCGGCTCGAGCTCCGCGGCGGTCACGCGCATGTGCGGCGCGCCGACCAACGGCGCGGTGCAGGGGTACGACGTCTCGTACTACCAAGGCAACTTCGACTGGCAGGCGGCGAAGAACGGCGGCATCGCGTTCGGCTTCGCGCGCGTCAGCGACGGCACCGGCTACATCGATCCGAAGTTCGACCAAAATTGGACCGCGATGAAGGCGGCCGGCGTGCTCCGCGGCGCGTACCAATTCTTCGAGCCCGCGGGAGACGAAGTCGCGCAAGCGAACCTCGTCGTGAGCAAAATAGGAATGCTCGGCGACGGAGATCTCCCGGCGATGATCGACGTCGAGGCGACGGGTGGTCAGAGCCCCGCGACGATCTCCGCGAAGATCAAGACGTGGCTCCGCATCGTCGAGCAAGGGACGGGGCGCAAGCCGTTCATCTACAGCGGGTCGTACTTCTGGGAAGGGAACGTCAAGGACACGACGCTCGGCGCGTACCCGTTTTGGATCGCGGCGTACGGAGTGACGTGCCCGTCGATGCCGGACCAAGGTTGGGCGAAGTGGACGTTCTGGCAGTACAGCGACGGCAACGGCAGCCTCGATCACGACGTGTTCAACGGAACGCTCGCCGAGCTGCAAGCGATGGCGCGCGCGCCGGATCGCGCGCCGCGCGGCTCCCTCGACGCAGCGGACTGCTCGAAGATCGCAGGATGGTCGCAAGACGAAGACACACCGGCGCAGACGATCGCGGTCGATCTCTATTTCGACGGCGTGCCCGGCTCGGGCGCTGTCGCCGAGCGCGTGACCGCGAGCAACAATCGGATGGATCTCTGCTCGGCGATCGGATCGTGCGATCACGGCTTCTCGATCCCGACGCCGCGCGCCCTGCGCGACAACAAGCCGCACGTCGTTCGCGCGTACGGGATCGACTCGGCGCCGGCCGGGATGAACGACGAGCTCGGCGCGTCCGCGAAGAGCTTCACGTGCGCGCCCGAAGCGATCCCGCCGAAGATGGCGCGGCGTTGGGTGACGAGCCCTGCGGCGTTCGGTGCGTGGAAGTTTTCGGCGCTCGACGTTGGGCACTACTCCGACGCCGAGCTCGCGAAGCTCCCGAAGATCGCGGATCAACCGGTGAAGCCTTCGCTCGCGCAGGCGGACGACGGCTCGGCGGCGATTTGGGTCATCGATGGAACGACGAAGCGTCACGTCGTCGATCCCGCGTCGATGGCGGCGTGGCACTTCGCGTTCGCCGATGCGGTGAAGACGCCTGCGGCGAAGCTCGCCGCGATGACGACGGGGCCGGACTGGCTCCCTGCGCCGCTCCTCGTGCAAGGCGCGGGCGCCGAAGTCGACGTGCTCGACGTCGCACCGGAGACGGCGCCGGGCGCGGACGGAGGGAGCGACGGCGGCGGCGGACCCGGAACGCCACCGCCATCGTCGGGCGACACACCCGGCGACGCGCCCGTCGCAACGGACAGCGGCTGCAACGCGAGCGGTCACGGACGCGCGGACGGATCGTGGATGGTGTTGCTCCTCGGCCTCGCGTTCGTGCGGCGACGACGCTGACGATTTATTTTTCTGTCACAGGCGCGCTCGCGTCGCGTTCTTCCAAGCAACCACGGAGGCACGCATGAATCCTTTCGCAGGCACACTCTCTCTCCTCGCACTCTCGGTCGTCGCGCTCGGATGCGCAGGCTCGTCGAGCGATCCCGCTACCGATCCCGCGCGCGGCGCGACGGCCGCGTCCGTCGAAGCGCCGACCGACGCGATCGCGATCGTCCGCGCGGGCGGCACGTTCGCCTTCGCGCTCGACGAATCGGATCCTGCCGCGACGATCCGCGCCGGCTGCGAGAAGAGCGAGCCGTCCGATCCGGCCGGCTGCTATGCGCGCATTCGCAAGGAGGCGGCGGAGGAGAAGATCAAGCTCGCGAGCGACGGCGCGGGGCACGTCGTCTTCACGTCGTTCGGTCCCGAGGACGGTAAGGACACGGTCTGGATCGAGATCGCGCTCGACGTCGCGGCGGACGGATCGCGCGCGGTCGTCGGCACGCCGGCGGGACCGCTGAAAGGCGCGTGGGCCGGCAAGATTCGCCCCGCGAGCATAGCGTTGCGCTTCGAGGTGCTCGACGCGACGACGATCGTCACGACCGATTCGAAGAAGGGACGCCTCGTCTATCACCGCGTCGCCGGCTGACGCGCGATCGTCAGGATCAGCTCGCCCCTGCGTCAGACGGAGCTATGTTGTAGCGAGGTGCGCAGGGGCGCCTCTTCCGCCGAAAGACGACCTCACCCTGCCTTTGCAACACCTTCGGTATCGCCATTGCGATTCCCGACGGGCGCCCGGAGCGGAGCGCGGCCCGATCACGGAGGACCCAATGGCCGATTCGATAGAAGCGTTGAAGGCGCGCGCACGCGTTCTTCACACGCGGTTGAAAGCGCGCGACGCAGCGGCGCTCGCGCGTGCGCGCACGCTCCCCGAGCTCCGCGATGTCACCGACGACGCGATGCCGACGACGGCGAAGCGACGTCACTGCCTCGCGATCGTCGCGCGCGAGCTGGGTTTCGCGGGCTGGCCGCACGCCGTCAAGGTGCTCGGCGGCGGCAACACCGACGACTTCGGAACGCTCCTCTATCCGGACGGCGCGTCGGCGCATTGGAACATCTGGTCCGCGTCGTACGAAGAAGCGAAGACGATTCGAGAAGAGCACGGCGGGTATTTGCTCGCGTACAAGCGCCACTTCTTCATCGTCGATCGCCATTTCATCGAGACCATCGGCCTCGATCCGGACGATCCGGATTGGGAGAAGATCGGGCGCGACTGGGCCAGGCCGAAGGATCCCGACGCGCGCGGTCGTCTGTACGCGCGTCTGCTCTGCGATTAAGCTGGAGCATGCGTCACGCTCGCCCGTCTCTCGTCGCCGTCCTCGCGCTCGCGCTCGCGGCGTGCGCAGACTCGGGCGGCGAGCGTGTCGACCACGTCGACGAGGCGAACACGTCGGTGTGTCCGACAGCGATCGTCGAAGGGGTCGACGTCTCGAACGGACAAGGGACGATCGACTGGGCGAAGGTCGCGGCGTCGGGCCGCGGCTTCGCGTTCATGAAGGCGACGCAAGGCGACTACAACACGCAGACGTCGTTCGCCGCCAACTGGGCGGGCTCGAAAGCGGCGGGCGTCTTGCGAAGTCCGTATCACTTCTTCGATCCGACGATCGACGGCGTGCTCCAAGCGCAGCACTTCCTCTCGGTGCTCGCCGCGGCGGGCGGACTTCAGCCGGGCGATCTGCCGCCGATGTTCGACATGGAGTGCCCGACGTCGCCGAACCAAGCGACCGCCGGGAAGAACTGCGAGTACACCGGCAACTCGGGTTGGGTCGCGACTGCGACGTTGATTCAGCGCGCGTTCGATTGGCTGACGACCGTCGAGCAGGCGACGGGACGAAAGCCGATCATCTACAGCTATCCGGCGTGGTTCGCGGGCGAGGGATTCACCGACGTGCGCCTCGCGCAGTACCCGCTCTACATCGCGACGCTGAGCACGTGCGCGTCGGTGCCGCCGCCGTGGACGACGACGGTGTTCTGGCAATACAGCTTCACGGGGACGGTTCCGGGCATAGCTTCGCAGGTCGATCTCGATCGCTTCGTGGGGACGAAGGCGCAGCTCATCGCGTTCGCGAACGGGCCGGTAGGCGACGCGGGGATAGACGCCGACGCCGCGCCGACGCACGACGCGGAGGCCGACGCCATCGCCGCCCCGGACACGAGCACGCTCGACGCCGGAGATCCAAACGCGAACGCCGCATCGGGCGGCGACGCATCGGGATGCAGCTGCGATCTCGCGCGACGGACGCCGCTCGCGCCGCATGCGATGATTCTGATCTCCTTGGTCCTGGCGTTGGTCGCGTCCCGGCGGTTCGGTCCTCGCGCCCCTGACGGCGCGTGACGAACCATCTCTCCGGCCAACGACGCTCCTGTGGCATCATGCAGGGTATGCGGGCCGTGGTGCTTCTGGGCTTGGTGATCGCCGTGAGCACATGCGGTGCTCGGGGTCACGGCGAGGGCGAGCAGTGCCGGTTCGGATGCGACGGATGTCTGCAAGGTGGTTCCAGCGAAGAGCCCTGTCAGGACGGGCTTTATTGCGACGCCAACAACTCCCAATGCACTCGGCCGGTAGGACTAGGCAGGACCTGCAACCCCAAATGCGGCGTGACCGCCCCGTGCTCGCCATTCTGCGAGAACGGCTTGCTGTGCAATGATCAGCACGTCTGTGAGGCGCCCCGCCCCGAAGGCAGCGAGTGCGGCTTCAATGAGCAGTGCCAAGCCGGCCTGCTCTGCAACCTCGGATATCTGCCCGACAAGCTCGCCCTCGGAGAGTGTCACCGGCCGAGCAAAGTCGGCGAGCCATGCAGCTACACCCATTACATCGCCGACGGCACCGGCTCTCATGGCTGCTTGCCGTCGCTGACCTGCGTCCCCCCGACGCCGACGGCGGCCACGATCCGTAGCAACCCGGTCGACAATGTCTGCACCGACGGTCCGTGTGGCTTTGCCGGGGTCTGCGCTCCGCTTTTCTCGGTGCCGTTCGGCGAGGCCTGCCTCGGCGGAGGCGCCTGTGTCGACGCGGGGATTTGCAACGTCCTGCCCGTGCCGTACTTCGTCGCGTGTACCGGGGCGGATTCGGATCATTGCTGGCCTGGGCCGTGGCCAGGACTGTGTGGGCCCTCGGGCTCGGCGGGGCCGCCGACGACCGCCGGTTGGTCCTGTGCCGCCGGCTCGTGCTCGCCTGGTTTCGTTTGCGACTGGCTCGGCAAGTGCCAACCGCGCTGGCACGGGCTCCTGGACAACCTGTGCGGCGCCTACGGCACAATGGTGCCGCTCGATGATTTCTGCGAGTTCCCCCTCACCTGCGTCGGCAGTCCGGCGAAGTGCGCGGCTCCGTAGTCGTGCGCACAAAACACCTCGGCGGTGTGCGCGCCTTGGTTCATTGATGCAGCGACTGGGTCAAGCCGCGCGCATGTCGACGAACTGCGCGTGGCGACCGAGCGTGCTCACCGCGTCCGCTACCCATTCCGGAAGATGCCCGTAGATCTTTCGGACGGTCTGCGACTGACACGTCGCGATCCGCCCCGCGCGTGGGATCGCCGACGGGACGTCGCGCCGCGCGATCGATGCTCTGCGTGCACGAGACGCGCGCGCAAAGCGGCGAATCGCTCCACGTGGTCGATGGCACGTGACGCGCTAGAGAGGCGCCATGACTTCTCACGGACTTCACGGACTCGGACGTCACGGACTTCACGTGCTCGCCGCGAGCGCGGTCTTCGCGGTCGCATGCGGCGGCGCGATCGACACGATCGACGCGACCCATGGCGATGGCGGTCACTCGGGCGTGAGCTTTGGCAACGACGGCGGTGATCTCCCGGCGCCTCCGTCGCGCGACGGCGGTCGCCCCGACGGGAACGTCACGCCCGACGGTGGCTTCTTCGACGCGCTCCCGGACGTTCCCGATGCTCCCGGTCCGCATCACGCGCGGCTTCAGTTCATCAACGCGACGACGACGTTCGGCGGGGCGCGCCTCTGCCTCGCGACCGGCGCCCTGAGCGACGGATCCGACACTGCGGTCGCGCCACTTCCGGCGCTTCCTCACGACGACGCGCACCCGATGCCCGGAACGACGTGGCCCGGTGTCGCGGCGGGATCGGCCGAGACGGTCCCCGATCTCACTGATTTCTCGCACAAGGCGATCACGCCGTTCCTCGTCGCCGCCGAGAAGATCAAAGGCGAGGTCCGGAGCAACCCGAACGAGGTGACGTGCGACACGCTCATCGGTCCGCGTGGCACCGCCGGGCGGCTCACCGAAGGCGTCGATTACGTGCGCCTGCCGACGATCCCCGTCGGGACGCTCTTGAACGGCGGATCGTTCGCCCTCGCGATCTACGACTGCGACCCGAACGCGATGGGCCAGTCGGGTTGCACGACGCGGACGTTCGACACGAAGCTCTTCACGCTCGAGACGCGAATCGCGAGCACGACGACGACCAACGTCGGCGTGTTGAATCTCTCGACGTCGCTCGCTATCCGCGCGCCGGGTGGGGTGGACGTCAAGCACGACGCCTGCGGCAATTGGAGCCTCGTCGTCCACGCGCAGAGGTTTGGCGAGCCGGATCCGTTCCTCTCATTGCTCGCGATCGCTTCGACGAACCCGTGCGACGTCGTGAGCTTCACCGCGGCGCGCGCCGACACGACGATCGCGTTCACGTCGACCCCGGAGCCGATCGCGCGCATCGAGGCGCTGTCGAACCGCGTCGCGTTCGCACCGGGGAAGAACTTCACGCTCGTCGTGCTCGGCGATCCGGCATTCGCCGAAGCGACGCTTCCGAGCGGCGCGACGAACGCGGCGTACGACGGTCGAGGCATCCACGTCATCGCGCTCTCGCATGATCCGGTGCTTCCGCCGCTGTGAACGCGGCGATTCGACGACGACGTCTCGATGCTCGTCGCCGCAGAACGCGAGATCGCGCGCGCGCCGGCCGCGTCGATCGCGTCAAGGCAGCGCGGGCCTCACGCGTTGCTCGAGCAAAGCAACGAGCACCGGGTCCATGAAGCCGTAGTCGTCGCGGATGTCCAAGCAGACGATTCTCTTGTTGCGGAGATGCTTGCCGAACTTCCGGCTCAGCGTTCTCTGATGCCGCTTCTCCATCACGAAGATCAGCTCGGCCCACTCCACGAGCTCTGGCCCAAGCCGCTCCTCCGCGTCGGGACTCAATCCGGCGGACGCGACTTCGATGCCCGGGTGGTCGGCGAACACGCGCTCCGCGGTTGGACTGCGGAGGCGATTGCGGCTGCAGAGGAAGAGGACGTGGAGCAAGCGCGTCAGTCCGACAATCTCCCGATCGCCTTCAGAACGTAGCATTCGAGGAGTCTCAGTAGAGGCTTGCCGATGTATCGCGACGGTTCGGTCATCTCGAGATCACGGACACGCGTCGGAAGCGCTCGATCGCGTCAAGGCAACGTCACGAGAAGATGTCGGGCCGCGCGCCGGCGTCAAGAGTGTGCCCGCGGGCCCGGTGACAGCCGTTCGATCGTGAACGAGAATCGCGCGTCATGGACCAGGCAGAGGCGCTGTTCGAAGAAGGGCAGCGGGCGCTGCCCGCGTGGAACGAGGCGGACAAGGCCACGCGCGCGCGGCGGCTCGCCGAGGGGATCGCGATACTCGAGCGCGCGTTCGCGCTCGGCCACCACGAAGCGGGGCGCGTGATCGCGGGCCTCCTCCAGTTCAACGACATCGTCGCGGGCTACCGGTGGGCGATCGATCTTGCGAAGCTCGGTGACGAGGACAAGCTGATATCGATCCTCGGCGACGCGAACTTGCCCGTCGTGCTCGGACGCGAGGTCGTCGACGCGGCGACGCGAGGCGAGCCGTGGGCGCAAACGACCGTGGCGCGGCTCTACGTCCACGCCGCCGGCGGGCTGTCGCTAAGGGAGGAGATTGGCCTCGAGGCAGGAGAGCCCGCGAAGCGCGGCCGCGTCTGGATGGAGCGAGCCGTGAAACAGGCGTGGCCCTCCGCGCAGTGGCTCCTCGCAATCACACTGGCGGAGGAGGACGAGGACGGCGGGCGCGCGATCGACCTGGCGCGCGAAGCGGCGCGCGAGGGGGCCGCGAACCGCCACTTCGTCGCCCACGCGCTCGCGCTCTGGTTGCAGTTGCTCGACGACGCAGGCCGTCCCCCCGTGGAGACCGTCCCCGCGCGCACTCGCCTCGCCGAGAGTGGCCATTCGATCTCGATGGTCTGGCTCGGCGATCGCTACCGGCTCGGCGAAGGCGTCGCGCAGAGCTTCGAGCGCGCGCGCGAGTGGTATGAGCGCGCGGGCGAGAAGGGCGAGGCCGCTGCCTACCGCGAGCTCGGCAAGATGTACGAGAGCGGCGCGGGCGTGGGCGTCGACGACGACAAGGCGCGCGCGATGTACGAGAGCGCCGCGGAGATGGGCGCGGACGCGTACGCGCGCAAGCGGCTCGTGGAGAAGTACGGGCTCACTTGGTACGGCAGCGAACGGAAGAAGGGGGCGGGGGCGAAGAAGCAGACGGTGGCGAAGAAGAGGCCGAAGGCGAAGACGGCCGTGACCGCGAAGAAGGGCGCGACGAGCAAGAAGGCGACGAAGGCGCGGCCGAAGCGCAAGGGGTGAGTCTCGCTGTGCGGATGCTGGCGGCCTTCGCAATGGCGTGCGCGTGATCTGCACGCGCGAGCGCACTGCGAACGGCCGCCGCATCGAACGGCATTCCGGCGACGGCGCCACCGTGCTGCTCGGCGAGATTCGCCAAGAGGTTGGTGACGACCCGCGCGCCCCGTCGAGGGCGATGCGCGCGGTCCGCTCAACGGCCGGCTTCACAATCAAGGCGCCCTGCCCACAGCTGCGCTGTTTCAGCTGAAGAACCGGTCCGCGACGCCGGGACGACGCCGCGTTCGTTCGCCCCAATCCGCGCCTTCGGACGAAATAAACACCGATCGCGAAGAAAGATGAGCCGTGGCGCCGCGCGTAGGCCACAGGAAGGTGCGTGCATCCGACCTCGGTACCCAGACTTGAAGCCGCGCCGGCTTCGCCTGCTGCTGCGGTCTACGATTTGTACGACGCCGGGCAGCTCGACGATGCGCGCTTGCTTCGAGCGTTGCGCGCGCATCACGCGCGCGCGCCCGGGGTCTTTTTCGAGCGATTCGCGCCCCATGTCGAGCGCGTTCTCACGCGCATCCTCGGCTCCGACGCGGACGTGCCGGCCATCGTCAACGAAGCGTTCTTTCGCGCCCTCGAACGGATCGATCGCCTCGAAGACGCCGACGCGCTGAAGCGTTGGCTCACCGCGATCGCGGTGAACGTCGCGCGCGAGCACATTCGATCGCGTCGCCGGCGTGGCTGGCTCCGCTTCGTCGGCGCGGACGACATGCCCGATCCGCCGGCGCCCAACGCGTCGCCTGAGACCGCGGAAGCGGTGCGTCGCTTGTACGCGGCGTTCGACGCGATGCCGGCCGACGAACGGATCGCGCTGGCCCTTCGGTTCGTCGACGGGATGGAGCTCACCGAGGTCGCCGAGGCGTGCGACGTCTCGCTCGCCACCATCAAACGCACGCTCGCCCGAAGTGAAGCGCGCTTCGTGGCGATCAGTCGACGGGATCCCGTACTTGGTGAGTGGCTCGAAAGGGGGACGCGATGGGCGAGCCAATGAGCCGCATCGAGATCGAAGCCGCGCTCACGCGCGTGGGCAAAGAGGCGGCGCGCCTGCAAGACGAGGAGCTGCCGCCGAGGGCGGAGCCGGGGGCGGGCGCGCGTTTCGAGCAGGCGTGGAACGCGCGAAGGACAGCGCCGGTCACTCCGATCCGTCGATCGCTCCCGCCGCGCGCGGCTTGGGGAGCGGTGGCGCTCGTCGCGGCGGCGGCGCTCGTCGCACTATGGGCGCGTCCGCGACCGCTGTCCTTCAGCGTGCGTGACGAAGCTGGGCAGGTGGGCGCCTGGATGATCGTCTCGGCCGAGTCCGTTCCGCTTCGATTCTCCGATGGCTCGCGCATCACCCTGGAGGACGACGCGCTCGCGCGAGTCACCAACGTCACCCAGAACGGCGCGGAGATCGTCGTTCCGCGCGGTCACGTACGCGCGACGGTCGTGCACACCCCGACCAGCCAATGGAAGGTCGACGTGGGGCCGTTCGTCGTCGACGTCACCGGTACGACGTTCGCGACGGGGTGGGATCCGAAGGAGCAGGTCTTCACCCTCGATCTCACGGAAGGCTCCGTCGTCGTCACCGGCTGCTCGATTCGTCCGCAGCTCGTGCACCCGGGGACGTCGGTGCGCCTGCGATGCAAACAGGATTCGGTGGCGACCGAACCGACCGGGCAGACGCCGATCCTCGCGCCGTCCGCGGAGTCGGAGCACGCCGAGGCCGGCCCCGCGGCGACGGAGACGCTCGACGCGGGCGTGCCGCCGGAGCCGGCGCCGAGCTCGCCGCGGAAGACCCCGGATCTCGCGGCGCTTCCCGATCGCGCCGTCGACGCCTCGGTGGATCCGACCTGGCTTCAGCTGGCGGCGCGCGGCGACAACCGCGCGGCCTTCGCGGCGGCGCTCCCGCAGTTCGACGCCGTCTGCGATCAGGGAAGCGCCGCCGACGTCATGGCGCTCGCCGACGTCGCGCGTTTCGCGGCCGACTCCGCCCGCGCGCGCAAGGCGCTCCTCGCCGTCCGAACGCGCTTCGCCGGGACCTCGCACGCGAAGCGCGCCGCCTTCTTGCTCGGGCGCTTGTCGTTCGACGGCGGAGCATTCGCGGACGCCGCCCGGTGGTTCGAAACCGCGTCGTCGGAGGACCCCGCCGGCCCCCTCGCACGGGAGTCCGACGGTCGTCTGATCGAAGCGCGCGAGCGCGGAGGCGATCACGCGGGCGCCCGCGCGGCCGCGCAGCGCTATTTGCAGCGGTATCCGTCGGGGCCGCACGCTTCCTTGGCGATTCAAGTCCTCGAGCATTGATGCGCCGACTCGCGATTCGCCTGCTCGTCGTGCTGGCGATGCTCTCCGTTGTCGCGAGCCCCCGACGCGCGATGGCCGCCGGAGAACGCGTCGTCGTCGTCGCCGAGGACATCACCGCGCCGGTCGTGCAGAAGCTTCGGGCCGAGCTCACCGCCAGCGGCTACGCGATCGACCTGGTCAGCGCTTCCGCCGGGATCGACTTCAGCGCGGAAGCGGCCTTGCGACACGCGCGGGTGGTCCTTCGCGTCTCGCCGCTCGGCGACAGTATCGATTTGTGGGTCGCGGATCGCGAGGGCCAGTCCGTGCGCTTTCGCGAGCGCATCGTCGCCACGTCGGATGACGAGGACGCGAGCGTGCTCGCGATTCGCGCGCAAGAGGCGGTGCACGGGAAGCTCCTGCCCATCCCTGCATCGGCGGTCGACCCTCCGTCCCCAACCCCGATCGCCGCTACGGCGCCCCCGCTTTCATCGCTGGCGAGCCGCGCTGCCGAGCGCGCTCCACAGTTCATCGCCAGCGTCGGCCCCAACGTGCTCTTCACCCCGGGCGGACTGGCGCCCGCGGGGGGAGCCGCGCTCGGATTCTCGTGGCTCGCGGGTGAGCGCTTCAGCGTCGATTCCCTCGCGCGTCTACCGGTCATCGCCGCCCAAGTCGAGGCGCCGGAAGGAACCGCTCGGGTGACCATCGGAGCCATCGGATTGGGCGCGTCGTACGCTTTTTCCTCCCTCGACGCGCGATGGCGTCCGACCATCGGCGCCGGCTTGGCGCTCGAATGGTCCCACGTCGACGGCGTCGCCAACGCCGCCTTCGTCGGACACACCAGCGATCTCTTCGCCGCGATGCCGTACGTCCGCGCATCGATGGGGCTGCGAATGAGCCGCACGTTTCGCGTCCGCGTCGATCTCCTCGGCGCGGTGAGCGCGCCCACTCAAGCGATCGCCTTCGCCGGCCACCGAGTCGCGACCCTCGGCGCGCCGATGCTCGATGCGTCGTTGGCGCTCGAAGCGACGTGGTGAGTCGCGCGATGTCGATTCATGAGCCGTGGCGGCCGCGCGAGGTCATTGAGGTTCGAAAGAGGACAATGACCATGCGAAAGATGCTTATCGTGAAGTGCGTTGGCGCGTTGACGTTCTCGGGGGCTCTCGGACTGTACGCGCTCGGCTGCGGCACCGCGTCGACCGACGCCATCACCAGCGCGCCCGTCGCCGATGGCGGCGCGGACACGAGTCCCGTCGCGCCGGACGCCGGCTCTGATGCGCCCGAGTCCAAAGACGGCGGTGGGTTGACCGACGCGACGCCGAACGCCGACGCTCACGCCGACGCGGCGATCCCAGCGCCGACCGGGTTGGCCCTCGCCCTCGGAGCGCAGCTCACGCTCATTGGCGTCACCAGCGACGGCTACGTCGTCTATCAGGACTCGACGAAATATTATGCGGTGCGCATCGTCGGCGGAACACCCGCGGTGATTGCGAACATCGCCGACGTGGAGTCGCCCCGCGTGGAGGGACCATACGTCCTCTACCGACGCACCGTGGCAGGGCCTTCGCTTCTCACCGAAGTCTGGACCGCGGGCGCCGCGCACGTACTTGGAGCGAATATCGGCAACGTCGTCGTCAGTCCCGACGGCACGACCCTCGCGTTCTCGGTTCCGCGCCCGGGGGGGTTGGCGAGCCTCGTCGTGGAGTCGCCGCCGTTCGTCGGTTCCACCGTCATTCTGCCCGACGTCCGCTGCGTCATGGAGGTGCGCTTTGCCCCGAACAACGACGTGAACGCGAAGTATTGCACCGGCGTGATCGCCGCGTACACGGTCAGCGCCTTTCGCGGGCCGAGCCACACCGAGGCCAAGGTCGCCACCGGCGACGTGGAATGGACGACCAGTCCGAACGGTGAATGGTTTCTGACGTACGATCCCAGCGCTCACGGCTACGACTTCTCGATTACCCACGTCACCGATGGAGCCACGTTCAACACGGCGGGAAGCGGCACCCGCCCGAGCGTCGATCCCACGCTGTCGGTGTTCGACCACCAGAATCGTAGTCTCTATTACGCGGATCTTTCGGGCTTCGCTCGGCTCGATCTCACGACTGCGCAATCGACGATCATCGGGAATAGCTTCGACGTCTGCCCGCTCGGCGTTTCTCGGATAGCGCCTAACGACGCCTACGCACTCTGCGCGCTGACCGGCGGTGAGGATTGGACGGAAGCGTACACGGCCGCCGACCTCGGACGCCCCTTGCCGTTTTTGAACGGAGGCTGGTTGGGATTCACCGACGACTGGTCGTACGCCTACGGTACGGACGGCGTGACCAGCCGGACGAACGCCCGAGCGGTGTCGATTCACGGGGCCACGGTGTCGCTCGGCACGCCCCATTCTTCGCTCTACGCGATCAAGGCGCTGTCGAACGACGTCATCGTGTTGCGCGACGGCGAGAGCATCCGCACCGTCGACCTGGGCGGGGGCTCGCTCGAACGAGTCCTCACCCAGGCAGTTGCCCACAACGCCTCGGCCTGGGCGCTCAGCCCCGACCGCGCGAACGTCGCCTACGTCTCGCAGTCGGCTCCGGTCGGCATCTACGTGATTTCCACGCGCTGACGGCATCCCGTTGGACGCGCGCTCGCGCGGCGCATCGTCGAAGCACCGCGTGCAGGCCTGCCGGGGAGTCGATTGGTGTGGCGCTGGCGACGCGGGATCTTCCAATCCTTAGCTCGCGTCAAGGGTCAGCGCGTCTCGCCGTAGCTGCGGAGCTTCTCGCATCCCCAGGTGTTGCCGGCCGCGCAGCCCCGTCGCAAAAGCTCGATCCCGCGTGCGCGATCGACGGGGACGCCGCGGCCGGTCACAAGCAGGCTTCCCATGTTCGAGCATCCGATCGGGCTGCCGCCATCGCAGGCTTGCCGATAAAAGACGGCGGCGCGCGCGAGATCCGCGGCGAGGCCCCAGCCGTTCTCGTGGAGAATGCCGAGGCTGTTGCACCCGTTTGGATCCCCGCCGTCGCAACCCTGTTTGGAGAGGGTGAACGCGCGCGCGTAATCCGGCGCGCCCGCTTTGGCCGTACCGTACATGAAGCCGAGGTTCGAGCATGACGACGCGTCGCCGCGATCGCACCCGAGCTTGTAGAGATCCATGGCACGTGCGGCGTCGGTCGGCGCCCCGATGCCTTGGCTGTACATCCAGCCGAGGCCGCGGCACCCCTCGGCGCCGCCGCCGTCGCACGCCATCTTGTAGAGAACCATGGCCTTGGCGAGATCCTTCTCGGCGCCGCTGCCGTTCTCGTACATCCAGCCGACCGCGAAGCAGCTCTTCATCTCGCCGCGACGGCACTGGGCATCGCAGTCTGCGTAGCTGTTCGGATCGCAGACGTGCACGGTCTCGGCGTTCGGCTTCGCGCATTTGCCGCCGGTGAGGACCATCCCGGGCGGACACTCGGAGACCAGCTTGTCGTTCGGGGTGCTGGACGCGGTGGTCGAGGCGGCCGAGCCGGCTGCGTCGATGGCCGCGAGCTCGATCCGATAGGCGGCTTCGCAGCCGGGCGGCGGCGCAGGATCCCCGGCGTGCGCGGCGGCGCAGGCGGAGAGCGTTCCCTGGCTGGAATGCTTGACGTGCGACGACGTGCTCGCGCCAGACGCGGCGGCGCCGAAGACCTCGGCCGTCGTGCGCACCTTGGCCTGAGTGCCGGTGTCCATCGCGAAGGCGCCGATGATGGCGCCGCGGACGAAGTGGGTCGCGCCTGCGCACTCGCCTTTGAGATCGGCGCGCGCGGCGTGCATTCGGGTGGTGCGGCGTCGGCCGACCATCACCAGCGCGAGATCGATCGACGCGCCGCGCGCCAGCTCCGCATCGACCTGCACGCCGACGATGGCGGCCGTCCGCGGGAGGTTCGCGCTCAGCTCGTCGGCGGAACGAATCTGCACCGCCTGCTCGTCCCTCGGCAGGCCGACGTAGCCGTAGAGACCCTCGACATGGCAATCGGGGAGGACGCGGATGGCCTTGCAGTCGTAGGCGACGACCGCGAGCCCCTCGGTCATTTCTGCTTGGACCTCGCCGCGCTGCTCTTGCGGCCAATCGACGATGAGCGGGGCGATCCGCTGGTCCTTGTTGGGGCATGACGACTCGCCCAACGCCTCGCGGCCGTTGGGCGCCACCGGCTCGACGGTCTGTGCGGCCCGTCCGGCCTGGCATCCGATCGCCGCCACCACCACCACCAACGCGAGCGAGCTCGCGCCCATCGAGCACTGGAGGTGCGTATGCATCGTCGCAAGATAGACGATGGTGGCGGGCGCCTTGGATCGAATTTGGCGTTCGTCGGGATGTGCGTGTTCTGCGCGTCGTCGCGTCTTCATCGCGCGCAAGCCACTGACACGCCCTTCTCACAAAACACCTCGGCCCCGGATCCACGACATCATCGTCGTGTCTCCGGGGCCTCGGGCCCGCGCGTCTCGTCTTCGGCCGAACGACCGCTGCACGACGGTCGGAACGGCGTCTGCCCGATTGCGCATCATGTTCTGCTGCGCCTTCGGGAGCGCCGCGGCGAAGCCGAGACTAAATGGACGCGGAGGCGATGGCAGGCGCAGCGGAGCTCGTCTCGAAGTACGCTCCCACGTCACCCGCGCGATGCGATCCGCGCGACGACTCTCCGCTCCGCCTCCAACACACCCGCAACGTCGAGCCTGAACCCGCTCTTCGGCGCGCCCGTTTTCGTCCACGCGAACTTTCGCCAAAGCGCCAACACGGCCGGCTCACCCCGTTCTCCTTCGAGCCGGCGCAGAAGCTGCTCGCAGTACGCGACCAGCGCGATCGACTCGGCGAGCTCGGCATCGGCAGCGAACGCCTCGGCCTCGTCGTCGGACAACTCGTGACCGCTCTCGAGCGAGCGCGCTCGCAGCACGCCGAGCATCATCCGATGCGCGCGCGCCTTGTCCGCCGGTCCGAGCTTCTTCGGGCGGAGATGTGGCAGCTGCTCGACGTGCCTGCAGCAGACGCACACGCAACCGCAGTCCGACGCCCATCGCGTGCCGGGATCCTCGTCGAGGTCGAACGACGTCGTGAGGTACGAAGCGAAGAGGTTGGCGATCGCGACGATGTCTTCAGGGCCGTACTCGTCGCTCGCGACGGCGACGTTCACCCAGTGCCTCGCCGCGGAAACCTCGTCGAGTGCGTCGTGCGCGGACGCAACCGGGATTTTGTGGAGGTCGACGCGGTCTTGGAGCTTTCGGAG
>JBBQXV010000167.1:0-20910 GCA_038209335.1 Polyangiales bacterium | reverse complement strand
GCCCGCGAGATCGATTGGCTGCGGCCACACCTCGGATCCGTCACGCGGATCGTACGCGATGACGTGACCGTCGGAGTACGACATGAAGAGGCGCGAGCCGTCGAGCGCAGGACCCGCGTGCCCCGAGATCTCCATCCCGAGGGCCGAAGTTCGGTGCTGCGTCCATCGAAGCTTGCCGCTGCGGCGATCGACCGCGAAGAGGTTGTCGGCGCCGTTGGCGAAGAAGAGTATCTCGCCGGAAAGGACAGGTTTCCTGGCGACTTCGGCGCCCGAGTTGAAGCGATAGACGAGCCCCCCGTCGCTCGCGCGGACGCAGTAGAGCGCGCCGTCGTGCGAGCCGAAGTAGACATAATCCAATTCGCGATCGTAGAGCGGCTCGGACTGGACGACGCCGAGCGTCTCGAAGCGCCAGATCGTGCTGAGGTCGCCCGAGCGAAGCGCGTAGAGCCCGCGATCGGCCGAACCGAGGAAGACGCGCCCGTTGGCGACGTCGATCTCCGCGCGACCGCGTTCGTAGTCTTCGCCGACGGTGCGCGAAGACGCAGTGAGCGGACGCCGCGCGAAGACGCGCATCGAGCCGCTCGGACGGTTCATCCAGAGCGGTTTGTCGGCGTTGACGCCATCGTTCGACGCCTCTTGCTTCACGCACGCGCCCGTCGCGAGGACGAGCATCGCGGTCGCGAGAGCGCCGACCACGACGCGGCGTGCGTTGCCCGGGCGACTCATCATCATCGTTTCGGAGCCGGAGGCGGCGGCCGCGGCGGCGCTCCCCCACCCGGCGGCGCTCCCCCACCCGGCGGCATGCCCTGCTGTTGCAGGATCTGCTGGAGGATCGCCGGATCGATTTTCCCGTCGGGCCCCATCGCCCCTTCGAGCCCAGGAATACCGCCGAACCCGCCCGGTCCTCCCATGCCGCCGCCCATACCGCGCGACGGCTTGCGCTGGATCGTGCTCGGATCGAGCGAGCCAAGGCGATCGTCGACCGCCGTGTCGAGGTACGGAAAGACGTCGTCGCCCTTCTTCGCCATCTCTTTGAGCTTGGCCGAGAGCGTCTTCAAGAGATCGATCGCGGCCTGGCGATCGCCCTTCAACTCGAGGACGCGCGCTTGATGGTACGTGCCGAGCTCCTTGAAGCCGCGCACGTCCGTCTGCTCGAGCTCCTTGAACACCTTCATCGCGAGCTCGAGGTTCTTGTCTTTCTCTTCGGGCTTCAAGCTCGCGCGGAGCTCGTACGCGAAGCCGAGTCCTTCGAGCGCGCGACCGCGCACCTCGGAGTCGGCCTGGGCGAGCGGCGAAGCCTTCACGTCGTTGAACGCGACGACCGCCCCCTCGGCGTCGTGCTTGTCGAGCAGGAGCGACGCCTCGCCCAAACGCGCGAGCATCGCCGCGCCGGTGCCGGCGAAGCGCGCTTCGACATCCTTGTACTTTGCAAGTGCTTTGTCGCGTCGCTCTTCGACCGTCGCGAACATCGGGCGCGGATCCTTCGGCTTGTCCGGATCGTCCTTCACCTTTGCGGGATCGCCGATTTGCCCGTGCTCGTCGGCGACCGCCTGCGCGAGGAGCACCGAAGCGTCGCTCTCGCGCTTCTGCTGCCACCAGGTCCAGCCGCCGAATCCGATCGCGCCGAAGACAATCGCGGCGACGCCGATGCCGACGGCGCGCGAGTTGGTGCGCATCCACTCGCTGAGCTTTGCGGTGCGTTCGAGGAGCGGATCGGCGTCGGCCGCGGCTGCGGCTGACGGGGTGCGTTTGACGGGACGATCGCCGATTTTCGCGAGCTTCTTCGACGCCGCGGATTCGAGCCCCTTCTTCCCCTTCTTCTTCTGTTGGCGGCGGCGCTCCGCGAGCTTGGCCTCTTCTTCGCGCGCCTGACGCTCGACGTCGGTCTCGCCGCCGAGCTTGTCGATGCGCTTCGCGATCGCCTCGGGACGGAAGGCGTCGTCGCCCTCCGACGCGGGCGCGTCGGCGTCCTCGTCGTCGGCGTCCGCGGCCTTTACCGGCGCGTCGTCCTTGACGGGCGCGTCGTCCGCCGCGGATTTCGCGGCTGTGGGGGCGGCGGCGGTCGGGCCCTTCTCGGGAGATGCGGTTTTTTCGGGATCGTCGGGCACGGTGATGCGGCTCCTGTCGGTTTCGGTCTGGCGCACCCTATTTGCCAGCAGGGCCGCGGTCAATCAAGGCGAAGCCGCGCCGGCGTCGGCGGCGCGCCAGGCGGTCGGCGGCGGCGGGGGGATCTCGTCAGCGCGCGGGACGATCCAAACCGCGGTGATTCCGCCCGCCGCGTGGGTCAGGTGCACGGCGGCGGTGCCCCCGTTCATTCGACCGAGCTCGACGACGTGAAGCGCGCGCGGGGGATCGAGATCGAACGTTGTCGCGCGTGGGATGGGCGATCCCGCGACCGTTCCGTCGAGCGCGCCGGCGCCTTCGGTCAGAACGAGGAGGCGAAGTGGGCGCGGCGACGACGGAAGCGTGAACGTCGCGTCGACGACGGCGGTGGGTGACGTGCGTGCGAGTCCCGCGGTCTTCGGATCGAGGAGGCCGGCGTCGCGCGCGACCGCGAGGGAGGCGAGCATCGGATCGGGGACGCCGGCGAAGCGTTCGAGCGCACGCCGAATCTCGGCGCGAGCTCCGAGCGCGACGAGGGCGCGCGCCTCCCCTTCGCGCATCGACACGTAGCGCTCCGTGGAGAAGACATCGAGGAGCGGCGCGCGCGCCGACGCATCGCCGATCGCAGCCAGCGCGGCGACGACGAACGGACGCAGCCGCACGTCGGAGAGCGAGCGGACGAGCGACGGCACCGCCGCGCGCGCCTTCGTTCGCGCGATCGCCGACAGGAGCTCGCGCGCGCGCTCGAACTCCATGGTCCCGCGCGGTGGCCCGTCGTCGGCCCACCACGCGGCGAGCTCGTCCGCTGCGCGCGCGTCGCTGCGTTCGCTCAGCGCGAGCGCCGCGCGTCTCCGCCACTCGCGCGCGGGGGCGCGGAGGAGCTGCTCGACCGCAGGCGTCGGCGCGTCGCCCATGCGTACGAGCGCGAGGCCGCACCAACGCCGCACGTCGTCGTCTTCTTCTCGTCCGACCGCGCGCCGCACTTGGGGAGCCGCCGCGGTCGCGTGAAGCTCGAACGTCACTTCGGCCGCCTTGCGGCGTACGGCGACGCTGGCGTCGTCGAGCAGCGCGGCCACTTCGATCGCCGCGTCCGCCTCCCCTTGCAGCCCGCGCCGCAACGCCTCGGGCCACTGCGTCCCCGCTTCGAAACGCCCGTGATCGCGCTCCGCAGCGGCGAGCGCTCGCCGAAGCTCGTCGGCACGCGCGGGATCGTCGGCGGAGAAATCGCGTCGCTCCGCGGGATCGATCTCGGGCCGATGAAGCACGCAAGCCGCTGCGCGACGCGCGCAGACGAGCCGGTCAGCGCCGCGCGCGAGGAGCGCGTAGTCGTCGGTCTCGGCGAGCGCGAGGCCGTCGTCGTCCGCGCCCGCGAGCACCGGACCGAGATCGCGACCGCGAACGCGTGCGGGCCGCGGAATCCCGAGCGCCGAAAGCACCGTCGGAAAGAGATCGATCGTCTGCACGACGGTGCGCGACGATCGCGCGGCGACGCCAGGCCCGACGACGACGAGCGGAACCCGCACCTGCTCTTCGTAGACGGTCGTGCCGTGGTAGCGCCCGCCGTGCTCGCCGAACTCTTCGCCGTGATCGGCGGTCACGATGACTACCGCGCCCGGACGACGCGCGCGAACCGCCGCGACGATTCGACCGACACCGGCGTCCGCGGCGGCGATCTCGCTGTCGTACGCATCGATGTCGGTCGGCAAATCGGCGCCGAACGGATGGTCCGCATGCATCACGTACGGCTCGTGCGGCTCGAAGAGATGCACCCACAAGAAGAGCGGACGATCGATCGGCGCGGTCGCGAAGTACGCCTCGATTTGGTCCGCGCGCAGCGACGGCGCGGCGAACTCGACCTTCGCGTACTCGAAGTCGAGCGACGTCTTCTCGAAGGCATGAAACCGCGCTTGATCGATGAAGAAGACCGCCGGTGGATAGAATGCGGCGGTTCGGAAATCGTAGCGACGGAGCGCCGCAGCCCACGTCTCGGAGTCGTCGCCGAGGCCGAGCGCGAGGAGCGGACGCATATACTTTCCGGTCATCATCGACGTGATCGAATACGACGTGTGCGGCGTCGGGCAGTACGCGCGATCGAAACGCGCTCCCTCGCGGGCGAGCGCGTCGATGCTCGGCGTCGTGCGGCGCGCGTAGCCGTAGGCGCCGACGTGATCGGCGCGGAGGGCGTCGACCGAAACGAGAACGATGTCGCGACCGGTCCAGTCGAGCGCGCGCGGGACGTCGCCGGGCGACGGAGCGCCGGGCGTGGGGGCGTCGTCGTCGAGCGGCGGCGGTGGATGTAGCGCGTTCGCGACGAGGACGGCGCGGCCGAGGAGTGGCGCGTGATCGACGAGCGCGAGGCGCACGTTCGCTGCGAGAGCGAGGCGGGTGGCCTGAACGCGGACCGTGGCGACGGCCGCCGCGGCGGCGACCAAGACGATGAGCGCGGGGACGATGGCGATCTTCGCGCGGCGTTCGGCCTCGGCGCGGAGCGGAACCGCGACGAGCGCGATCGAGACGAGCGTTAGCACGCAGAGCGCCGTGTGCATCGCCGGGTAGAGGCGCGCGAGCACGAAGAGATCGGCGCTCCAGAACGCGGCGGCGGCGATCGGTCCCGCGAGCGCGAGCGTCGACGGTGCGGTGAAGACGCGACGAGCGACGGCCGGAACGATCCACAAACCGGCGATCACGCCGATCCCGGCGAGCGCGGCGATGAACGGCGCGCGAAGCCCCCAGCTCGCAAAGTGGCGACCGAACGAGACCCCGTACGCGAGCGCGCCCGCGGCCGCGGCGAGGATCGCGGCAAGCGCCACGCGCGGCTTTCGCCCTTCGTCCTCGCGCGACGCCGCGTCGACGAGCGCGCCGAGCGCGACCACGACCGGCACGAGCGGCACGACCGACGCGAGCGCGATCGGCAGGACGACGCGGCGAACGATGCGCATCTCCCAGGGGCCGGCGAAGAACTCGCCAAACGCGAAGCCGACGACGACGTGCTCGATCGCGAACGCGACGACCCACGTGAAGAGGACGCACGACGCGCTCAAAAGGACGCTTCGCGCGCCGCGCATCAGCCTGCCTCTTCGCGGACGGCGAGCGCCGCGGAGTAGCGCGCGACCGCGAGCGCGAGCGCTGTGTGCTCCGGGCTCGCGAGCTCGGGATCGTTCCCGAGAAGCGCGCGCGTGTCTTCTTCGATCCGCTCGAGCCAAGGCGGCGGCGACGCGGGATCGAGGAAGAACAGCTCCTCTTCCGCGCCCGACTGGCGGGTGCCGCCGAGATCGCCCGCGCCGCGAAGCTCGAGATCGGCGCGCGCGATCGCGGCGCCGTCGTGAAGGCGCGCGAGGGCCTCGAGGCGACGTCGCGCGACGTCGGAGAGGATGTCGTCGTGGACGAGCAGGCATCGGCCCGGGCGCGCGCCGCGTCCGACGCGACCGCGGAGCTGATGGAGCTGCGCGAGCCCGAAACGCTCGGCGCCGTCGACGACCATGAGCGTCGCTTCGGGCACGTCGATCCCCACTTCGACCACGGTCGTACCGACGAGGACCTGTGCGTCACCGGCACGAAACGCCCGCATCGCGACGCGCTTCGCCTCGGCCGAGAGCGCGCCGTGCACCAGCGCGACCTTCGCTGGCGCGAGCCGCGACGCGAGATCCTCCGCGCGCTGCTTCGCACCCGCCGCGTCGTCGTCGGCGTCGTCGTCGATCCGCGGCGCGACGAAGAAGACGCGCTCGCCGCGCGCGCATGCGGCGCGTACGTCGTCGATGACCGCGTCGAAGCGCGCGCGAGCGCGGAGCTCGGTCTTCACCACGACACGACCGCGCGGACGCTCGTCGAGCGTCGACGTCGCGAGCTCGCCGCGGAGCGCGAGGGCGAGCGTTCGCGGAATCGGCGTCGCGCTGAGGGTCAGCAAGTGCGGCGTCGAAGCGCGCGACGATCCTTTTTGCACGAGCGCGAGTCGCTGCGCGACGCCGAGGCGATGCTGCTCGTCGACCACCACGAGCCCGAGCCGCGCGAACGCGATCCCTTGCGACAAGAGCGCGTGCGTTCCGATCGTGACCGCGATCCCTCCGAGCGCGATTTGCTCCGCCGCGCGACGACGCTGCGCGATCGGGACGCCTGCGGTCACGAGCGCGATCGACGCTCCCGTCGCGCGCGCGAGCGGCGCCGCGGCTTCCATGTACTGCTCCGCGAGGAGACTCGTCGGCGCGAGGATTGCGGCCTGCGCGCCCGCCGCCACGCACTGCGCGACCGCCGCGAGCGCGACCGCGGTCTTCCCCGTGCCGACGTCGCCGAGCAGCAAACGGCGCGTCGGCGTCGTCTTCGCGAGATCGCCCGCGATCTCCGCGATCGCGCGTGACTGCGATGCCGTCAGCGCGAAGCCGAGCTCCGCGACGAAGCGCGGAAGGATCCCCGCGTCGCGACGCAACGCCGGCGCGCTCCCCTCCCCGGCCCGCGCGCGCAATCGATCGCGAACGCGCGCGAACGCTTCGACCCACGCGAGCCTCTCGGCGACCGCGCGCCGATCGTGGTCGCTCGGCGGCGCGCCACTTGTCGCGTGAATCGCGCGCAGCGCCGCGTCGATCGGTGGCAGCGCCTCGCGACGCACGATCGCGAGCGGCACGGGGTCCGGGAGCGCCTCCATCCGCGCGATGACCGTCGCGATCGCCGCGCGCAGCGTCGCATCGGCAACGCCGAGCCGCGGATAGCGCGGGCGCACGACGCGCGCGCCGGGAACGTCCGCGACGAGATCTCCATGAACGACGCGCGCAGGCTTCGACGCCTCCACCTTCACGCGCCCCGAAAGCATGCATGCTGCACCTACCTTCGCCGACGCCAAAACCCCGTGCGCCGCGAAGAACCACCACGCGTGAAGCGTCGGCTTTGCCCCCGGCGCGTCCGCCAGCACGACGCGAACCGCGCGTCTGCCGCGCATCGGCACGAGCCCAGCGCTCGTCACGATCCCGCGCAAGCAAACGCGCGACGGCGCGGCGAGCGGATCGGCGTCGGTCGCGCGCTTCACCGCCTCCGTCACGGTGATCGGCGCGCGAAGATCGTCCCACGCGATCGGCATCAGCCACGCGAGATCCGCGACGCTCCGAATCCCCGCGCGCGACAGCGCTTCGCGCGCCGACGGCCCGAGCCCGGGCACGCCATCCACCGGGTCGTTCCACGCGAGCGGCCCGGCGGTCGCAGCGTGCGCCGCGCGCGACGCGCGCACGGAGCGCGCGACGCGTAACGGGCTCACTTGAACTTCACCTCGAGGACCTCGTACGTGCGCTCGCCGCCCGGCATCCGCACCTTGACCTCGTCGCCCGCTTCTTTTCCGAGGAGCGAACGCGCCAGCGGGCTAGTGACGCTGATCGTCCCCTGCGCGATGTCGGATTCGTCGGCGCCGAGGATGCGGTACGTGACCTCTTCCTCGGTCTGCGTGTTCGACAATTTCACGTACGCGCCGAACGCCACGCGATCGCCCTCGACCGTCGACGGATCGATCACCTCGGCGAGCGCGATGTTGTGCTCGAGCTGTTTTATGCGCCCCTCGATGAACGACTGCTTGTCGCGCGCGGCGTGGTACTCGGCGTTCTCTTTGAGATCGCCGTGCTCGCGCGCGGTCGCGATCGCTTGGATGACCGCCGGACGCTGAACGCTCCGCAGGTTCTGCAGCTCGTCGCGCAGGCGCGCGTACCCATCGGGGGTTATCGGGTTCTTATCCATGGCCGCCGCGTTTTAGCATAAGGCTTCGACCTTCGGACCAGAGCCGGTCCAGAAGCGAGGCGCATGGGAATCATCGGGCAGTATCCGGAGAGCGGGCTTCGCATCGATATTTCGCGTGAACGGGACGGCGGCCCGCCGTGGCGTTACACGGGCGAGGCGGTCACCCCCGAGGCGCGCCTCGCGATGCGTGCGCTGGTCGAGGCGGACGGGACGGTGACGATCGAGCTCGACGATCCCGCGCCGAGCGTCGCGGAGAAGGCGCGGCTCATCGTGCGCGCGGCGTACAAGCACGCACGCGAAGCGGACGAGCACGCGGCGCCGCCACGCAGGATCCAGCGTTGGCGCGCGGAGCCGATCAGCTAGCCGTGGCGACCGGCGCGTGGCGTCGCCACGGACGAAGCGCTTCGAGCTGCGCCGATACGGCGAGGACGAGATCCTCACGCCCCGGCGGCGCGACGATTTGCAGGCCGATCGGCAGCCCGTCGGACGCGATCCCAGCTGGAACCGACGCCGCCGGAAAGCCGACGATGTTCCATTGCTGCGTGAACGGCACGAACGACGTCATCTCGAGGAGCGTCTTCGCCATTCCGGTTTCGGGCCAGCCGTCGCCGCGGATCGCGGTGCGCGCGAACGTCGGCGTGATCAAGACGTCGACGTCACGAAACCAATCGAGCATGCGATCGCGGAGCGCGTTCGATGCCTCGATGCGCACGGGGCGACGTCGCGTGAGCCAACGTCCGATCTTGACCATGCGTTGCGTGCGCGGCTCGAGGCGATCGAACGGGAGGCCCATCGTGTCCGCGTCCTCGGCGATGCCGCAGTAAAAGCGTTGCAAGAAGAGGAGCGGCGCGTGCGTGGCGTACGGCGGATCGGATTCGCTCACCGCGTGACGCGCGCCGCGCAGCGCGTCCGCCGCCGCGACGAGCGCGCGGGTCACGTCGTCGTGCACCTTCACGCCGACCGCAGGCGACTTCGACGAGAACGCGATCCGCAGTGGCGCTTCGGGCGGTCGCGGATCGGCGTGCGTCGTCGTGCCGGCGAGCGCGTCGAGCATCCGCGCCGCGTCCGCGACCGTCGTCGCCATCGGCCCCCACGCCGAGAGGCCGAACCAATGCGAGCCGACGCCGCCCGCGCACGGCACGAGCCCCGGCGTCGGTTTGATCCCAAAGACGCCGCAGCACGCCGAAGGAATGCGGATCGATCCGCCGCCGTCGGAGCCCTGCGCGATCGGCACCATGCCCGCGGCAAGCGCAGCGGCGGCGCCCGCGCTCGATCCACCCGTCGTCCGCGAGACGTTCCACGGGTTGCGCGGCTCGGCGAGCGTCGAGCTCCCGAACGCCCAGATCGAGAGCTCCGGCAGCGTCGTCTTGCCGATCACGACGCATCCCGCTGCGCGAAGGCGGCGCACGAGCTCGTCGTCGCGTTCGGCCGGCGCGGTCGACGTCGCGGCGCTCCCGTGCCGAGTCGGCTCCCCCGCGACGTCGACGGAGTCCTTGATCGCGACCGGCACGCCCGCCAACGGGAGGCTCGCGAGGTCGGGTCGATCCTCGAGCGCACGCGCCTCCGCCAGCGCACGCTCGGCGCGCACGACCTGGAACGCGTGCACGCGACCGTCGAGCGCTTCGATCCGCGCGAGGTGTGCGAGGACGATCTCCTTGGGCGACGCCTGCTTGCGACGCACGAGATCGGCGAGCTCCGTCGCGGTGCGGCCGGCGAGATCCATGTGCGCGAGCGTAAAGCGTGCCGGTCGACGCGGCGAACGAAAGTGAACGTCTCGCGTTTGTAGTGCACCTGGGCTAGCGTCCGCGCGTTTCGAACCATGAATCTTCGCGCTTCACTCCTCACCCTCGGCTTCACCGCGCTCACCGGCGCCGCGAGCGTTTGGGCCGTCGGCGTGCTCGGCGGCTGCACGAAGCCCGACGCGAAGTCCGCGCTCGGCTACACGGCCGATGCAAAACGGGCGTACGACGAGGCTCTCGAAGAGTTCAAGGCGCGCAACTGGCTCGAGGCCACGACGCTGATGCGCGAGGTGAAGCGCAAATACAGCTACTCGAAATACGCAAAGCTCGCCGAGCTCCGCATCGCCGACGTCGACTACGAGCAGGAAAAATACGCCGACGCGATCCGCGCGTACCGCCAGTTCATCCACGACCACCGGTCGGATCCCGAAGAAGTCGCCTACGCGCGCTCGCGGATCGCCGAGGCCGAGTACCAGCAGATCCCCGATTCGTTTCTCTTGCCGGCGGGCGAAGAGCGCGATCAGGCGGGCGTGCTCGACGCGTACAAAGAGCTGCGCGGATTTCTCCACGACTACCCGAACGCAAAAGAGAGCGAGCACGTGCGCGGCCTCCTCGCGGAAGTGACCGCGCGGCTCGTCAAGCACGAGCTCTACGTCGCGCGGTTCTATCTGCAGAAGGACAACTACGACGCGGCGATCGCGCGCATCCAGTACGCGCTTCGGAATTTCAGCGCGGCGGTGCAAGGGCCGAACGGCGAGTCGATCGGAGACTCGGGGCTCGAGCCCGACGCGCTGCTTCTGCTCGGCGAGACGTACTTGAAGATGCATCGGTGGAACGACGCACGGCAGGCGTTCGTCACGATCGTCGAACGGTATCCGCGCAGCGCGCTGACGAATCAGGCGAAGAACTACCTCGAGCTGATGCAGCGCAAGGGCGTTTAGAGCGCTACTTCTTCGCGGCCATTCGCAGGGCGACCTTCGAGACCTGTTTGTAGAAGGTGTTCGGGGCGAGACGTTTGGCTCGCCACATCCAGCGGCCGTCGGGGTGCGGGATCGCGTAGAGCTTCCCGGCATCGGCGGTGTCGATCGCGAACTTCGCGACGTCGTCGGCTTGCAGCTTCGACTTCGCCATCAGCTTTTCGGCGACCTCTTTCATGTCGTCGGCGTCGGCGGGACCGCGGCCGTTCTTCGCGATGTCGGTTTTGAAGAACGTCGGACAGAGCACCGTCACACCGAGGCCGAGCGGCGAGAGCTCGCCGTAGAGCGTCTCGGAGAGCGCGACGACGCCCGCCTTCGTAACGTTGTACGGACCCATCATCGGCGCGGAGAGGAGACCGGCGGCCGATGCGACGTTGAGCACGTGGCCACTCTTTTGCTTTTTCATGCGCGGGAGAAAGGCGTGGCAGCCGTGGATGACGCCCCACAGGTTGATCCCCATGATCCACGCCCAGTCGTCGAGCGTGACCGCGCCGACCGCGCCGCTCACCGCGACGCCCGCGTTGTTGATGAGCAGATCGCATCCGCCGAAGCGCTCGTCGGCCTCGACCGCGAGCAGCTCGACCTCCGCCGCGCGCGAGACGTCGCAGGCGACCGCGTGAGCCTCGGCGCCGCGATCGCGGAGCATCTTCGCCGTCTCTTCGGCCGCGTCCGCGCGGTTGTCGGACACGATGACGCGCGCGCCGCGCTGCGCGAGCTCGACGCAGAACGCGCGTCCGAGTCCGCCACCGCCGCCGGTCACGACCGCTCTCATTCGATTGGGTAGGCTCATGCGCGAACGAGTGTAGCCTGAGGCGTGCTGCTAGTGTCGGCGCGCGCACCATGACGAGCACTCCTCTTTCGCCCCCTCCGCCCTCCGGCGTCCCCACCGCAAAGACCGTCCTCGTCGTCGACGACGAGAAGAACATTCGTCGCACGCTGCAGCTCGTCCTCGAGGGCGACGGATACAAAGTCCTCGGCGCGGAGACGGCGGAGCAAGCGCTCGAGATCCTCGCGAGCCCGGAGTCGCCGGTCGATCTCGCGATCTTCGACGTGAAGCTCCCGAACATGAACGGCCTCGAGGCGCTCGAGCGTGTTCGCAAAGACGAAGCGACGAAGGATCTCCCAATCATCGTCATCAGCGGGCACGCGACGGTGAACGACGCGGTCATGGCGATCAAGCTCGGCGCGAGCGACTTCTTCGAGAAGCCGCTCAACCGCGAGCGCGTCCTCGTCAGCGTCCGCAACGTCCTCGAAGCGGCGAAGACGCGACGCGCGCTCGCCGAGGCGTCGCTCGCGCAGCTGCAACGCTACGAGATGATCGGCACGAGCGCCGTCATCCAAAAGCTCTTCCACGACATCGAGAAGGTCGCCCCGACGAAGGCGAGCGTCCTCATCACGGGCGAGAGCGGCACCGGCAAGGAGCTCATCTCGCGCGCGATTCACAGGCTGTCGCCGCGCGTCGACGGTCCGTTCGTGAAGGTGAACTGCGCCGCGATCCCGCGCGAGCTCATCGAGAGCGAGCTCTTCGGCCACGCGCGCGGCGCCTTCACCGGCGCGCAGCAGAAGAAGCGCGGCTTCTTCGAGCAAGCGCACGGCGGCACTTTGTTTCTCGACGAGATCGGCGACATGGAGATCATCGCGCAGGCCAAGGTGCTGCGCGCGCTTCAGTCCGGCGAGATCTCGCGCGTCGGGAGCGAGCACGTCATTCACGTCGACGTGCGCGTGCTCACGGCGACGAACAAGGACCTCGGCAAGGGGGTCGAGCAGGGCGGGTTCCGCGAGGATCTCTTCTTTCGCTTGAATGTATTTCCGATCCGCAGTCCCGCGCTTCGCGAGCGCGTCGAGGACATCCCGCTCCTCGCGGACGCGTTCATGGAAGCGTTCTCGCGCGAGAACGGAACGAAACGAAAGCCGATCGACGCCGACGTCGTGAAGGCGCTCGCCGAGCGAAAGTGGCCGGGGAACATCCGCGAGCTGAAGAACGTCGTCGAGCGAATGGCAATCCTGTCGGGCGATCGCGTCACGATCGCCGACCTGCCGGAGGATCCGCACGAGAGCCCGTTCGGCGAAGAGGACGCGCCGGATCCGCCGGGCGTCACGGCGGCAGACGCGATGGAGGACGAGCTCGCGGACGCGGCGGCGCGCGCGACGCCGTCTCCCACGACCATCGGTGGCAAGCATCTGACGCTCCGCGAGTTCCGCGAGCAGGCCGAACGGCAGTACATCGTCGACACGCTGAAGATGACCGGATGGAACATCTCGCGAACCGCCGTGATGCTCGGCGTCGAGCGGACGAACCTGCACAAGAAGATCCGCGCGTACGCCATCAAGCGCGGCGAGGGATGAAACGCGCGATCGTGGCGGCGATATTTTTCGTCGCGTGCGCCCGTTCCGAGTCACGCGACGCGCCGGACGCGTCGCCATCACCCCCGACCTCGATCTCGACACCGACACCGACCTCGGCACCGACACCGACCTCGGCACCGATCACGCCTGACGCCGATCCCCCCTGCCCCGCCGGCAGCCTCTTCGTCTCCGGCCGTTACTGCCCCAAGGTCGAACGCGACTGCCTCCACGACGAGCCGAACGGCGCGAACCACATCACGCTCTGCCACTCGTTCGCGCACGAGACGCGCTGCGCCGCCCCCGAAGAAGAACATGCATTCTGCATCGACGAGCACGAGTACCCGAACGAAAAAGGAGCGCACCCCGTGTGGATGGTCTCGTGGGCCGACGCGCAGGCGACGTGCCTCTCGAAGGGAAAGCGCCTCTGCTACGAGAGCGAGTGGACGATGGCGTGCGAAGGGCCGGAGCGCCTTCCGTTCCCGTACGGATGGGACCGCGACAACACGGCGTGCAACATCGACAACGAGTACATCGCGCCGTCGATCGACAGGATGAACGCCGTCGATCCGCCCGACGCCGGGGACGCTGCCGTGCAAGCTCCGGAGCTCGCGCGTCTCGATCAGAGCGTCCCGAGCGGCGCGTTCGCGCGTTGCGTGAGCGGCTTCGGCGTGCGCGACATGACGGGGAACTTCGATGAGTGGGTGATCAACGATCAGCCGATCACGAAAGGCGCCGAGACTGGGAAGTACGCGGCGCTCAAAGGAGGGGCGTGGGGGCACGTTCGCAACGCGTGCCGGCCGCTCACGACGAGCCACGCGCCGCAGTGGTCGTACTACTTCGTGTCGTTCCGATGCTGCGCCGACGCGCGCGGCCACGCGGCGTACGCTCCGCCGCCGAGCGCGTTCGCCGCGCCGAAGATCGCGCCGGCGGACAAAGCGCCGATCGTCAAAGTGAAAAGCCCGGCGGGCCCGAGCAAGACCAAGGTCAAACCGATCAAGTAGAGGCGCACGTGCTCCACTCGCGTAAGAAGACGCTGGCGACGCAGAAGATGCTCGGCGAAGGAGCGATGGATCGCTCGTCGCCGGGGCGCGCGCCGTGCGTGCTCGCGATGCACGGGTTCACGGGGACGGCGTCGGAGCTCGGACCGCTGCTCGATGCGATCGTCGCCGCGGGGTACGCGCTCGAAGCGCCGCTCATGCCGGGGCACGGCGCGAGCGCGGATCAGTTGCAGGATCTCCGCTTCGACGATTGGGCTTCGGCGATGCGCGCGCGCGCACGTGACGCCGTCGTGTCGCACGGGCGCGTCGTCTACGTCGGGTTCTCGCTCGGGAGCCTCGTCGCGATGCACCTCGCGGCGGAAGCGCCGCCGGGGCTCGTCGGGCTCGTCGTCCTCGGGAACGCGTTGACGTTGCACGCGTACGCGAGCGTTCCGTTCGCCGCGTTCGAGCGCTTCGGTTGGAAGATGCCGGACGCGTACTTCGTCAAAGTGCGCGCCGCCGACATGCGCGATCGCGCCGCGGCCGCGAAGATCGCGACGTACGATCGCCACCCGATGCGCGCGGCGCAAGAGGTCTACCGCGCGGGCAAGCGCGTTCGCGGCGAGCTCGCGCGGATCACCTGCCCGACGCTCGTCCTCCACGGCACGCACGACCACGTGTGCCCGCCGAAGAACGCGCGGTGGCTCGCGGAGAACATCGGCACGCGCGACGTCGTCACGCGCTTGTACGCGAACAGCGCGCACATGGTCGCGGCGGATCACGATCGCGACGCGGTAGCGCGCGACGTCGTCGAGTTCCTCGCGCGTCTCTGACGCTCGCTAAGGCGCCGCGGACGACGACGACGACGGCGTGGGCTTGCCTTCGTTCTGCTTCGCGTCCTGAATGCGCTCGCGCATCAAGACGAACGTCGCCACGCCGACGAGCGCGGCGATCGCGAGAATGAGGACGAGGTTGCCGCGCGTCTCGCGCCGACGACGCTGGTCGCGTCCGGGGCCGACCGATGACGGCGGCTTCTCGATCCGAATGCGCCCCGACGAGTGGCGCCCGCCGCGGCTCGACGGCGGCGACAGGTTCGACAGATCGGTCATGCTCTGCGAAGGCACCGGCGCGACCGCGTCGGCCAGCTTGGGCTTTCGGCCGGCCATGACGCGCCGCACGTCGCCGAGCATCGCGTACGCGCTCTCGTAGCGGTACATCGGATCGTACGAGAGCGCATGGTCGACGATCTTCGCGACGGGATCGCTCACGTTCGGCGCGACGTCGCGCAGCGGCGTGGGCTGCGTCGCCGCGAGCGCGTCCGCCTCGTGCACGTTGCCGCGCGGGTACTTCTTCGAGAGCGCGAAATACATGCAGGCTGCAAGCGAATAGACATCGGACTGCTCGCTCGCCGGCTGCACCACCGGGCCGCAACGCTCAGGCGACGTGAACGGACCGCGCCTTCGCGCCGAGAGCATGTCGTCCTCGGCCGCGCGCGCGCCGAGACCGGGCGGCGTCGCGAAGTCGCACAAGCGGATCGATCCGCGCGACGTCACCAGGATGTTCGTCGGCGTGATCGCGCCGTGCAGGATCCCGTGCGCGTGCGCCATCTCGAGCGCGTCGAGGACCTGCTCGGCCACGCGCAGCACCTGCTTCTCGTCGATCCCGCGCTGCGCGAGCACCTCGAGCGGCTCGGCGTCGGTCCACGGGCGCACGACGTACGGCGCGCCGTCGGCGTCGGTGCCGTCTTCCATGATCGGGAGGACGCGCGCGTGGTTGAAGCGGTTCGCGGCGTAGCTCCCGCGCAAGAAGAGGCTGCGCGCGCGCTCGTGCGTCGACACTTTGCCGATCATGAGCCGCACGACCGCGCGCTCCGCCGCGTCCTTCGATCCGCGCATCGCCTCGTACGCCGCGCTCACCGGACCTGCGCCGAGGAGCTTCGTCAGTCGCCACACCTTGAGCTGCGTGTTGACGCGCTTCTCGGCGAGCGCGCGCCGCTCTTCGGGCGAGCGCGCCGGCGGCGGAGGCTCGGGCGGAACCGCGGCCTGAAGACGCAAGCTGAGCGGGCTCGGCTCGCTCGCGGGCGGCGGATCGGACGATGGGGGTGCAGACTGGGGCGGGGGGGTGATCGGGTCGGGCATTTTTTTCGGCTGACCTGCCCTTATAGTCAGTCCCCGCCCGTCGAGCCATAGCCGCCGGTACCTCGGGTCGTCGACGGGAGCTCGTCGCCCGGATCGACCTCCTCCATTTCGGCCCGCGCGACCGGCGCGATGACGAGCTGCGCGATGCGCTCGAGCGGCGCGATCGTGACGGGCGCGTCGCTCAAGTTGACGAGGAGGATGAGAACTTCGCCGCGGTAATCGGAGTCGATCGTCCCGGGCGAGTTGAGCACGGTGATCCCCGAGCGCGCGGCGAGCCCCGAGCGCGGGCGGATCTGCCCTTCGAACTTGTCGGGGATCTCCATCGTCAAGCCGGTCGGAATCTTCACGCGCTCGAGCGGTGCGATCACGATCGGCGCGGCGATCGCGGCGTGGATATCCATGCCGGCGGCGCCGTCCGTCTGGTAGCGCGGGAGCGGCGCGGCGACGGGGCCGACGCGCTTGATCCAGATGCGAAGGTCGGGAATCACGGGGACGCAGATTGTGCTAACTCGCTCGACATGTCGACGGTTCGCGATTTGGTTCTCATCCTCGACTTCGGCTCGCAGTACACGCAGCTCATCGCGCGACGCATCCGCGAGCAGCGCGTCTACTGCGAGATCCATCCGTGCACCGTCACCTTCGACGCCATCCGCGCGTTGAACCCGCGCGCGATCGTCCTCTCCGGCGGCCCCGCCAGCGTCTACGGCGACGGCGCCCCGACGATCGACACGCGCGTCTTCGAGCTCGGCGTTCCGGTGCTCGGCATCTGCTACGGGCTTCAGCTCATCGCGCACCTCCTCGGCGGCAAAGTCGAGCACGCGAAAGAGCGCGAGTACGGCGCGGCGAAGGTCGTCATCGAGAAGCCCGAAGGGATCCTCCACCGCTTCGCGAAGCGCGAGTCGATCGACGTCTGGATGTCGCACGGCGATCGCATCGTGTCGCTCCCGCCCGGCTTCTCGACGATCGGCATCTCCGGCAACACACCGTTCTGCGCCGTCGGAAATCCGGAACGAAAAATCTACGGCGTGCAGTTTCATCCCGAGGTCGTGCACACGCCGCGCGGCAACGACGTTCTTGCCGCGTTCCTCTTCGACGTCGCGGGCCTCGCGCCGACGTGGACGCCCGGCGCGTTCACCGAAGAAGCCGTCGCGAAGGTGCGCGCGACCGTCGGCGAGAGCCAACACGCGATCTGTGGCCTCTCCGGCGGCGTCGACTCGTCGGTCGCAGCGCTCCTCTGCCATCACGCGCTTGGCGATCGCCTCACGTGCATCTTCGTCGACAACGGTTTGCTCCGTCAGGGCGAGGCCGGGCAGGTCGAGGCGACCTTTCGCGAGAACTACAAGCTCAACTTGGTCGTCGTCGATGCCAAGGATCGCTTCCTCTCCGCACTCCAAGGCGAAACCGATCCGGAGAAGAAGCGCAAAGCCATCGGGCGCGTCTTCATCGAGGTCTTCGAGGACGAGGCGAAGAAGGTGCAAGATGCAGCATTCTTGGTGCAAGGGACGCTCTACCCCGACGTCATCGAGAGCGTGTCCTTCAAGGGACCGAGCGCGGTGATCAAGAGCCACCACAACGTCGGCGGCTTGCCCGAGCGGATGAAGCTGAAGCTCATCGAGCCGCTGCGCGAGCTCTTCAAGGACGAAGTGCGCGCGGCCGGCGAGCAGCTCGGGATGCCCAGGGACATGCTGTGGCGTCATCCGTTTCCGGGGCCGGGGCTGGCGATTCGCGTGCTCGGCGAGGTCACGGCGCCGAGGCTCGCGGTGTTGCGCGCGGCCGACGCGATCGTCACCGACGAGATCCGCGCGTCGGGTCTCTACGACACCATCTGGCAGAGCTTCTGCGTTCTTCTTCCAGTGCGCAGCGTCGGAGTGATGGGCGACGAGCGCACGTACGAAGAGACGTGCGCGCTCCGCGCCGTCACGTCGGTCGACGGCATGACCGCCGACTGGTCGAAGATTCCGTACGACGTGCTCGCGCGGATCTCGAACCGGATCATCAACGAGGTTCGCGGGATCAACCGCGTCGTCTACGACATCTCGTCCAAACCGCCGGCGACGATCGAATGGGAGTAGCGCGCGCGTTCCAGTTCGGCCCGGTCGGCGCGCTCGCCGCGCTCGCCGCGCTCGCGCTCGCGTGCGGAGCTCCCGCGACGCCATCGTCTGCGACCACGTCGCTGCGGATGCGCGGGACGCCCGCCGACGCGACCGTCACCATCGACGATCAGATCGTCGGCCAGCTCGACTACGTCGCCGCACGCGGCGTGGCTCTGCCGCCCGGCCTACATCACATCACCGTGAAGGCACCCGGCTATTTCCCGCTCGATCGCGAGGTCGAAGCGAAGCCGCCCAGCGGAGGCGCAGCTTCGCCGATCGATGTCGTCATCAAGCTCGTGCCCGTTCCCGATTGAGCCTTCATACTGTCGAGTGGAGGTTCTTCATGCGCGGTGTCGTTGCTTCGCTTTTTGTCGTGGTCGCACTGTCGGTCGGGTGCGGTGGGACGTCGTTCACGGCGATCGGCGACGCGGGTGGTGACGGCGCTGCGGACGACGGATCGACGTCGGGCGACGGCGGCACCACGACGGATGGCGGCGGCGACGGCGGGCTCGGGCGCGACGGCGGTGTGGGGAGTTGCTCCGGCAGTCCGACGCTGTTCAACAACGTCATCAAAGCGTGCACGGTGTCGACCGCCTGCGTGGTGGTCTTTCACCAAATCGACTGCTGCGGCTCGAAGGTCGCGGTCGGCATCAACCACGCGAGCAAAGACGCCTTCGACGGCGACGAGATGGCGTGGCTCATGACCTGTCCGGCCTGCGGATGCGCCGCGCGCCCCACGGTTGCGGAGGACGGCAAGACCTCGAACAGGGAGTCGGACTTCAAGGCCATCTGCGTGAACAACATGTGCCGCTCGTACCTCCCCTGAACGCCCGAGCCCTTCTCTTCGCTTGACCTCGGCGCTGTTTCGAGCAAGATGCGCCGCCCTAGGAGACTTTCATGTCGAATCGAGCGATCTGGAGTGTGAGGAAGCGCCACGAGTGGCTCGCGAAGCCGCTCAAGGCAAAGCGCGTCAAGCGCGCGGCGCGTTTGCGCTGCGGGTTGCAGGACGCGATGGACCGCAAGGCCGGCGTCGTTCCGCAGAACGACGGCTCGTAGTTCCTAACCGGGTGAGCGTCGCCGCTTCCCCGGTCCCCAGCAGGCTGCGTCGGTCAGGAGCCGCCGAGGACGTCGCTCATCGCGGCGCCGGCGGCCGCCCAGGTCATCGTGCGGGTGCTACGCGCGAACCCGAGGCGACCGGTGCCGTCGACGAGAATGATTCCACCCGTGCCGCGCATACGCGTCGCGAGTAGGCGGATCGACGCGCGCGCCGCTTCTTCCGGGTGAACGCCGTCGCGCATCCAGTCGCTCGCACTCTTCGCGAGGCATAGGCGCATGACGGCTTCGCCGTCGCCGGTCGCGGAGCACGCGCCGGATTCGTTGTCGGCGTAGGTGCCGGCGCCGAGGATCGGCGAGTCGCCGACGCGACCAGCGTGCTTGTTCACGCGACCGCCGGTGCTCGTCGCGGCGGCGACGCAGCCGCGCGCGTCGCGTGCCACCGCGCCGACGGTGCCGCCGGCCCACCCACCTCCGTCGCCCGAGGCGCGCACCGCTTCGAGCCGAGCGCGCGCGGCCGCGGTGATCATCTCGTCGGCGGTCGCGGGTGCGAAGCCCTTCGATGTCGCGAAGCGCGCGGCGCCTGCGCCTGCGTAGAGAATGTGCACGCCGTCTTCGAGCGCAGCGCGTGCGATCGCGATCGGATGTCGAAACGGCGGGAGCGCGCAGACGCCTCCGGCGCGAAGCCCCGCGCCTTCCATGATCGCGGCGTCGAGCTCGAGATCGCCGTCGGCGTCGAGGCACGCGCCAGTTCCGGCGTTGAAGCACGGATCGTCTTCGAGGATCTCGACCGCGCGTTGAGCGGCGTCGATCGCGTCGCCGCCTCCGCGCAAGATCGCCGCTGCGGCTTCGGCGGCCGCGCGGCAACCGTCGACGTGGCGTGCGATCGCCTCGGCGCGAACATCGCCCGCGCCGCCGTGGATCAGCACCGACCACGCGCCGCCGTCGGCGCCCCACGACGCGGTCAGCCCTTTGTGCTCGCGCGCTCCCACGGCGCTTCACGATAGCGGAAGAGCGCGACCGCGAGCAGCAGCGCCGTTGGAACCACGGCAAGGAGCGCCGGAATGCGCCCTACCGCTGCGGCGTGGAACGACAGGATCGTCGCGATTGCCGCGAGCCCGACCACGCCGACCGCGCGTGACGGCGAGCCGCGGCCGAAGCGCCTTCGTCGCGTGCCGCTCCCCGACACCAACGGACGCGTGAGCAGCACGTGCGCCGCGAGGAGCGGGAGCGCGAGACCCGACAGCGCCGTCGCGAGCGCCGCCGCATGACGCGCGTGACGCGGGAGCGCAGCCGCCGCCGTCGTCGCCGCAGGATCCGCGTCGACGCGCGAGATCGCTCCGTCGCTCTCGATCCGCCAGCCGCTCGCGCGATCGACGAAGCCGCCCTCGTCGTAGCGGTACGCGACGCCGTGACGCGCCACCGGAAAAAATCCGTCGACGTCGACGTTCGCCGACGACGCCATCACCGACGCCGCGACGATCGCCGTCGCCGAGCCGCCGATCACCGCCGCAAGCGCGTTCTCCCACGGCGCGCGTCCGAGCGCCTCGAGGGCGCGCACCTCACCCCGCGCGCGCAGGTGCGCGAGCGCGATCACCGTCCCGAGCGCCGCGCACACCGGCGCGATCGGCAGCGTCCGCCCCGCGCGTACACCCCACGCGACGCCCCCTTCGTCCGTCGTCGCCGTCACCAGCCACGCGACCGCGAGCGCGATCGCCCCGAGCGCGAGCGCGCGCCACGCGATCCGCGCGTCCCAACGAGTCCACTGGCGCAGC
>JBBQXV010000166.1:0-20966 GCA_038209335.1 Polyangiales bacterium | reverse complement strand
CGGCGAGCCCGCCGAACGCGAGCGAGCCGAGAACGAAGAGCGCGACCAGCGTGGAGTGCGACGGCATCAGGTCTAGAAGCAGTTCACGTCGTCTTGCTTCGGATAGTAGTAGACGAACACGTTGCAGTGCTCGGCGCGATCGACGGTGTTGCCGAACGTGTAGCAGCAGTCGAGCTTGTCATCGGGCGTGTTGAAGAGCGCCTTGTCGAGCGCGTTGAGCCCCTCGCATCCGATCTCGGGCGGCGGCTCCCGCCACTCGTAGTTGCACGTGTACCAAACGCCGCCTTTAGCCGGCACGGTCATGTCGAGATCGGGCGAGTGTTTCATCGGCGGCTCGTTCCACGCGAGCGACGTGTAGAACTTTTTCTCGGCCGGCGGCGTCGCGACGGTGAGCCCGTCCCAGTCGTACATTTCGAACTGCTTGCCGCGGCTGTGAAAGTGGCCGTTCGCGCCGATGATCTGCACGCCTTGCCCGCTGTTGAACTGGCACGTCCCTTCGAACGTCGGCGTCGGGTTCGACGCGCAGATGCGGATCGACTGCTTCGTCGCGAAGAGCGTCCCCATCTGGAACTTCACCTCGTCGACCGGCATCGCCCAGAAGTTCACCTCGACGTGACCGCCCTCGGGCGTCGTCTGCGTCGACGCGTTGACGTAGTGGGTTTGCAGCATGAGGATCTCGTCGGGCTCGAGCTTGTTCGCGACCCCGTCGGGGTACGTCCAGTCGAAGCTTCCGTCTTGCTGAAGGTTCGCGACGAGCGGCCAGTCGGACCAGTTCGCGCTCTTCGAGCACGGCGACGCGCCGTTGACGCTGCGTTGAATGGGACCGTTCGCCGGATCGAGATCCCTGATCGTCCGCACGCGGAAGACGTTCATGTGATGGCTGCCGGGCTTGTAGGCGATCTGCGTGCGGTGCAGGTACACCGGCTGCGACGGATCGAGGCCGCCCGACTTCGCGAGATCGCTCACCTTGAGGAAGTAGCAGTCCTGCTCTTCGGTCCCCGGATCGACGGCGAAGTCGCCGGTCGTGATCTGGAAACCCTGGCCGGGGGGCGGTGCTTCGAGGCGCCCTTGGTTGGGGACCTGGTTGCCGTCGTGGCCGCACGCGATGAGCCCGACCACGCCGAGCGCCGCAGCGAAGCCCACGAGACCGTTGCGCATGATGCGGCTCCTCTGCAGGAAGCCTACCACCGGGCCGGTCACGGTAGCCTCCGTTGGAAATGCGCATCGTTTCGGAGCGTGGGCCACGGTCTCCATGACGAGGCCGTCAGTCTTGGCACACCCGGCTACGCGATCTCCCACGCGAGTGCGCGCATGAAACGCACGCCCATGCCGCGCGCGTCGGTCCACGCCACGCGCCCGTGGAGCTCGACGTTGCCGCGGGGCGTCGCGAGCGCGAGAACGATCGGCGTATCGAGCGGCTTCGGCGCGGCGGTGCGAACGAACGCGCCTCCGCGCGAGAGATCCGCCGACGCGGAGACGCGATGGATCGCGCTTCCGAAGACGCGCCAGTCGACGGCGATGGCGGTGCGGGTCCGAGCGTGCGCGCGTCTCCAGGGGAGAAAGGAGAGGGCGCGTCGGAAGAGATCGGCGAGCTTCATGCGATCATCGGAACGCCCTCGCGCGGGCCGCGGCAAGTTTGCTGCATTCCGTGGGGGATGGTCTTCACGATCCGGGGGTACGATCCCTCTATGCATCGACTTCCTTCGCTCGTCGCGGGTGCGCTCGGCGTGCTCGCGCTGGTTCTCTTGGGCACCGGGTCGGCGTGCGGCGGCACCTCGACGACGTCATCGTCCGACGACGCGGGCGCCGACTCCGCGTCCGCGATGGACGCGAGCGCGAACATGGACGCGAGCGCGACCATCGACGCGAGCCCTGACAGCATCGCCCCCGTCGGACCCGCGACGCTCCTCTTCGCGGGCGACGGGCCGACGCTCTTCAAGGACACGTGGGAGTGGAGCGGCGTCAACTGGACGCAGCGCACGGTCACCGGTCCCGAGGGGCGCTTTCATCACGCGATGGCGACGCTCGGCGGAAAGATAGTTCTCTTTGGAGGCAACAACCTCGCGAAGGATCTCGACGACACGTGGGAGTGGGACGGCGCGACGTGGACGCAGAAGATGGTGACCGGTCCGACGGCGCGCCACGGTCACACGATGGCGACGCTCGGAAACAAAATCGTTCTGTATGGAGGCTCGGCGGGATCGGACGTCGGCGATACGTGGGAATGGGACGGCACGGCGTGGACGAACAAGATGGTCACCGGTCCCGGCAATCGGTACGGCCACGCGATGGCGGCGACGTCGTCGAAGATCGTTCTCTTCGGAGGCGTCGGCAAGTTCGCGGACACGTGGGAGTGGGACGGCGCGGCGTGGGCAAAGAGCACGTTCGCGATCGCGTCGAGCCCGAGCGAGCGCGCGTTCTCGTCGATGGCGACGCTCGGCGGCAAGGCGGTGATGTTCGGCGGCGAGCACGACGCGAACAACATCCTCAGTGACACGTGGGAGTGGGACGGCGCAGCGTGGACGCAGCGCACGATGATGATCGGCCCGAGCCCGCGCTACCACCACGGCATGACGACGTTCCAAGGGAAGATCGTCCTCTTCGGTGGCAGTCCGCCGAGCGGGTCACCGATCGCGTGGCTCGGCGACACGTGGCAATGGGACGGCGCGGGCTGGACGAAAGCGTCGATGGCGGGACCGAGCGGGCGTCTGACGTACACGCTCGCGGCGCGGTAGCTACGTCAGCGACCCGCGTCCATCTCGCGCTGTGCGATCGCGATCTTCTCGCGCTAGGCGAGGCACGCGAGGATCATGAAGCGGCGCGCCGAGTCGCACTGGAGCATGAAGAGAAACCACAGCGCACCCGTGCCGCAGACGAGCATCATCTTCGCGTCGACGTCGCCGGGTCGCACGAGCCACGGGGCCGAAAAAAGAGCGACGATCGGACCGGCGATCGCGAGTGCATACGGAACGCGCACCGGCATTTCGCGTCGCGTGAGCGACTCGTTGATCGCCTTGCAGAAGAGCGAGAGCCCGGCGAAGAGCCAGTAGATGCCGTAGCACCCGAGCGGGAGCCGCATGATCGCGCCGAACGCCGAGATGCGTCCGAACGGCGTGAAGTGGCGATCCTCCGGCGCGAAGTTCGACCACGCGACGTAGTACCAAACGACGCCGAGCGTCGCGCTCGCCGCAAGCGTCCAAAGCGGGATGCTCGTTGCGATCGGGCTCGCGCGCAGCTGGACGAGCGCGAGCGCGCCGACGCCGAGGCACGCCGCGAAGATCCATTTCAAGAAGAGCCCCTGCACGCGGAGCGGCGGCAGAGGAGGAGGCGCAGTCACGTCGGGAGACTACTCGCGCGCGCCGAACTCGTCTTTCCGAGTCGGGACCGCCGATGGCTGAGGCGGCGGCGGCCATGCTCGGCGAGGCGGGGCTTGCGTCGCCGACGTGCTCGGCGATGGAGTCGGCGCGGGCGGTGCGTTCACCGTTGCGATCGCGACCGAGGGAGGCGGCGGATCGGGTGGCGCCGTCGCGCTCGACGCGCTCGGGACCGCGTCGACCTTCGCCGGCGAGCGCGATCCGGTCGCGACAGCCGCGACGATCGCCACGACGATCGCGATCGGAACGGCGAGCCACGGCGCGCGCGACGGCGGCGGTCGCGACGTCATCGCGCTGGACCCGCGCGCGGCGTCCGCGTCGGGAGTCATCCTCTTGCGTGGGAAATTCGTGGGACGGCGCGGGAACGGGAGCGCGGGCACGCCGCGGTCTCTCGCTGCGCGCTCGCCGTGCTCGATGCGCTCGGCCACCTTGCGCGCCACGGGCGGAGCGAACGGCGCCAGCGCGCGCGCGAGCTCCGCGACGTTTTGGAATCGGGCCTCCGGATCGTATTGCATGCACTTCAGTACGATCTCGTCGACCTCACGCGAGATGAGCGCGAACGTCTTGGACGGGGCCTCGGGCGGCGCGGAGAGCGCCACCGCGTACAGGTTCCACGCCGTTTCGAAAACGTACGGCGGCTTTCCGGTGAGCATCTCGTAGAAGATCGCGCCGAGCGACCAGATGTCCGAGCGCGCGTCGACGTTGGTGAGAGAGCGCATCTGCTCGGGCGACATCCAACCGATCGTGCCCATCGTGAACTCGGAGTCGGTCGTGACGCCATCGCCGCGCGCGGTGGGCGGGATCTTCGATAGGCCGAAGTCGACCACCTTGACGGTCGTCGATCCGTCGGGCCGTCGCGCGATGAAAATGTTCGCGGGCTTCAAGTCGCGATGAACGATGCCGAGCTCGTGCGCGCCGGCGAGCGCGTCGCAGATTTGAAGGACGTAGTGCACGGCTTCTTCGACAGAGAGCGCGCCGCGCGTCGCGAGGAAGTCTCCGAGGTCGCTCCCGTCGAGAAACTCCATGACCATGTACGGGACGCCCGTCTCGAGCTCGCCGACGTCGAAGACGCGCACGACGTGATCGCCGCCGATCTTCGCCGCGGCGCGCGCCTCGCGAGCGAACCGCGCACGCGCGTCGCGGTCGCGTCGGGCTCGCGGAAGGAGAAGCTTGAGCGCCACTCGCATGTCCATCTTGAGGTGCGTCGCTTCGAACACCACGCCGACACCGCCGCGCCCTACCGCGCGCTCGACGCGGAACTTGCCCGCAAAGAGGCGCGTCATCTCCGAAGGTGTCTCGGTCGCGTCCGACCGCGGCGTGCGCGTCGTATCCACGGTGGCGGTTTCTCCCCTTCGAAAATGCTAACACGCACGTGATACGCTTTGGCGATGAGCACACGACCCGAGGATCGAGAGGCGAAGGTGGACGCAAACCTGACGACCAACGCGCCTCGCAAGCGCGCTGGAGCTGCGGTCTCCGCAGCGGCGCTCGTCGTGCTCGTTGGCGCAGGAGCGCTGTTCGCGCTCGAGAGCTGCGGCCCGTCGCCCGCGCCGACCGTGCCGGGCGCGCCGTCGTCGACGGACACTTCGGTGCCGACGCCGACGTCGCCGACCACGTCGCCGACGAACACGCCTCCTCCTCCGACGTGACGTGTCGGGGTGGCTTCGCAATCCGACGTTCGACCTCGGTCTGATCGTCGGTGTGCTCGCGCTCGCCATCGCGCTCGGGTGCGTCGCGCTCGTTCGCCCGGAGCTCTTGCCGTGGGTGCTCGCGGCGGATCTGTGGCTCCTCGCGTACCCGCACGTCGCCTCGACGTTCACGCGTATCGCGTTCGATCGAAAGGGGGTCCGCGCGCATCGCTTCCTCCTCTTCGGGCTCCCGCCGATCGTCCTCGCGGCGACGGCAGGCGCGACGTGGCTCGGCGGCGTCATCGCGCTCAACACGATCTATTTTCATTGGCAGGCGTGGCACTACACACGTCAAAGCTACGGCATCGCACGCGCGTACGATCGCAGCGCGCGCGCACGCGCGAACGATCGGCTCACGACGTTCGTCATCTTCGCGTTCCCCGTCTGGGGTCTCTTGCACCGCGCGCACCAGCATCCCGGCGCCTTCTATGGAGCGCCGCTCTACAGTCCGCCCGTTCCCAAGGAGATCGTCGTCGCCTCCGCGCTCGTCGCGCTCACGGCGTTCGCGGCGTGGACGATCCGCCGCCTGCGCGCGCCGGCGGATGCACCGAGCGACGTGGGGCACGGGCTCTTCGTGGTGTCGCACGTCGCGATCACCGTCGTCAGCTACATCGTCGTCACGGACGTCACGAAGGGCTGGCTCTTCATCAACATCTGGCACAACGCGCAGTACCTCGTCTTCGTCTGGGCGCAGAACGCGAAGCGCTTTCGTGGCGGCGTCGATCCCGAGCGCGCGTTCTTGTCGCGACTGAGCCAAAGAGAGAACGCCGCCGCGTACGTGCTCGTCTGCGCCGGCATCGGGATCGCGTTTTACTTCGCGCTCGGCCAGGCGACGTCGCGTCTCTCGTGGCAGGTGATTCCGCTCTTCCTGGTCTGTCACCAGGCGGTGAACTTTCATCACTACCTGGTCGACGCCGTGATCTGGCGACGGCGCGGAGCGACGCGCGTCATCGCGTGACGTAGACGCGCGCGCACAAAGCGCAGACCATCCGCGCATGCTGATGGCGATCAAGATGGCGGGGCTCACCGGCTGGGCGCTCGTCTTCCTCGGATTCGTCGGCGCGCTCGTCAGCGTGGCGTGCGTGGCGCTCACCGCAGCCCGCGGCGCGGATGCGCGCGCGCGCAACGCCGGCCTGTGGCTCGCGGCGGTGCCGATGCTCTTCGCGGCGGCGGCGTTCGGAATCGGGATGATCGGGTTGTCGCTCGGCCGGTCGCGCGTGCACTCCGCGCTCGCGGGCGTCGACATGCCGTCGGTGAACGACGCGATCCTCCACGAAGGGTACTTGGAGACTCTCTACTGCGTGCGGATCGGTCTCATCGCCGGCGCACTTCCGGCGTTGCTCGGCCTCGCCGGATTCGGCATCGGGCTCGCGCGGCGCAAATCGGGCGACGCGGTGGGGCCGATGATGGCGCCGATCGTCGCGGGCGTCTTCGCGGCTGGCGTCGCAGCGACGTGCTTCGTCGTCCTCGCGCGTCCGCTCCCGGGGCGCGACTTCTCGCGCGCGGATCCAGGCGAGCGCGATCTCTACGACGCCGCGATCATCATCCCGCTCGGACGCATCGACATCGGCTGCACGAAGCTCGTCGACGCCGTGCGCGACCGTCACGAGTTTCGCGACACGTTCGAGAAGGGGACGATGCGGAGCGCGCCGCTGCCGGATCTCACGGAGATCCAGAGAGTCGCGCCGCCGTTCCTCACGCTGACCGCGCAGTGCAGCGACCGCGTCGTCGCGTCGATCGAAGCGGATCCGAAAGACACGAACACGCCGCGACGCCTGTCCGACTTCAAGACGCTCTCGGCCGGCGTCGAGCTCGACGCGCGCGCGAAGCTCTACGAGCGGATCGACAAGGCGTTTCCGCCGCCCGAGTCGCCGTGTGGCGGCGGCCGCGGTGAAGGGATCGGTCTCGGAAATTTCGGTGCCCTCAGTGGCTTCGGACACGGAAGCGGAGCGGGATCGGGCGGAGCGTCGCCGTGCCCCGGCGCGTTGAGCGGAGGAGCGCGCGTCAAGGCGCCGAAGATTCGCGAAGGCGCTACGTCGGTCAACGGCCGCCTCCCGCCCGAGGTCATTCAGCGAATCGTTCGGCAGAACTTCGGTCGCTTCCGTCTCTGCTACGAAGCGGGACTTCGCAACAACCCCGCGCTGCAGGGGCGCGTCGCGGTGAAGTTCGTCATCGATCGAAAGGGCGCGGTCGCGTCGGCCGCCGACGGCGGCTCGGACATGCCCGATGCGAGCGTCGTGTCGTGCGTCGTGCGCAGCTTCTCGAACCTGTCGTTCCCCGAGCCCGAAGGCGGCATTGTGACGGTCGTGTACCCGATCCTGTTCGCGCCGGGGGATCCGTAAGCCTACTTCGCGACGAAGAAGACGACCGCCGCGGCCACCGCGAGCGCGAAGAGGACGACCGCGATCAGGATCGCGGTCGTTCCTCGTGGTGTCCACGCGCCGAGACTACGCGATCTCTCGCGCCGTCGCTCCGCGCGGACCCAAGCGCGTACGCACCTCGCGGTTCCATCTCCATGGTCCGCATCGCTCCTCGATTCGTCGCGCTCCTCGCCGGCCTCGCGCTCGTCGCGACCGCGTCGCACGCCGATGCCTTCTGCGGCTTCTACGTTGGTGGCGCCGGCGCGAAGCTCTTCAACAATGCGACGCAGGTCGTGATGATGCGCGACGGACAACGCACGGTGCTCGCGATGCAGAACGACTACCAAGGACCGCCGCAGGGCTTCGCGATGGTCGTGCCCGTGCCGGTCGTCTTGAAGAAAGAGAACGTGCGGACGCTCGACCGCGCGGTCTTCGAGCACGTCGACATGCTCACCGCGCCGCGACTCGTCGAATACTGGGAAGCCGATCCGTGCGCGCGCGACGACGACGGGTACGGCTACAGGTTCTCCGACGATCCGCTGGCCGCGGGCGGCTTCGGACCGAACGACGCGACGATCCGTGTGCGCGCCGCGCCGGTGCGCATCGAGGCGAAGTTCGTCGTCGGCGAATACGACATCGTGATCCTCGGCGCGGACGACTCGGGCGCGCTCGATCGTTGGTTGCGCGACAACGGCTACGCGATCCCCGCCGGCGCCGAGCCGGTGCTGCGGCCGTACGTGCAGCAAGGGATGAAGTTCTTCGTCGCGAAGGTCGACGTCGCGAAGGTGAAGATCGAAAACGGGCACGCCGCGCTCTCGCCGCTTCGCTTTCACTACGACACGCCGGATTTCATGTTGCCGGTGCGGCTCGGCCTCCTCAGCTCGGCGGGGACGCAAGATCTCATCGTCAACATCCTCGCGAAGAACCAACGTTACGAGGTGTCGAACTACGACAACGTCGCGATCCCGACGAACCTCGGCGTCAACGAAGCGGCGCGCGATCAGTTCGGCGCGTTCTACGCCGGGCTCTTCGACGGAGCGATCGCCGGGCGACCGCGCGCGGTCGTCACCGAGTACGCGTGGCAGACCGCGTCGTGCGATCCGTGCCCGACGCCGCCGCTCGAGCCGAGCGACATCGACGCGCTCGGTGGAGACGTCGTGCTGAAGGGTGATGAGAGCCGCGACGGCTTCGTCGTCACGCGCCTTCACGCGCGCTACACGAAGGACGCGCTCGGCGACGATCTGCATTTTCGCGCCGCGGGTCCGATCGAAGGGGGGCGCGGCGTACCGAAATCGAATGGCGAGCTGGGCGAGAAGACGGCGCAGCCTTCGCGATCGCAAGACAGCGCGTTTCAAGGGCGGTACGTCGTGCGCCATCCGTGGACGGGCGCGGTGACGTGCGAGAAACCGCAACGCGGTCGATGGGGCGGACCTCCCTCGAGCGCGCGCGGCGCGTCGCCGATCGCCGCGACGAACATCGGCATGGCGCCGCGCGGCGCGCAGCTCGCGGCGTTTCTCACCGAGCCGCTGCCTCCGGGCGTCGTCATGGTCGCACCGCCGATGACGAGCGCGCCGAAGAGCGGTGGGTGCGCGGGATGCCGCGCGGGTGGCGATGCGGGTGACGCGTGGCTCGCGGGCGGCGCGGTGATCGGCGTTGCGATCGTCGCGCGTCGTCGGCGACGCAAACGCTGAAGCGCGTCACGCGACGCGAACAGTGGTACGCCTTGCTCCGAGGCGACCTTGGAACCTTCGATCCAGCAACGAGACATCAAGCGAGTCGGCATTCTCTTCTCGGGCGGCCCTGCGCCCGCTTCGAACGCGGTCATCGCTGCGGCGGCCGGGACGTTTCGGCGAAGCGGCCGCGAGGTGCTCGGCATCATGAACGGGTACACCGGTCTCGAGCTCTACGATCGCGCGAGCGGTCCGCTCGTCGCCGAGAAGCACTACCACCTCTTCGAAGATCGCGATCTCTGGGGACTGCGCAACGCGCGCGGCGTCTTCGTCGGGACCGGACGCGCGAACCCGGGCAAGGCCGTCGTCTCCGTCAAAGATCTCGACGATCCGGTGAAGACCGATCGCCTGCGGCGCGTCCACGAAGCGCTCGTCGATCTCGACGTCGACGCGCTCGTGTCGATCGGCGGCGACGACACGCTCCGCACCGCGAACTGCTTCTACGAATTCCAAAACCGATTGCCGAAGGACGCGCGGCGCGTGCGCATCGTCCACGTCCCCAAGACGATCGACAACGACTACCGCGGGATCGATTTCACGTTCGGGTTCTTCACGGCGGTCGACGTCATGTCGCACGAGCTCTTGAACCTGCGCGCCGACGCGATGGCGACGAACAGCTACTTCATCGTCGAGACGATGGGCCGCAAGGCAGGCTGGCTCGCGTACGGCGTCGCGATCTCCGGCGAAGCGCACCTCGTCGTCGGCGTCGAGGACGTGGTCGGCGATCTCGCGATCGAAGAGAAGGTGACCGATCCGGTGACGGGCGAGACGCGCACGGCGACGAAGCTGTCGATCGATCGGCTCGCGGATCTCGTCGTCGATCTGATCGCGTCGCGCGAACGGCGCGGCAAGCTCTACGGCACCGTCGTGCTCGCCGAGGGGCTCGCCGAGATGCTCCCGGACGCGTACCTCCGCAACATTCCGCGCGACGAGCACGGGCACGTCTCGCTCGGAAAGATCGACATCGGAAAGCTCGTCGCGAAGCTCGCCTCCGAGAAGTACGAAGCGCGCACCGGTCGGCCGAAGAAGCTCACGGGCGTGCAGCACGGCTACGAGTCACGGTGCGCGCCGCCGCATGCGTTCGACGTCGTCCTCGGGAGTCAGCTCGGCCTCGGCGCGTTCCGCGCGCTCGTCGAGAACGGGCTCGACGGCGTGATGGTCAGCACCTCGGGTCAGCTCGAGCTCCGCTACGTGCCGTTCGCGCAGCTGATCGATCCGAACACGCTTCGCGCCGACGTCCGCTTCGTTCAACGCGGGAGCGACTTTCACCGGCTCGCGACCGAGCTCGGGACGCGCATCACGCTGAAGTGAGGATGCGCTCGGCCCACAACCGCGCGAGCGCCATGATCGTGTGCTGTGGGTTCACGCCGAGGTTCGTCGGGATGGCCGACGCGTCGGCGATGTACAGCCGCTCGTACCCGTGCACGCGCCCGTCGCCGTCGCACACCGAGCGCGCGGGATCTTTTCCCATCACGCATCCGCCGAAGAGGTGACTCAGGATCGCGACGTACGCGCGCGGATCGAGCGGCGCGTCCTTCAGTTTGTCGATCTCGTTCGCCTCGAGCTTGTACGGCATCCCGAAGATCGACGGGATGACCGCGCGCGCGCCGGCCGCAACGTGCGTCTTCGCGATCAGATGATTCGCTTCGCGGAAGCGGAGCATGTCGGCGCGATCGAGCGTGTAGTGGACGGCGGGTTTGCCGTCGAAGGTCGTCTTGATCTCGCCGACCGTCTCCGCGCGGCTCGCCTGCACCCACATCGCGAGGTGACGAAACTCCTTCAGCCGCTCCATGAGCACTTGGCCGCTGCCGGTCAGGCGTCCCGAGAGCATGTCGATCGGGAGGCTCAGCGTCTCGAGCTTGAAGCCCGGCTTCTCGCGGAACGCCGTCGACGCCCAACCTTGCGTAGCGCCGATCCCCATGTCGATCGGCTCGTCGTACGCGCCGAAGATCGGCGTGCCCGGGTGCGCGCGAAAGTTTTTCCCGAGCATCTTGTTCTTGATGCCCGAGTTCTTCAGGAGGATCGGCGAGCGCGTGACCGACGCGGCGACGAGCACGCCCTTCTTCGCGCGCACCGAGAAGTCAGCCCCCTTCTGCCGCGTCTGCGGATGACGGAAGCGCCCCGTCACGCCGACCGCGCGCTGCCCTTCGAGCACGACGCGCGCGACCGGCGCGCACGACAGCACGCTGCCTCCGCGTGTGATCGTCTCGGGGACGAAGTTCCGGTTGAGGCTTTGTTTGCGATCCGCGCGGCATCCTTGGAAGCACTCGCCGTGTCCGAGGCAGTCCTTCACGTAGCGCTTCATGTAGTAGCTCGCGTAGCCGACCTTCTCGGCGCCTTGCATCGCGAGGAGGTTCGAGCGACCACGCGACGCGGGCGGCGCTTCTCCCCACGAGAGCTCCCGCTCGAGCTCGTCTTGGATGCGGCCGAACGCGTCGGCCATGTCGCGTCCGCCGACGCCGTGCTCGCGCTCCCACTGCTCGAAGATGTCGGCCGGCGTGCGGACGCCAATCGCGGAGTTGATGACGGTGGTGCCGCCGACGAGCGAGCCTTGGATGATCGGCCAGTACGCGCGTCCGCGCGTGAAGCTCGATCCCCATGCGTCGACCATGTCGCGCATCGTTCCGTAGATCGACGACGGGTAGTCCTCGGGATCGCGCCACGGTCCCGCTTCGACGATCGCGACCTTCTCGCCGCCGCGCGCGAGCGTGACCGCCGCCGTCGCGCCGCCTGCGCCGCTCCCGACGACGACGTAGTCCGCTTCCATCTCGACGTCCTCGCCGCGCGGACGAAAGCTCACGTGCGTCATGACTGCCGAAACGTCCCCGGCTGCGGCGGATACGGAGCGAGCGCGAAGTGCGCGCGCACTTTGTCGTCGGCGCCCCAACACATGCCCGCGGAGAGGCGCACGAGGAACACCGCTTGGCGGAACATGTAGATGCGATGCGCGAGGATGCGCTCCGTGTGACGGGTCAGCAGGCCCTTCGGGAGAAAGAACGCAGGCACCGGCAAGTAGACCGTGAGGAGCGGCGAGAGCGCGAAGACGATCCCGCCGACGACGAGGCCGAGCCAATAGAGCGGATCGGCCTCCTTCTTCATGCGGCGAAGAAAGCCGTCGACGTCGGTGTCGGCGATGCCTGGGAGCGCGTCGCTCCGCGGCATCATCGTGCACATCGCGAACTTGACGAGCCAGATCACGCGAGGCGGACTGCTAACACAGTTCGCGTTTCGTGATCGTGTCGACGCCTAGAACTTTTCGGCGGAGGGACGGAGATCGATCTCCTGCGCCCACGCGCTCTTTCCTTGCGCCTGAAGTTGGAAGTACGTCTCGGCGACGTCGTCCGGCGCGAGCACGTTCGACGCGCCGCGCGCGCGTGCGGCTTCGGAGTCGACCTGGCCGTCGATGATCACGTGGGCCGCGTGCACGCCCTTCGGTCCGAACTCGCGCGCGATCGACTGCGCCACGGCGCGGAGCGCGAACTTGCCGGCAGCGAACGGCGCGAAGCGCGCGCTGCCGCGCACCGACGCCGTCGCACCCGTGAAGAGGAGCGTTCCCGCGCCGCGCGCGACCATCGACGGGAGGACCGCCTTCGCGGCGATGACCGCGCCGACGCAGCTCGTGCGAAAGCTCGTCTCGAAGTCCTTCACGGTGATGTCGAGGAAGCTCGCGATCCCGTAGCCGCTGGCGTTGTAGACGAGCACCGAAGGGGCACCGAGTGCGGTCGTGAGCGTCGCGATCGCGGCGTTGAGTGACGCTTCGTCGCCGACGTCCGCGTGCGCGGATGCGGACTTCCCACCGGCCGCGGCGATCTGCGCGGCGACCGGCGCCGTCGATTTCTCCGAGCGCGACACGAGGCCGATCGAGAAACCACCGCGCGCGAACCTTCGCGCGATCGCCGCGCCGAGCCCAGGACCGACACCCACCACGAAGCAGCTCTCGTTCATGGCGCGACGGTAGCGCACGACGGTCGCCTCGTCAGCGCGCAGCGCTCCTACGTCCCGACCCGCTTCATCGGCGGCGCGCGGAACGACACGGGCGCCGCATCGTCGGTCGTCGCGCGCGCTGCGATCGCGGCGAACCTCGTCTGGATGTCCCAGCCTTCGCTCCGCGTGCGAAAGCCGATGTAGAAGAGGAAGCGCGCGCTCGCGGCGAAGGGGATCGCGAGCCAGAAGCCGGCGAGGGCGAGCGCGCTTCCGCCTTCGGCGAAGAGAGGCGCGGGAGAGACGATCTCGAGCAGCTCGTGGACGACGACGCGGCCGGCGATGTCGGTGAGGATCGCGCCGGCCCACGGGAGCGCGCCGAGGACGATCGCGCCGAAGACCGCGTCGCCGAGCTGCGCGCCCGCGATGCGTTGCGCGCGTCCGAAGGCGCGACCGACTGTGGCGCCCTCGAGCAGCGCGACCTCGCCGACGAAGAGCGTCACGCCGCCGACGTAGATCGCCGGCACGAGGAGCATCGCGGCGCTCGCGGCGATCGCGATGACCTGCGCGACGCGCGCGATGACGATCCGCGGCGACGCCTTGAGCGCGAGCTTCAACGCATCGCGCGCCCGCACGTCGTCGGCGAAGACGAGGCGCGACGCGAGCGCCGTGAACGGAGCCTGCGCGCCGATCGCGAGGACGATCGCCGTCGCCCAGCCCCATCCCCAGCCTGCCCACAGCGCCATCGCCCACGTCGCGGCGAAGCACGGCACGAGCACCGCGAGCATCGTCCGCGCGTAGACGCCTTTGTTCGCCGACAGAAATAGGATCGCCAGATCCAGCACGTCGAGCAGCGACCGCTCGCGCAACGTGACGCGCGCTTGCTTCAGGTCCACGGCGGCTCCTCGGGCTCGCGCGTCCCACGTCCGACGAGGAGCATGTACGCCATCACCGAGACGAACATCGCGACGCCGACGCTGCGCTTCACGATCGCGAGCGCGCTCGAGCCCGACCAGAACGCTTCGACGCCTGCCGCCATCAGAAGCATGACCGCGGCGCCGAAGACGATCACGACGACGTCGCGCGCGACCGCTTGGAGCGACGCGACGCGCGTCTTGTCGCCGGGCGCGACGACCGACCAACCCATCGCGAGCCCCGCGCCGCCTGCGAGGACGATCGCGCCGAGCTCGAGCGAGCCGTGACCGACCACGAACGTGACGATGTTGTCGCCCGCGCCTTGCGACGCGACGTAGCCGAGGATGAGGCCGATCGAGAGGCCGTTCTGCACGAGGTAAAATGCGCTGCCGATCCCGCCGAGGATCCCGAGCGCGAAGCAGCGGAGCGCGATGCCGACGTTGTTGTTCACGTAGAAGCCGGCCATGACCGCGTCTTGTCCGGCGGCGCGTCCGTCGTCGAAGCCCTTGGCGTAGGCCTCGGTGAGCGGACGGAGCGTTGCCTCGGGAACGATTCGGAACGCGAGCTGCGGATCGGCGAGCGCCGCGAAGATCCCCGCGGCGAACGGGAGGAAGAAGAGCGCGGTCGCCAGGAGCACCGGCCACTTGTGACGACGCACGGCGCGCGGGAAGGCTTCGAGCACGTCGACGAGCGTGCGCGACGCGCGGGCGCGACGTTTCGCGTGCGCGCCGTAGAGCACGGCGTGACCCGCAGCGGTCAGGCCGTGCAAGTACGCGACGAGCGGCGCCGAGTAGCGTGCGGCCTGCGCGCGCGCGAGATCCGCGCAGACGTCGCGGTAGAGCGGTGGGACGCGCGCGACCTCGATCGCCGAGAGCTTGCGCACGCCGCGGTTGGTGAACGTGTGCGTCAGCGCTTCGAGCTCCGACCAGTCGCGCTGGCGATGCTCGGCGAATGCCGCCTCGGTCACGGCCGATGTCGTCAGCGCCATGACTGCGCTCCTCGCGACGAGACGGGGGCCTCGTCACGCCCCGCGTTCGCCGCGCGGTCGTAGAGTAGCGCGAGCGTGCGCGACGGATCCCGGCCGCGGAAGCCGAAGCGACGCGAGAGCTGCGGCGCGATCATGTTCGCGAGCTCGAGCTCGCGCGCGCGTCCGAGGCGATGGCGGCGACGGAGGAAGAGCTCGATCGCGAGGCGCTCGTCGGCGTCGAGCGTGACGTCGAGCGGCAACGTCGAGAGCTCTTCGGCGCTCGCGGGCGGCGAGAGTACGAGCGGCGTGGTCGCGGTTGCGCGCTCCGGAATGATCACCATCGTTCCCGCGACGAGATCGCCGAGGCGTTGGAAACGCGACGTCAACGCCATCGACACGCCGCCGACGACCGACGCGAGCCCACCGAAGAGGAGCGCGCCGGGCCCACCCGCGAGCGTGACCGGAAGCGCGTCGGCGAAGCGGAGAATGTTGCGGAGCGCGGCGGCGCGCCATCCGATCGGGCGCCCCTGCGTCGTGACGACGCGAAGCCCGAACATCTTCTTGCCGAGCGTGATGCCCTTCCACCCTTCGAGCACTGCGAAGTAGAGCCACTGCGACGCGAACAGCAAGAGGAGCAAGAGTCCGACTCCGAACCCCATCGCGCCGGACATCGCCTCTTCGACGCTGCCTGCGCCCGCGCCTGCGATCGATACGATGATCAGCACGACGAAGAGCACCGCGAGGCACGCGAGCAAGTCGAAGAGGTAGGCGAAGAACCGCCGCGCAGGTCCGGCGACGCGATGACGAAAGACGATGTGCTCCGGCGTCTCGATCGCGACGTCGGTGTCGAGCGGGGCGGTCATCGGCGCGACAGCATAGCCAATGGCCGCCGAGCCGGACTCACTTCGCGATCTCGATGACGGTCTCTGCCACGTCGACTTCCGCGAAGAGCGGCCCCGACGCGCGCACCGTGTACTTGCCCGATGCGAGCGGCCCGGCGCCGATGATCGGTCCGGGCGAGACCGTGCAGCACGGAAGCCGCGCCGGAGGCGGCCACTTCTTCTTCTCGGCGACCCAAATGATCGGCACGCGCACGACGCCTCCGGGCGCGAGGACGACGATTCCCTCCGTCATCGTCGGGCACGTCGTCGGAGTGCATGCCGGATCGGGGATGATTTGCGGCGAGCCTGGCGGCGGATCGATCTGCGCGCCCTTCGGATCGATCGTGGCGATCGCGACGTGGAGCCCGCGATCGAAGCGCAAGCGAAGCGGCGCCGACGTCGCGTTCGTGTAGCGAAGCTCGAGCGCGACCGACGCGCCCGGCGCGACACGTGACGTCGGCCCGACGAGCTTCACGTCGACGTCCGACGCCTGAGCGAGGTCCTTCGCCGCGGGTCTCTCGCTGCAATCCGCGAGGAGCGGGCGAACCGTGACGTCCGCGAAGACGCACGGCGACTTCGCGACGGTCGCCGAGCTCGCGTCGACGGCAGCGCTCGCGCCCGCATCGGTCGGCGCGCTCACGCCCGCGTCCAGCGCGTTCGGCGTCGCGTCGCCGGCTGCGAGCGTCGCGGGATCGCGAACGGGAGCGGTATTGCCACCGCCGCACGCGAGCGCGAGCGCGGCGACCGCGAATGAGGCGCGCAACATGCTCAGCGCGCCGCGCGCTTGCACGGGTCTTCGCGTACGGGCGCACGTTGCGTCGCGGCGATCGCCTTCGCGGGCGGCAACCGTCGCGGCGGGATCGCTATCTTCGCCGCCGGTCGCTCGATGCCTCCGCTCTTCGGGATGCGGTACGTCTTGCCGCGAACGACGATGCTGTTCGGCATCTTGTTCGCTTTCTTGATCGCGTCGATCGACGTGCGAAACCGCACCGCCATGTGCGCCAGCGTCTCGCCCTTCGTCGCGACGTGCTCGGTGAAGTACGTCGGCGGCTTGATGATCTTTCGCTTGAGCAAGAACGGATACGCCCGCCGCCCGAGCTCGCGCGACGCCGGCGTGTAGAAGCGAATGTGCAAGTGCGACGCGTGCCCCGGCACGTGGAAGACGAGCGGTCGCGGGTTCTTCGCGCCGTATTGGAACACCGCGTCGAGCCACGCCGCGTCCTCGCCAATCGACAGCGCGTAGTTCTTGATGAGCTTCTGCACGCGGATGTCCATGAGCAAGAGCTCGAGATCCGTCTCCGTCACGAGCGCGCGGACGAACGCCCAGCTGCGCGGGAGATCCAGGTTCGACGCGTTGGCCGTCTGGTACCAGCGGTGATCCTTCGTGAGGTAGTAGCTGATGTCGACGTCGCGTCCGCTCTGGTGGCTGACGTGCGGCGGAAAGAAGCCGCCCTTCTTCGGGCTGATGTCGCCGATGAAGATCTTGGGCGTGTCCGGAAACTGCGTGTTCACTTTGTCGATGCAGCGCGTGAGCGCGTCGATCGTCTCGCGCGCGCCCCACGACGTGGAAGCGTTGACGAGCTCCCACTGCGCGCCCGGCGGCATCTGCATTCCGTAGAGCAGCATGCCCGAGTGGATGCCTCCCAGCGACATCGTGCCGAGCGACGCGGGATCCTTCTGCAGCTTCGCGTCGAGCTCGGCGTCGGAGAGCGCGTCGACGGGCGTGGCGGTCGCGGTCGCGCCGTCGTTGCCGGGCGGCGGCTCGAAGCCGTCGTCGAGCGTGTCGGCGCCGTCTTCGCTTGGCGTGGACTTGTCGTCGGTCGCGGTCGCGGTCGGCGTGTCGACGCACGGCTCGGTCTCCGGCGCGGGCGATGAGGCAGACGCGGACGCCGACGCGAGCGGTGCCGATGACGAGGCGCTCGGCGCGACGACCGGTGACTGCGCGTGCGTCCCGACGATCGGCGCCGGCGCGCCGCACGCAACGAGCGCGACGAATGCGGAGAGCGCCGAGAGCGGCGCGAGCTGACGGAGGAGGGCGCGAGGCACGGGAACCGGCCTTCTAGCGCTCGTTTGCGTTTGCGTCGAGCTATCCTCCGGCCCCGATGTCGTCCCTGCCGCGCACCGCAGCCTTCGCGGCCGTCGCGTGCGCGCTCGCGGCGGCGTGTGTTGGAGGCGCGCCTTCGCCGGTGTCGCGTGTGGCGACGTCGCCGAGCGGATCGACGGCGCGTGCGACACCGTCGGCGAGCGCTGCGTCGGTGGAGAGCGATCTCCGCGGAAGGCGCGCGCTCGGCGCGATCGCGGAGACGCCGGCGATGACGTTGCACGCGGCGCCGGGCGGCCGCGCGCTCTTCGCGGTGTCGCAGATCGCAGGCGAGCGAACGGCGTGGGTGCGACGGATCGATGGCGCGAGCGGATCGCACGGACCGCTGCTCCGGTTCGTCGACGAGCGCATCGTCGCGGCGTTCGACGCGCCCGATGGCGGCGCGACCGTCGTCACGTCGAACGGTCATCGCGTCTGCGTCGTCGCATTTCGCGCCGCCGCCGAGCAACCGGAGCGACGCGGTTGCGCGGAGATCGCGCCGACGATCGTGTTGCCTCTGGGCGATCGTCTCGCGATGATCGAGCTCGACGTCGCCGCGCCTGCGCCGAAGCGGCGCGCGAAGATCGACGTGCAGATTCGTTGGGCGTCGCTCGCGGGCGACATCGACCCTACGCCGACCGCGACGGGCCTCCGCTTCGAGCGACCGCTCGATGGGATGGCGGTCATCGACGCCGCCGCCCGCCCAGGCGCGATCGATCTCCTCTTCTACGAGACCGCGCCGACGCGCCGAACCAAATCGCGCCTCGGGAGCGCGCGCATCGGCGTCGCGACGTTGCGCGCCGACGGGACGTTCGATCCGGCGAGCCGTCGTGCGCTCCACGCGAGCGATCTCGAATACGGCGGGCTCGCGGGGACGCGCGCGCCGCGGCTCGTCGCGGGCGACGCGGCGTCGGTGCTCGTCACGTCGGCGGGGCGCGCCGCGCCGTGCGAAGCGATCCGCGTCGAGCCGACGCTCGGCAACGCGGTGACCTCGGCGAAGGGATGCGCGCTCGATCCGTACGGCCTCGCGATCCGCGGCGCAGCGGACTACGACGCGGACACGAAGCTCGATGCGCTCGTCGCCGCAGAGCCGCGCCGCGCGCCGGGTCAGTCACGCACCGACGGTCCGCTCGTCGCGTGGGTCGGCGATCGCGCGTGGTTCGTCGCGGCCGATGGCGCGCTCCGATCGGCGGACCGCGCGACCGGTGTCCTTCGCGACGAGCGCGCGCCGTTCGCCGCGACGCGTGCGCGCGTCGTGTGGGGAGCGATCGCGCGCGACGGCGAAGGGATCGCATACGCCGCGGGACGCCTGCACCGCCTCGACCCGCGCGGCGCGACGACGCCGCTTCCGGACGCGCTGCTCACGCGGCTCGACGCGAACGCACGCGCCGCGGTGCGCGCGATCGATCCGCCCGTGGCCGAGCGTCATCGCGCGGCGCGCATCGCCGACACATGGTGGATCGCGCGCGGCGACGTCGTGCGTGTCGCGCCCGAGCCGCTCGTCACCGACGTGCTCGCGGGTCGCGCGCACGCGGACGCGACGGTGCTCGTCGGCGGAGCGACGCGCGGCCTCTTCCTCGAAATCGCGAGCGGCGGGTGGCGCGTCACCGCGCTTCGACCCACGGGCGCGATCGAGCTCCTCGAAGCCGGCGCCGCGTCGCCCGTGCGCGTCGGCTTCGACGCCGTCGATCGCCGGCGCGGCGGGGCGATCGTCGCCGGGCCTACGGCCGGGAACGCGAAGCGCGTCGCCGCGTTCGTCGTCGACGCGGACGGCCGCGCGTCGTCGCCCGTCGCGACGTCGATCGCGATCGCGGAAGGGGAGGGGGTGCGCCTCGTCGCGCTCCCCGCGGGCGGCGCGCTGCTCGCGGACATCGCGCGGCGGCGCGTCGCGTGGCTCGACGACGATGCGCACGAGATCGGCGCCGCCGAGTGGCCAACCGAATCAGCGTCCGCGATCTGCGTGGACGGCGAGCCCGCGCGCATCGTCGTGCCGACACCGTCGCCCGGCGCGTTCGTTCGCGTTCCGGAGCTCGCGGTGGAAGGTACGTGCACGATCGGCGACGTCACCTGGGCCGCCGACGGAACGCTCCGCTGGTTTGGAAGCGCGACGCGCGGCCTCGGCGCGATCGCGGAGGTTGCCGTCGTCTCCGTCCCCACCGCGCCCGCGTCTCGCGCGACACGCGCGCACGCATCGCACGTCGTCGAGCCGCGCGCTTTGTCGCTCGCGTCGATCGTCACGAGGCTCGTCGGATCGCGCACGCCTCCGTGCAGCGCCGATATGGTCTCGATCGCCGGTCGCTACTGCATCGATCGCTACGAAGCCGCGCTCGTGGAAGCCTCGACGGGCGAGCCGCTCTCTCCCGACTTCGCAGCGACGCCGATCTTCTTCGACCACGCGCTCGCCGACTGGTCGACCGGCCGCGAACGCTGGGGGAGCGTTCACGCACGCGCGTTCCCGCTCCCGTTCGTCCCCGCGTGGCAACGCGGCGTCACGCCGTCACCTGTCGCGGTCGTGCGTCGCGGCGCGCGCCCCAACGGTTACGTGCAAGGCCTCGTCGCGGAGGCCGCGTGCGCCTCCGCGGGCAAGCGTTTGTGCACACGCGACGAGTTCCGCACCGCGTGCCGCGGCGAGGACGACACCGCGTTCCCCTACGGCGCGACCTACGTCGACGGCGCGTGCAATGTGCACCGCGACGATCACCCCGCGGCGCTGCTTCACGACAATGCATCGATGGGTCACTTGGATCCGCGGCTCGATCGCACGGTCGGAGCGGACGGCGCGTTGCTTCGTGTGTCCGGCGCGACGGTCGCATGCCGAAGTCGCTGGGGCGCGGACGCCGTGTATGACCTCGTCGGCAACCTCGACGAGTGGATCGACGACGCGAAGGGCGCATTCGCGGGCGGCTTCTTCGCTCGCGCCACGCGCAATGGCTGCGACTCGGTGATCACCGCGCATCCGAAGGTGTACCTCGACTATTCGACGGGCGTGCGGTGCTGCAGCGACGCGCGCTGAAGCCGTGCATCGGCGCGCGATGGGATCGAAGCGAGCG